>VXNK01000072.1 GCA_009840595.1 Rhodospirillaceae bacterium | reverse complement strand
CCGGTGGAGGGGCCGGCGGCGGCGGTGGTGGCGGTGGCGGCGGTTCGACCCAGGGATTCTCTGCGCTGGCCAGAAGGGCCTGCCCGTACTCCACGGCCTCCTCCGGCGGCATCACCGAAGTCCAGGCCCGGTACAGCAGCATGTCGTCTTCCAGCAGATCCTCGCAGAATTCCAGGAACTTGCCCCGGAAACTCGTCTTGTCGACCCCGTCGTACAAGTCGCCGTGCGAATAGACCGGTACGCCGTCGCATTTTCCGACCACCAGGTCGAGGACGTAGTAGCCCTTGGCTTCCTCGAGAAACTCCGCGTCGGTCAGCCCCACCGGTTTCTTGTAGTGTTCGCGATACCAGACGTTGGCTTCTTCGCTGTAACCGACCCGCGGGGCGCCGGCGGTTGCGTAGGCCGGTTCCGAAATCTCCAATCGCCGGGACGTGTCCTCGTCCGATTCTTCGCGCTCTTCGTAGAGCGGTTGCATCAGCCGTTGCCATTCCTCTTCATGGCCCGGTTTCGGTCTGCCCATCGGTATGAGGTCCAAGCCCATTTTCCGTTCCCCCTGATCCCTGACGGATTGTCTTGACTGCCCGCGCCGGTGACTCCGATACTACGAACAGATGGGGAACTGTTAAACCATTAACTATTCTCTTTCCACCATATCGTCGCGGTGGACCAGAACGTCGCGGCCCTTGTAGCCGAGCAGGGCCTCGATCTCGCCGCTCTGGCGGCCGGCGATCGTGCGCGCAGCCTCGGCGTCGTAGGCGATCAGGCCGATGGCGATCTCGGCGCCGTCCGGTCCGACGATGCGCACCGCGTCGCCGCGCCGGAAATTCCCCTCGACCGCCGTAACGCCGGCCGGCAGCAGGCTCTTGCCCCGGCGCAGGGCGTTGGCCGCGCCGGCGTCCACGGCGATCCGTGCGTCGCTGCCCAGGGCCCCGGCGATCCAGCGCTTGCGGGCCGTGCCGGGGCTGGCGGCCGGCGCGAAGCGGGTATGGCGCTCGCCGGCGTCGAGCCGGCGGATCGGGTGCTCCGCGCGGCCGTCGGAAATGATCATGGCGCAGCCGGCGCCGACCGCGATGCGCGCCGCCTCCAGCTTGGTCACCATGCCGCCAGAGCTGTAGCCCGGCCGCGGCTTGCCCGCCATCGTGCGGATTTCGTCGGTGAGCGCGGGGACTTCGGGAATATGCGCGGCGTCGGCGTGCAGCCGCGGGTCGCGGTCGTACAGCCCGTCGATATCCGACAACAGGACGAGCAGGTCGGCGCCCGCCATCTGCGCGACCCGGGCGGCCAGCCGGTCGTTGTCGCCGAAGCGGATCTCCTCGGTCGCGACCGTATCGTTCTCGTTGATCAGCGGCACGGCGCCGAATTCGAACAGGGCGCTGAGCGTCTCGCGCGCGTTCAGGTGCCGGCGGCGTTCTTCCGTATCCGCCAGCGACAGCAGGATCTGCGCCAGGGTCAGCCCGTGGGCGGCCAGCGCCTCCTGCCAGGCGTGGGCGAGGTGGATCTGGCCGACGGCGGCGGCGGCCTGCTTCTCTTCGAGCGCCAGGGCCTTGCCGCTCAGGTCCAGTTGCCGGCGGCCGAAGGCGATGGCGCCCGACGAGACGATCGCCACTTCCCGGCCGTCGTTGCGCAGCCGGGCGACATCCTCGGCGAAGGCGCGCAGCCAGTCGCGCCGCAGCGCGCCCAACGCGTCGTCGATCAGCAGGGCGGAGCCGATCTTGAGGACGATGCGCCGGGCCGCCCCGATCCCGATTGCTTTATCGGCGGCGGTCATAGCGGCGACCAGGCGGCGGCCGGCGCGCGCCCGGCCTCTTTATGCCGGTGCGCCTCGACGGCGTCGGCGATGCGGTGCAGCGCCGTATCGACGCCTTCGCCCGAGACGCCGGAAATCGCGAAGGGGCTGGCCGCGCCGGCGTCGCACAGCGCCGCGAGGCCGGCCTCGATCTCGCCGGCGCTCAGGGCGTCGGCCTTGTTGAGCGCCACGATCTCCGTCTTGCCGGCGAGGCCGGCGCCATAGGCCGCCAGTTCGCGCCGGATCGTGCGGTAGGCTGCGGCCGTATCGCCAGCCGCGCCGTCGACCAGATGGAGCAGCACGCCGCAGCGCTCGATATGGCCGAGAAAGCGGTCGCCGACGCCCTTGCCCTCGTGGGCGCCCTCGATCAGCCCCGGAATATCGGCCAGCACGAACCGGCGGTCGCCGGCATCGACCACGCCGAGATGGGGATGCAGGGTCGTGAAGGGATAATCAGCGATCCTGGGATGCGCCCGCGAGACCCGGGCGAGGAAGGTCGATTTTCCGGCATTGGGCAGGCCGACGAGACCGGCGTCGGCGATCAGCTTCAGGTGCAGCCAAAGCCAGCGCTCCTCGCCCGGCCAACCCGGTTCGCAGCGCCGCGGGGCGCGGTTGACCGAACTCTTGAAATGGATATTGCCGCGGCCGCCGTCGCCGCCTTTGGCGAGCAGCGCCCGCTCGCCCGCCGTCACCAGGTCGGCCACGAGAGTCTCCCGGTCCTCCTCGAAAATCTGCGTGCCGGCCGGCACCCTGATGGTCAGGTCGCCGCCGGCCGCGCCGGTGCGCGCCTTGCCCATGCCGTGCTGGCCGCGCTTCGCCTTGAAATGCTGCTGGTAGCGGAAATCGATCAGGGTGTTGAGGCCGTCGGCGCACTCGGCAAGCACATGGCCGCCGCGGCCGCCGTCGCCGCCGTCCGGCCCGCCCTCCGGCACGAACTTCTCGCGCCGGAACGAGACGCAGCCGTTGCCGCCGTCGCCGGAACGCACGAAAATCCTGGCCTGGTCGAGAAATTTCATCGCGGCGAGGTACGGTTCGGGGCGGCGCGCGGCAAGGCGGAATTAAGCCGCCATCACCGGCGCCGCCCGCCCGGCGCCCCTGCGCCGCGCTTCCGGCGGCGCCGTGCAGACCGGGACCGGAGCGGGATTCCGCGTCAACGCCGCGCTTCGGTCACGCCGGTGCCGGAATAGACGGAGCCGAGCATCCGCTGCATTGCCGCGGTGTGCGCGGCGAGGGCGTCGTCGTCGAGGTCGGCGGCCGGGCGCGGCTCGTGCTCGAAATTGCCGTGGCGGTCCCGGCCGCGCACCAGCGTGGCCGAATCGTCGATTTTCACCTGGCGGACATAGGTCGGAATATAGCGCACCGCGAGGCCGATGCGCCGGTCGGGGGTGGTGTTCGGCTTCGAGCCGTGGACCAGCCGGATGTGGTGCAGCGAGAATTCGCCGGCCTTCAGCGGCACGTCCACGGCCTGGGCATCGTCCACGCTCATCTCGATCTCCTGGCCGCGGGTCAGCAGGTTGTCGGCGGCGTAGGTGTCCCGGTGGGCGATCTGGTCCAGCTTGTGTGAGCCGGGCAGGAACTTCATCGCGCCGCTCTCGACCGGCGCGTCTGTAAACGCCACCCAGGCGGTGACGACATCGGCGGGCTCAAGGCCCCAATAGGTCGAATCCTGGTGCCACGAAACGAAAGCCGGGTCCTCGGCCTCCTTGATGAAGAAGTTGGTGGTCCAGCACAGCAGGTCCGGGCCGAGGATGTCCGCGACGGCGTCGAGGATGCGCGGATGGTGCACGACCTCGTCGGCCCAGCGGAACAGCAGATGCACCTTGTGGCGCATGTTGGAGTGGATCGCGTCGCCGGTTTCCGCCTCGTAGGCCTCCAGCGCATCCCGGTATCCCCGCGCTTCGGCGGCGGAAAAGGCGCGCAGCGGAAACAGATAACCGTCGCGCTCGAAATCTGCGATCTGCGCCGCGGTCAGCATCTTGCCCATGGGGTTCTTGCCTTCATCCTTATATTTCCGCCATTTTTCGATACGCCGTGTCCCTCGTCAAATTCCGCAAATAAGTGTGCCACCCCGGCCGACCGAAGGGAGAGCCGGGGACCAGTGCCACGAGCGCAGGCCGTACCGGATGGCCCTGGTCCCCGGATCTTCGCTGCGCTCCGTCCGGGGTGACACGGAAGGGGTTGGACGCGGCGTGCGGATTCGGTGGCGGGCCTGCGAAATCCGCCGGGCGCGGCGACATTCGCATGCCGGGCGATCTGCCGGACGAACCGGACCGATAACCGGTATCAGTCCCGCTTTCGGCTGCCGAGACGCCATAGAACCCGCCCTATTAGGAACAGGAAGATGACGATGACCGCCAAGACGATAAGGCTGCTGATCTGGTCGAGACCCATATTGGTTCCTTCCTATTTCGATAGAGCCGAGCCAGCCGGACCCTTCCCCGCTCTGGCTACTAGAAATTCTTTCTAATGCCTTGGCTGCATATCAGTCGCTGCCGGCGTGGAAATTGAACACGGCGCCTTCCTTGATGCCTTCCGGCCAGCGCGTGGTCATGGTCTTGAGGCGGGTGTTGAAGCGGATGCCCTCCATGCCGTGCATGTAGTGGTCGCCGAACAGGGAGCGTTTCCAGCCGCCGAAGGAATGGTAGGCGACCGGCACCGGGATCGGCACGTTGACGCCGACCATGCCGATCTTCGCGCGGGTGAAGAAATCGCGCGCGGTGTCGCCGTCGCGGGTGAAGATGGCTGCGCCGTTGCCGTATTCGTGGTCGTTGACCATGCCGACGGCGTCCTCGTAGCCCTCCGCGCGCACGACCGAGAGCACCGGGCCGAAGATTTCCTGCCGGTAGATCGACATGTCGGTGGTCACCCGGTCGAACAGGCAGCCGCCGATGAAGTAGCCGTCCTCGTAGCCCTGCAGCCGGATATCGCGCCCGTCGACCAGAAGATCCGCGCCGGCGTCGATGCCCTCGGCGATCAGTCCGTGGATGCGGTCGAGGCTCTGGCGCGTGATGACCGGGCCCATCTCGGAAGCGGGGTCGGTATAGGGCGCGACCTTGAGGCTCTCGACCCGGGGCTTGAGCGTGTCGACCAGCCGGTCCGCGGTCTCCTCGCCGACCGGAACGGCGACCGAGACCGCCATGCAGCGCTCGCCGGCCGAGCCGTAGGCCGAGCCGATCAGCGCGTCGGCGACTTGGCCCATATCGGCGTCGGGCATGACGACGAGATGGTTCTTGGCGCCGCACAGCGCCTGCACCCGTTTCCCGGAGGCCGTGCCGCGGGTGTAGATATACTGCCCGACGGCGGTCGAGCCGACGAAGCTCACCGCGTCGATGTCCGGATGGTCGAGGATCGCGTCGACCGCCGCCTTGTCGCCGTTGACGACGTTGAACGCGCCGTCCGGCAGTCCGGCCTCGGAGAGCAGCCCGGCGATGCGCAGGACGACCGACGGATCGCGCTCCGACGGCTTGAGCACGAAGGCGTTGCCGCAGGCGAGCGCGACCGGATACATCCACAGCGGCACCATGGCCGGGAAGTTGAACGGCGTGATGCCGGCGACCACGCCGACCGGCTGGCGGATCGCGAAGCTGTCGACGCCGCTCGCGACGCCTTCGGAATATTCGCCCTTAAGGAGCTGGGGGATGCCGCAGGCGAACTCGACCACCTCGATGCCGCGGGCCAACTCGCCCATGGCGTCGGGTCGGGTCTTGCCGTGCTCGGACGACAGCATTTCGGCCAGTTCTTCGACATGTGCCTTCAGCAGGCTGCGGAAAGCGAACATGACCTCGGCGCGCTTGGCCGGCGGCGTCGCGCCCCAGGCCGGCTGCGCCGCCTTCGCAGCGGCAACCGCGCGGTCGACCTCGGCCGCCCCGCCCAGCGCAACCTGCGCCGTCACCGCGCCGGTCGCCGGGTTGTAGACGTCGCCGAAGCGGTCCGAGGTTCCGGCCCAGATATCGCCGGAAACGAAATGCCGGACTGTGTTCATCGCTCGGGTCTCCCTGCAGGCCGATGGCGGCGGTCAATCGACAATTCGGCCGTTCGTTTCAAGTACCGTCCCGTCATCTCGCATGACGCCGTATCGCGGAGCAACGGTCTCATTGTAGCAATTTCCGGTGCAATCCGGCTGCCTCCGGCAGCGAGCGGGAAGTCGGATGCCCTCACCCCAGCGGCGCCGGCTCGCCCTCGAACACGGTGCCCCACACCGGAATGTCCTTGAGGTCTTCCGGCGGCGTCTCGAAGGGGTCGGCTTCGAGCACGGTGAAATCGGCCTTCTTGCCTGCGCGGACGCTGCCGATCTCGTGCTCCATGCCGAGGATGTAGGCGGCGTCCACCGTGATCGCGCGCATCGCCTGCTCGACCGTCAGCCGCTCCTCCGGCGCCATGACGGCGCCGCTCTCGCTCAGCCGGTTGACCGCGACCCAGGCCGAGGTCAGGGGCAGGGCCGGCGCCATGGTGAAATCGGTGTGCAGGGCGAAGGGGACGCCGTGGCGGGCGACGGTCCCGAGCCGGGCGATCTGCGACGCCCGCTCATGGCCGAAACTGTGCCGGTAATAGGCGTCGGCCAGTTCGTGGACATAGTAGACGTTGGCCGAGACCAGCGCGCCCAGGTCGGCGATCCGGCGCACCTGCTCCGGCGTCGAGACGCCGAAATGCTCGATGGTGAAGCGGTGGTTCACGCGCGGCCGCTCGAACTGGAGCTTCTCCAGCACGTCGAGCGCCAGCTCCAGGCCCATGTCGCCGGTGCAGTGGACGTGGATGCGGAAGCCCTCGTTCCAGAAGGCGCGGGCCAGCGCCTCGACCTGCTCCGGCGGCATCAGCCATTCGCCGTGATGGCCGTCGATGAAGCCGGGTTCCTGCAACTGCATCAGTTCGGCGTAGAAGCCGCCGTCGGTGAACAGCTTGACGCCGTTGCCGAATTGCAGCCGGTGCGTACCGCGCGCCGCCATGTCCCGGACCCGCGCGACCTCGGCCGCCTCGTCGCCCGGCGCCGCCCCGCGTTCGGTCGCCCTCGGGATCATCTGGCAGCGGAAGGGGATGTCGGGCCGGTCGAGCACCGTCACCAGCGCCGGCCATTCCATCTCCAGGTCGGCGAGCGGCACCGCCATGTCGCCGATCGTGGTGTGGCCGCCGGCATGGACTGCGCGGGCGACCTGCTCCAGCCCGCCGAGAAAACGCTCCGGGGCGTAGAGATAGCCCTTCATGCCGTTGAGTGCGACGGACAGGCCGGTTTCGTAGAACCGCCCGGTTTCCGGATCGATCTGCTCGTGGCGCGCCAGTTCGTCCCGGTTCAGGCCCATCCAGTCGATGGCGGCGTCGTTGGCGATGATTTCGTGGAACGAGCGCTGCCACACGAAAATCGGCCGGGTCTGAGAGATGCCGTTGAGCGCCCGCCGGTCGACCGTGCCGTGCCAGATCTTGTGATAGCCCCAGGTGACCAGCGGCTCGCCGGGATCGGCCATCTCCGTGTCGATCGTCTTGAGGCGGTCGAGATAGGCGTTGTGGCCCTTGACCGGCGCGGCGACCCGGCCGGGCAGCTTCCATTCCATCGCCGTGATGAAGTGGCAGGGCAGCAGGACCGCCGCCAGCGTCGGATGCAGATGCGGGTCGATGAAGCCGGGCATCAGCACACGGTCGCGGAAGGTGTCGTCGATCCGGTGCGGGTGGGCGTCCAGCCAGGGTTGCAGCGTTTCGAGCGTGCCGACCTCGACAATCCGGTCGCCGCGCACCGCAACGGCTGTGGCAACGGGTAGCGACGGGTTCAGGGTGCGAATTGCCCGCGCGGTATAGACTGTCAGGGCTTTCATGTGCTGATATCCCGCCGGCCCGGTTCCGGGCACCTTCAAACCCGATATTGCAGCTTCTGTGCAGTGTCAAACCTGCCGGTTGCGAAATACGGCCCGATGCCCCGGAAGCGGAGCAGTGCTGTTGCAGCCCGGCGGTTCCGAATGCCGCCCGGCTCCGAAGGGAGGAACTTCATGCTCAGGAAATTCGGTCTCGCGGCCCTCGCCGCAACCGTGGCGGCTGGCGCCGCGACGGCAGTTACCGCCGATACGCCCAAGAAGGGCGGCACGCTGGTTATGGTTTCAAGCCAGGTGCCGCGCCACTTCAACCCGGCGGTCCAGTCCGGCATCGCGACGATGGCGCCGGGCGCGCACATCTTCGCCACCCTGGTCCGGGCCGACGCCAACTGGAAAATCCATCCGTACCTGGCGAAAAGCTGGACGACCTCGGCGGACGGCAAGTCGGTGACCTTCAAGCTGCGGACGGACGCCACGTTCCATGACGGCAAGCCCGTCACCTCGGCGGATGTCAAATTCTCCATCGAGACCCAGAAGGCCAACCATCCGTTCAAGACCTCGCTGGGCGCCGTCACGGGCGTCGAAACGCCGGACGCCCACACCGTCGTCGTCAAGCTGAAGCATCCGCATCCGGCGCTGACGCTGGCGATGTCGACGTCGATCGTGCCGATCATCCCGAAGCACGTTTACGGCGACGGCCAGAATCCGAAGACCCATCCGCGCAACATCAAGAATGTCGTCGGTTCCGGCGCGTACATCCTGAAAGAATACAAGCGCGCCCAATACATCCTGCTGGAGCGGAACCCGAACTACTTCCTCAAGGGCCGCCCCTACATGGACCGGATCATCTACAAGATCATCCGCGACTCCTCGAGCCGCGTGATCGCCATGGAGCGCGGCGAAGGCAGCCTGCAGCCCTTCATGTCGGAGGTGGCGAGCATCGCGCGATTGAAGAAGGACAAGGATCTCGTCGTTACCGACAAGGGCTATGCCGGCATCGGGCCGAACACCTGGCTGGCCTTCAACACCAAGGAAGGCCCGACCAGCGACGTCCGCGTCCGCCAGGCGATCGCCTACGCGATCGACCGCGCCTTCATCACGAAGGAATTGCACCGCGGCGTCTCGACGCCGTCGACCGGGCCGATCGTGCCGGGCTCGCCCTTCTACACGAAAGAGGTGGAGACCTACGATCTCAACCTGAAGAAGGCCGAAGCCCTGCTCGAAGAAGCCGGCCACAAGAAGAAGGCCGACGGCACCCGCCTCGAGCTGACCATCGATTATCTGCCCGCCGTGCCCGATGTGCAGCAGCGCATTGCCGAATATGCGCGGGCGCAGCTCAAGAAGGTCGGCATCAAGGTCACGGTGCGCAATTCGCCGGATTTCCCGACCTGGGCCAAGCGCATCTCCAACTGGCAGTTCGACATGACGATGGACCTGCCGTTCAACTGGGGCGATCCGGTCATCGGCGTGCACCGGTCCTATCTGTGCAACAATATCAAGAAGGGCGTCATCTGGTCGAACACCCAGCAATACTGCAACCCGAAGGTCGACCAGCTCCTGGAGGCGGCCGGCAAGGAGACCGACCAGGCGAAGCGCCGGGCGCTTTATGTCGAATTCCAGCAGATTCTGGCGCAGGAGCTGCCGGTCTACTGGATCAGCGTCCTGCCGTACCACACGGCATATGACAAAAATCTCGGCAATCCGCCGGTCGGCATCTGGGGCATCGTCTCCCCGATGGACGACATCTACTGGAAGAAGCAGCCGAAATAGGGCGCTGCCGTCAGCGTAACGCCTGATCCCGGGCCGGGCCGGCAGATTTCTGCTGCCGGCCCGGCCTTTTTGGCGTAAGGCTGGGATATGCCACGGTCCACGATCACCGGAGGCCGGCCGTGAGACTGCCGGCCGTCATCGCAAAGCGCCTCGGTTATGCCCTGGCGCTGTTGTTCGCGGTGCTGGTGCTGAATTTCACCCTGCTCTACCTGGCGCCGGGCGATGCGGCGGAGACCATCGCCGGCGAAGCCGGCGGCGCCTCGCCGGAAATGCTGGCCAAAATCCGCAAGGATTACGGCCTCGACCTGCCTTTTCTCGACCAGCTCTATCTGTATCTCCTGAAGGTCGTCCAGGGCGACTTCGGCCACAGCTTCTACTTCGATCAGCCGGTCACCACGGTGATCTTCGAGAATCTCGCGCCGACCCTGTTGCTGGTCGTCTCCTCGCTGCTGATCGCCATTTCATTCGGCACCTTCCTCGGCGTCTTCGCCGCGCGCCGGCCGAACGGCCTGCTCAGCCAGATCATCACCGTCCTCGCCCTGCTCGGCTATGCCCTGCCGGTCTTCTGGACCGGGATCATGCTGATCATTCTGCTCGCCTCGGTCATTCCGCTGTTCCCGACCTCCGGTATGGACAGCGGCCCGCTCGGCGCCGCCGGCTTCGGCTATGTCTGGGAGGTGCTGCATCATCTGGCGCTGCCGGTCCTGACCCTCTCGACGATCTATCTCGCCTTCTACAGCCGCCTCTCGCGCGCCAGCATGATGGACGTGCTGGGCGCGGACTATATCCGCACGGCCCGCGCCAAGGGGCTTAACGAGCGGGTCGTCGTGTTCAAGCATGCGCTGCGCAACGCGGTCCTGCCGGTCGTCACCTTCGCCGGCCTGCAGTTCGGCGCCCTGTTCTCCGGCGCCGTGCTGGTCGAAACGGTGTTCAGCTGGCCCGGCCTCGGCACGCTCGCCTTCGATTCGATCCTGCGCCGCGATACGCCGACCCTGCTCGGCATCCTGTTCTTCTCGGCGCTCATCGTCATCGTTGCAAACCTGCTGACCGACCTCGCCTACCGGCTGGTCGACCCGCGCATCAAGAGTGCGGCCCGGGCATGACGGAATCGACGCCAGCCGTTCCGGCGGAAGAGCCCGTCGTCATCGAGGTCGAACGGCCGTGGCGCGAGGTCTGGCGCATGTTCCGGGCCAACAGGGCGGCCGTGGCCGGGCTTGTCACGCTGCTCCTGATCGTGCTGGTCACCGTGCTCGGCCCCTTCGTCTATCCGGTCGATCCGTTCGCCGCCGCCGGGCCGCTGCTGTTGCCGCCGGGCGAGCAGGGCTTCCTGCTCGGCACCGACCAGCAGGGCCGCGACCTCGTCATCGGCCTGCTCTACGGCAGCCAGTCCACGCTGACGGTCGGCGCGGCGGCGGCGGCGATCACCATCACCATCGGCATCCTGTTCGGCGCGCTGGCGGGCTATTACCGCGGCTGGGTCGAAGAGGTGCTGATGCGCATCACGGAATTCTTCCAGGTGCTGCCGCCCCTCCTGCTCGCCATGGTCGTGGTGCTGCTCTTCTCGCCCTCGATCTATTCCATCTCCATCGCTATCGGCGTGGTCTCGTGGCCCGCCACGGCGCGCCTGGTGCGGGCGGAGTTCCTGCGCCTGCGGGAGTTGGATTTCGTCAAGGCCGAGCGCGCCATCGGCGCCCGCAACGCGCGCATCATCTGGACGATCATCCTGCCCAACGCCGCCCCGCCGCTGATCGTCTCGGCAGCGCTCTCGGTCGGCATCGCGATCCTGTTCGAGGCCGGACTCGCCTTCCTGCAGCTTTCCGATCCGAACGTGATGAGCTGGGGCTATCTGATCAGCGTCAACCGTCCGCAGATCCTCGAAGCCTGGTGGCCGGTCACCTTCCCGGGCCTCGCCATCTTCATCACCGTTCTGTCGGTCAGCCTGATCGGCGACGGCCTGAACGACGCCTTCAACCCGAAGCTGAGGCAGCGATGAGCGCGTTGCTCGAGGTCCGGGGACTGTCGGTCGAGTTCGACCTCAAGGACGGCGCGGTCTCCCGGGTCATCGACGGCCTGAACTTCGAACTGGCGGCCGGCCGGACGCTCGGCATCGTCGGCGAATCCGGCTGCGGCAAGAGCATGACGGCGCTCGCCATCATGCGGCTGGTGCCGGTGCCGCCGGGGCGGATCGCCGAGGGCGCCATCCGGCTCGCCGGCGAAAACCTGCTCGACGCCAGCGAGGCGCGCATGCGCGAGGTGCGCGGCAACGACGTCTCGATGATCTTCCAGGAGCCGATGACCTCGCTCAACCCTGTCTACACGATCGGCGACCAGATCGGCGAGACCGTCCGCCTGCACCAGGGCCTGAGCCGCCGGGACGCCCGCGACCGGGCCATCGAGATGCTGCGCGCGGTCAGCATCCCGGCGCCGGAGAAGCGGGTGGACGAATATCCGCACCAGCTGTCCGGCGGCATGCGCCAGCGCGTGATGATCGCCATGGCGCTGGCCTGCCGGCCCCAGGTGCTGATCGCCGACGAGCCGACGACGGCGCTCGACGTGACCGTGCAGGCCCAGATTTTCGATCTTCTGAAAGAACTGCAGCAGCAGACCGAAGCCGCCGTCATCCTGATCACCCACGATATGGGCGCGATTGCGGAAATGGCCCAGCGGGTCGTCGTCATGTATGCCGGCCGCAAGGTAGAGGAAGCGCCGGTCGACGAGATGCTGACCAATCCCAAGCATCCCTACACGCGCGGCCTGATCGCCTGCGTGCCCCATCTGGAGGCCGATCCGGCGCTGGAGCGGCCGCCGCTGATGGAGATTCCCGGCGTCGTGCCGTCGGTTGCCGAGCTGGGCCGGGGCGGCTGCCCCTTCGCGCCGCGCTGCGCCGAAGCGATGGACCGCTGCCCGCAGGATATGCCGCCCGAAACCGCCGTCGGCGAGGACCATACCGCGGCCTGCTGGCTCTATTCTGCAACGGAGGCGGCGGCATGACGGGCCCGGCAGCGTCCGCAGCGGCTAATCCGCCCCCCGACAATCTGCTGGAGGTCCGCGGGCTGAAGGTCCATTTCAGCCTGCCGCGCAAGGGCCCGTTCGCGCCGGCGCCCAAGGTCCACGCCGTGGACGGCGTATCCTTCGATACCGCCCGCGGCGCGACCCTGGGCCTGGTCGGCGAATCCGGCTCCGGCAAGACGACCACCGCGCTCGCCGTCATGCGCCTGGCGCCGGTCACCGAAGGCAACATCCTGCTCAACGGGCAGGAAATCGGGCCGCTTTCCGGCGAGGCCCTGCGCCGCCAGCGCCGCCACATGCAGATCATCTTCCAGGATCCGTATTCGTCGCTCAATCCGCGCCTGCGCGCCGGCGAGATCGTCCGCGCCCCGCTCGACCAACTCGACGTCGGCGACCGGGAGAGCCGCGACGACCGGGTCGCCGAACTGTTCCGCCTGGTCGGCCTGCGCCCGGAGCAGCAGGCCCTGTTCCCGCACCAGTTCTCCGGTGGCCAGCGCCAGCGCATCGGCGTGGCGCGCGCGCTCGCGACCCAGCCGGACCTGATCGTCTGCGACGAGCCGGTCTCGGCCCTCGACGTGGCGATCCAGGCGCAGATCCTGAACCTGCTGCGCCGGCTCCAGGAGGAGTTCGGCCTCACCTACCTGTTCATCAGCCACGATCTCGGCGTCGTCCAGTATATGTGCGACGACGTCGCGGTGATGTATCTCGGCCAGGTGGTCGAGCATGCCGACCGGGTCTCGCTGTTCCGCGAGCCCCTGCACCCCTACACCAACGCGCTGCTGTCGGCGGTGCCGTCGGCCGATCCGGTCCTGCGCGACCGGGCGAGCCGCATCCGCCTTGTCGGCGATCCGCCGAGCCCGATCGATCCGCCGCCGGGTTGCCGCTTCGCCTCGCGCTGCCCGTTCGCAGAAGAGCGCTGCCGCGCCGAGGAACCCGCCCTGCGCACCATCGGCGAGGGCCACCGCGTCCGCTGCCACCTGGTGAGCGACGACGGCGTCCCGCCGCACCGGGCTTCGAATTGACCGGGCCTTCGGCGTAGCCCGCCGCCCGTCTTTCACAGGCCGCTCGCCGTTTCCCGCCCCGGCGCGGTGCAGGCGATGAGGCCGGCGATCAGGGCGGCGAAGACCGCCCAGCCCTGCCAGGCGCCCATCGTGAACAGCGTGAGCGCAGAGATCGCGAGCCACAGCACCGGGACGACGGCGAGCGGGACCGTCCACCGGCTGCGCGGCGCGAGCGCGAGCAGGGCGAGGGTGGCGATGGCGGTCGGGTCGGGCGCGATGGCGAAGACCTCCGCCTCCTGCCACGGCCGCCCGTCGAGCGGCGCCAGCAGCGGCCAGGCGAACAGCGCCGCCGCGAGGAGCCCGATGCCCGCCCTGGCCCGCGTCCCGCGCCCGGTGAAGGCCGCCCGCCCCGACATCCCGAGCGCCGCCAGAAGCGCGCCCTCGGCATAGAAGCCCCAGGCCAGCATCGGCGCGGCCCAGTTGATCGCGCCGTAGCGCAGCGCCACGAACTGCCATCCGGTCCAGAGCCACGCGGCGCCCAAGGCGAGGCCGAGCGCGGGTCCGGTCCACCGCCCGGATGGCCGCCAGCCCCGCAGCAGGCAGGCGACGAGCACAAGGCCGGCGGCCAGCAGTAGAAGCTGGGCCGGCCAGACCGCCGCGTTTTCCAGCGCGAACAGCCGCCAGTAGGCGCGCGGCGAGAACAGCAGGAAATCTTCCGGCGCCCAGGACCCGGCCATCGAGCGCCCCTACGGCCGCCTAGAGGTCGCGCACATGCTCCGCCATACGACGGCGTATGGCCGCATCCGGCATGGGCCCGAAGGCAGCCGACTTGTTCTCGCGCAGATGGTCGACCCGGCTGGTTGCAGGAATGGCAGTCGTGACTGCAGGATGCGACAGGATGAATTTCAGCAGGAATTGCGGCCAGGTGGACACGTCGATCTCGCTGGCCCAGACGGGCAGGGGACGGCCGGCGAGCCGGTCCGGCAGGCGGCCGCGCTGGAACGGCCGGTTGGCGATGACCGCGATGCCGCGCTCCCGGGCGAGCGGCAGCAGCCGGCGCTCCGCCTCCCGGTCGACGATATTGTAGGTGAGCTGGACGAAATCCGGCGGCCGGCGTTGCATGACCGTTTCCAGTTCGCCGTGCCGGCGGCCGTGCGAGGTGGTGACGCCGGTATAGCGCAGCCGGCCCGCCGCCTTCATCGCGTCGAGGGTGTCGAGGTTCCGCTCCCAGTCCCAGAGGTTGTGCACCTGCAGCAGGTCGAAACGCCCGACGCCCCAGCGCCGCGCGGTTTCGGCGATCTGCGCCGGGCCGTTGGCGGCCGAGGTCCAGACCTTGTCGGCCGAGAACAGGCCCGGCGGCCGGCCCAGCTTCGTCAGCGCGTCGCCGATCACCGCCTGGGAGGAGCCGTACATCGGCGAGGAATCGATCATGCCGCCGCCCGCCTCGAAAAAGGCGGCCATCACGGCGCGGCACTCGGCGCGCAGCTTCGGATCGTTACCGACATTGAAGGTGATCCAGCTGCCGAGCCCAACCGCCGGCACCGGCTCTCCGGTCGCCGAAATGCGCTTCGAAAGGGGCTTTGCCGCCGCATTCCCGAGGGTCGGCGCGGCCAGCGCAGCGCCCGCTCCGGCCAGCATCGCCCGGCGTGTCACGCGCATGATCGGCCCTTTCCCTTTCTGTCCCGGACGATGCGGCCCCCTTCGACTTCGCTCAGGGCAGGCCCTTCGATACGTTTTGGATTGAAGCCGGGGCAACTCAGGGCGAGGAGAAGATATTTGCGTTTGCAAATATCAACTTCATCCCGCGTAGTCCCGGAACCTTCCGGAGTGTACCGGGAGCTTGCCCCGAGCCTGTCGGAGCGCGTGCCGCGATTCCCTCCGGAACGATAACGCTCGACGGATTCCGTTCCCGAACGACGGGCCTGTCAAGAGGCTGGCCGGCCCGCGGACCGCTATCGTTGCAGCGCAGCGGCGATGCCGGGCATGAGCGCGCACAGGCGCAGCGCGATGAAGGCCGCGCCCTGCTGGTCGGCGAACGCGCCGTAGACCGGCGGGCCGACGATCCGCAGATGCGGGTCCGCGCGGCCGCCGGCGCCGAGCGCGCGGCACTCGCGGTCGACGTTGAAGCCGATACCGGCCGGATGGAGCGTTGCATGACCCTGCGCCGTCAGGTCCGCCACGAAGGGATTGCCGGACCGGTCCGGCCGCAAGGCGGGACCGGTGCAGTTCACCACCGCGTCGAACCGTTCGCGGCGACGCTCGCCGCTGCCCCGGCGCCGCAGCGTGACGGAGATGGCGCTGCCGTCCGATGCGGCCGATTCGCAGCGGGCCGCCTCGAAGGACAGCTGCCCGGCGGCCTCGGCGGCGGCGATGCGGGCTTCGACCTGCGGCGGCAGCTGGAAGCGGTGGGCATCGTACCAGACCCGCAGATGGCGCAGGAAGCGGCGCCGTTCCGCCGTCGGCAGCGCCGGCCAGACGTCCCAGACCGAATCCCGCAGATCGCCGAACGGGCCGGTCCAGTCGCTGCCCGCGGCTTCGGCCCGGCGCACTTCGGCGCGCAGCGTGTGCAGCGGGCTCAGCGCAGTCCCGTGCCGGCCGTGCGCGGCCGTGAACAGGGAGACCGGCCGCACGATGCGTTCGACGATATCCGGCGGCGGGCCCGATGCCCCCGCCGGCTTTGCGCGCGGGCGCAGGCCGCGGCGCGCGACCGCCGCGATCGGCCCGTTGTGCCCGTTGCGCAGCAGCACGGCGATCGCGTCCGACGCCGTTTGCGACATGCCGAGCACCAGGACCCTGGCGTCGGCCGGAATGTCACGGAGTCGGGCCGCATCCCACGGATCGGCGACGAAGCCGGCATGACCGGAGGCCGCGCCGGCGAAAGGCGGCGGCGCCTGCGGGCGGTCGTAGCCGGCGGCCAGCACCGTCAGCCGGGCGGCCAGCGTTTGTCCGCCGTCCAGGGTCAGCCGATAGCCATCGGCCGTCCGGCGGGCGGCGACGGCGCGGGCACGGACATGCCGGATCCTCGAGCCGGAGGCGTTGCCCGCGATATGGGCGCGAAGCTGCGCCTCGACATAGCGTCCGAAATCCCCGCGCCGGATATAGAGGTTGCCGTCCGGGCCCAGCGCCTCGGGGTCGTCCGTACCCAGGTCGCTCACCGGGCCGCCCCGTTCGACATACCAGTCGTGCAGGTGGTCCGGCGCGTCGGGGTAAACGAAATGGACCTGCAGCGGCGCGTTGAGCCGGTGGTCCGGGTCGTCGGTATCGTAGGCGACGCCGCAGCCGGGCCGGGCGCGCGGCTCGACGATGGCGATGTCGAGCGGCCGGCCGGCCGTGCGCGACAGGTGGATCGCGAAGGCGGTGCCGGTGAAGCCGCCGCCGACGACCGCGACGTCGACCGCCGTCACCGGAGTCTCCCGGGAAATCTGCCCGAAGCTCCGGGGCCTCACATGCGCTTGGCGACTTCCTCGAGCATCACCTCGGTCGCGCCGCCGCCGATCGAGGCGACCCTTGCGTCCCGGCTCATCCGCTCGATCGGGCTTTCGCGCATGTAGCCCATGCCGCCGTGCAGCTGGACGCAATCGTACATCGTCCGGTTGACCAGCTCGCCGCCCATCGCCTTGATCATCGAGACTTCCTTGACACAGTCCCGGCCTTCGGAGACCAGCCAGGCGCAGTGATAGGTGAGGTGGCGGAAGGCCTCGGCCCGGGTCGCCAGCGTCGCCAGCTTGTGGCGCACCACCTGCTTGTCCCACAGGGTGCCGCCGAAGGCCTTGCGGTCCTTGACGTATTGCGTGGTGATGTCCAGCGCGTTCTGGATCGCGCCGGCGTTCATCGCGCCGGCGACCAGCCGCTCGTTCTGAAAGTTCAGCATCACGGCGTAGAAGCCCTTGTTCTCCTCGCCGAGGATGTTCTCGTAGGGGATCTCGCAATCCTCGAAGACCAGCTCGGCCGTGTCCGAACAGCGCCAGCCGTGCTTGTCCAGCTTCTTGGCGACCTTGAATCCCGGCGTGCCCTTCTCGATGATGAACATGGAAATGCCGCGCGAGCCCTTGGCGTGCGGGTCGGTGCGCGCGGCGACGAAATGGACGTCGGCGAGGCAGCCGTTGGTGATGAACACCTTGGCGCCGTTGAGCACCCAGCGGTCGTTGCCCTTGCGCTCGGCCCTTGTCTTGAGCGCGGCGACGTCCGAGCCCCCGTCCGGTTCGGTCACCGCGATGCTGCTGACCTTGCGGCCGGCGATCAGGTCGGGCAGCAGGCGCCGTTTCTGTTCGTCGCTGCCGGCGTTGATCAGGTGCGGCACCGCCATCTCGGCATGGGCCGAGGTGCTGCCGGTGAAGCCGCCATAGCTGGATTTGCCCAGTTCCTCCCACTGGGCGACCATGGCGACCGGCCCCATGTCCGTGCCGCCATAGGCCTCCGGCGCCTGCACCCCGAAGAATCCGAGATCGCCCATCCGGGCGAACACGCTGCGCGGGATCTCCTCGGCGTCCTCCCAGGCGTCGCCGTGCGGCTGCACCTCCTCCGCGATGAAGCGGCGAGCGGTCTCGCGCAAGATGGTGTGCTCTTCGGTGAGATAGACGGGGTCCATGGCGGCCGGCGGGGATGTTGTTGAACGGCGGGACGGTTGTAGTGCCGCCGCAGGCCGTTGGAAAGCCGCGGCGGCGGCAGGTGTGACCGCGATTTCGCCGGCGCGATCGAAAAATCCGCTGTGCCGCCCCGGCCGACCGCATCGTCGCGGCGCTCCGTCCGGGGTGACACAATGCGAGTTTTGGAAACGCCGAGGGCTTTCCCGGCTGATCCGGCCTTCGCTCCGCCGCTTGGCAGCTACTTCAGGGTCTTCGCGAAGAAGTCCGCCGTCCGCGACCAGGCGAGTTTGGCGGCCGCCTCGTCGAACCGGCCGCCGGAGGGATTGGCGAAGGCGTGGTCGGCGTCGTACCAGAAGACCTGCAACGAATCCTTCTTGCCGGCCGCCGCCATCGTCTTCTCGAACGAAGCGACCATCTTGGCGTCGATGAAACGGTCGCGTTTGGCGAAATGCCCCATTACCGGGCCCTTGAGCTTCTTCAGTTGATCGGGGCTGCGCAGCACATGGCCGTAGTAGATCACCGTGGCGTCGACCGGCCGGGCGATCGAGGCGTTGAGCGACCAGGCGCCGCCGAAGCACCAGCCGACGGTGCCGACCTTGCCGGTCGAGCGCGGATGCGCGTTCAGCCAGTCGATCCAGGCGCCGCAGGTCTCGAAGCCGGCCTTCGGGTCCTTCATCATCGCCCGCATCAGCGCCTGGGCCTCGCCCGGCGTCTTGCCGACCTTGCCGCCATAGAGGTCGATCGCCAGCGCGATATAGCCGGCTCGGGCGTAGTCGGCGGCGACCGCCTTGATCTGGTCGTTGAGGCCCCACCATTCGTGGACCAGCACGAGGGCCGGGGCCTTCTGCGCGGCGGGCAGGGCGAGGGCCGCGCTGACGGAGCGGCCGCTCCCGGTCTTTATCGACACTGTGTCGAGCCCGGCGGCGACGGCGGCGGTGATCGAGGCGTCGGCCAGAACGGCGGACAGCGGCAGCGCGGCGGCGCCCTTGAGGACGTTGCGGCGGTGAACGGTCATGATAGAACCCCTCCGGTTACGGCCCCGCGCCCCATCCCCTCCCCCGGGGGAGCGACGGTTCGCGGGCGGCCAATATTCAGGTCCGGTACTCAGGCAAGTGTCGCACGGAATTGCGACAGGACGGAGGCAAAACACCGTGAGCCGGCGCGCTTCGATCCGGCGGGTCCTGCGGGCCGCGCTCGTTGTGCCGGCCGTCCTGGCGGCTGCGGTTCCGGCTGCTACGGCCGCGGACGGGACCGTTATCCTGGCGGCCGAAGCCGTCCCGCTCAATCCGGAGAACGAAGGGCAGGTCCGGGCCGGTGCGCTGCTCTATCGCGGCGGTCTCGCGGTCCGCTCGCCGGACCCGCGGTTCGGCGGTTTCTCGGGGCTTGCGGTGAGCCGGGACGGCGCGCATCTCACGGCGATTTCCGACCGCGGCGCCTGGCTGCGCGCCCGGATTCGCTATGACGCGGCGGGCCGCCTGTCGGGACTCGGCGACGGCCGGATCGGTCCGCTGCACGGTCGGGACGGCAAACCGCTCCGCGGCCTGAACGCCGACGCCGAGGCGCTGGCCTTTCTGCCCGACGGCGCGGCGCTGGTGGCGTTCGAGCGCCGGCACCGGATTTTGCGCTATCCCGCGGCGCCGGACCCGCTGGCGGCGCGGCCGACGCTCCGGCCTGCACCCGAAGGCCTCTCAGCCGCGCCGTCGAACGGCGGCGCAGAGACCCTTGCGCATATCGGTTCCGGCCGGTTGTTCCTCCTGACCGAGAATTTGCGCGTCGACGGCGGCGCTTACGCCGGCTGGATCGGGCGGAAGGGGCGCTGGCGGCCCTTCGCCTACGCGCGCACCGGCGGTTTCCGGCCGACCGATGCGACGCTGCTGCCGAACGGCGATATCGCCGTGCTGGAGCGGCACTACACGCCGGCGACCGGGGTTTCGGCGCGCATCGCTCTGGTCCCGCGCAGCGCGGTCGCACCGGGCAGGACCGTTCGCGGCCGGGAGCTCCTGCACCTCACGCCGTCGATGACGGTCGACAATTTCGAAGGAATCGCGGCCCGCCGCGGCCCGAACAGCAAAACCGTGCTCTACATCCTGAGCGACGACAACTTCAATCCGCTCCAGCGCACGCTGCTGCTGATGTTCGAGTTGCCCTAACCGGCCGCCACCGTCGCCCTGGCCTTCGCGATCTGCTTCTTCAGGCGGATCGCCTCGTCGGTCAGCTTCTTGTCCGCCGTGGCGGTGAGATAGGCGTCGAGGCCGCCCTTGTGCTCGATGGTGCGGATGCCGCTCGCCGAGAGCTTGAGCCGCACCATGCGGCCGAGCGCCTCGCTGTAGAGCGAGGTCTTGTGGACGTTGGGCAGGAAGCGCCGCCGCGTCTTGCGCTGGGAATGGCTGACATTGTTGCCGGCCTGAACGCCCGTGCCCGTGATGCTGCAGCGCCGCGCCATGATCCCGCTCCGTCAGAATTTGCTGTGGCGATCAAGCAAACGCCGGGCTCCGCCTTCCGGCGGCCCGGCAGAGCGCCTACATACGCAGCGGCCCGACGGAAATCAAGCCCGGCGGCGTTGGAACCGGTATGCTGCGATGTCCGGTCCGGCGGCGCCGCGCAGCGATGTCCAAGGGCGCCCGGCCGGGATTTCCAGGGGGCATGCGGCTGCGCGATTGCCGCCGCGCCGGCACGGGCGTAGGGTGCTGCCGCAATTCCGGGAAGAGGGGCGCCGACGTGACGGACCCGCACGATCCAGGACGTAACGGGCGCCGGCCGGCGGCAGGGATGCCGGCATGGCGCCCCGGCATGGCGGGGCTGTGCCTGCTGGCGGCGGTTGCGACCGCCGCTCCTGCGGCGTCTGCCGCGGGCGCTGCCGGCGACGCCACGCTTGCCGACCGCCTGATCTCGGTGAAGTGGACGGTCACTTGGGGCGGCCTGCCGATCTACAGAGTGCGGTTCCGGACCGAAATTGCGGACGGCCGCTATACGGCGGAATTCGACGCGCGCAGCACCGGTGTCGTCGAGGCCCTGGCCAAGAATCGAACCTTCTGGCGCAGCACCGGGCGCGTCGACGGCGCTGTCATGGCGCCGGAGAAGATGCACCAGCGTTACCTCATGAAGCGGGGCGGCTACCGCACCGTGACGATGGAGTGGACGCCGTCCGGCGACATTGCCACGCGGATCGAGCCGCCGGAGAACAAGGGCAAGCGCAAGACGGTGCCGTCGGACATGCAGCGCGGGACCGTGGACCCGCTCACCGCCTTGCTCAACGGCCTGGTCGCGCCGCGCGGCGGGCCGCCGTGCAAGTACGAAGCCAATCTGTTCGAGGGCCGGCGCCGGATCGACGTTCACCTGACCTTCCATCGCTACGGCAAGGCGCTGCGTGTGGACGGGCACGACCTGCCCCGCAAGGCGACCGTCTGCCTGCTGCACGCCAAGCGGGTGGCCGGCTTCCGCGCGCGGCACCTGAAGGACGTGCCGAAGCTGCGCCCGCTCAAGATGTGGGTCGTGCGGCTGGAGAAGGCCGGTGTCTGGCTGCCCGTCGAGATGGCCCTCAAGACGCGCTACGGCATCGCGCGGGCCCGGCTGTCGAAGCTGGAAGTGCGTTAAAGCGAAATCCCGCCCAGGCTGGCGCCGCCGCAGACGAACAGGACCTGGCCGGTGACGAAGCCGGCGTTAGGGTCGGCGAAGAACATGACGGCGCGGGTCACGTCTTCCGGCTCGCCGATGCGCCGCACCGGCATGTTGTCGGCCAGCCGCGCCTCGCGGTCCGAGCCCTTCGGGATTATGCCCCAGAAATTGTCGGTCAGGATCGGACCGGGCGCGACCACATTGACGGTGACGCCCTCGGGCGCCAGCTCCAGCGCCCAGGTCCGCGCCATGCCGTGGACCCCGGCCTTGGTGGCGGAATAGGCGCTGCGCGTCGGCACGCCCATCGAGGCGCGCGAGGTTACGAAGACGACGCGGCCGAAGCCGTTTTCGCGCATCTTCGGCAGCACCGCCTGGGTCAGCAGCAGCGGCGCCGTCAGGTGGATGTGGGTCAGCGTCTCCAAATCCTCCGGGACGACCTCGGGCAGCAGGTTCGGGCGGATCAGCCCGGCGTTGTGGACGATGTGGGTGACGTCCCGGTTCGCGATTTCGGCCGCGGCGTCTGCGGTCTCTTGCGGGTCGAGCAGGTCGGCGCAGACCGAGGACATGTCCGGATGGTCGATCGGCGCCGGCCGCCGGGCGACGCAGATGACCTTCCAGCCGGCGTCGAGCATGTCGCGGCACAGCCGCTCGCCGATGCCGGCGCTGCCGCCGGTGACGACCGCGGTGTAGCGGCGCTTTTCCTCACTCATCCCGTTTGGATCCTTCTGTAGTTCGGCGTTGGCGCGCCGGCCGGCGGCGTTCCGCTACATGAACAGCTGGATGTTGCCGAACGGCGCGTCGAGATTGACCAGGTCGATGCGCTTCAGGCGGATCTTCAGCGCGCCGCCTTCCAGCATCAGGTCGTGGCGCGCCCAGCCGTTGAAATATTCGCGCTCGTCGCTGCGGGTCTCGACATAGTGGAACGGCGTCCAGGTCCGGTAGCTGTTCGCCGCCGCGTCCATCGCCTCGACGGACGGCTGCTGCAGGACATGGACGCAGCGGCTGTTCGGCTTCTGGCTGTAGGTGCGCGCGCCGCGCAGCCGGCGGATGCGCACGTCGAGCATGAAGCGGTCCTCGTACAACATGGAGGGCTGCATCACCGGGTCGGTCTGGTCCCATTCCGCCGGGATCCAGTAGCGGCCGTCCTCGGCGAACAGGTCGAGCCAGTCCTCGTAGCGGCGCTCGTCGAGCAGCCGCGCCTCGGCATAGACGAAGGCGACGATCTCCTCTGCGGTGACCGCGCTTGCGGTCTCCGCCGGTCCCGGCGCCGCCATCAGGCGCCTTGCAGTTCTGCGGCTGCCGAGGGCGCGGTCGCCGCAATACCGGTCGTCGGGGACATGCTCTGGGTCATGTACCGCACCCAGGCATTGAACTGGTTGCGCATCTGGCGCTCGGAGGTGCCGTTCACCACCACGGTCGCGTCCGGTTCCTCGTCCTCGTCGTAGAGCCGCTGGACGTTGACCCATTCGTGGCCGTCGGCGCGCAGGCCGGTCTGGATGCGCTCGTACATCTCCAGGTCGTCATGGCCGACGATCGAGGTCGGCGCGTTGATCGTCCGGTTGTAGAGCAGGGTGCGGGCGAACAACTGGTCCGGCGCGCCGGCGAGGCGGAAGGTCCAGCTCTCGACCAGCGTCCTGTCGGCGGCGAGCGGCAGGAAGACGCGCAGGGTCTGGATCGGGCCCTTCACCATGATGTTCGGGAAGTAGACCGTGTTGTGCCGGATATCGCCGAGGATCGCCTTCGCCCGTTCCTCGCCGTAGGCGTCCACCATCATTTCCCAGTAGCCGGGGATTTCCGAATAATCGGCGTGGATCGAGTCGGTGACGCCGGTATGGCCGTGGCCGTTCGGCCAGACCCGGATGCCGAATTCCTCGTAGAATTTGTAGGTCGAGGTGAAGGGCGCGAGCAGTTCGATCGCCGGATGCCGGTCGTTGCGGCCGGTCTCCTTCCACACCTTCACCGCCGTGCCGGCGCTGCTCTCGTGGGCGACCATCGGGTGGCAGGTGTCGGTCTGGTTCTCGACCAGCATCTTCCAGTTGCAGCGGTGCATGTAGCGCAGCGGCGCGCCTTCCAGGATCAGCCGGCCCTCGGGCGAGCGGTCGACCATGTTGTCGATGGTCGAGAGGCTGTCGCCGAAGAACGCCTCGAAATCCGGGCCGCCGTCGTTCAGCTTGACGAAGATGAAATCGCGGTAGACCCGGAAATTCTTCACCGGCGCCAGGCCGCGGACCATCGGCATGTCGTCGAAGCCGGTGCCGTCGTAGCCCTTGCGCAGCGGCACCGAGAGCAGCGAGCCGTCGGTCCGGAACGCCCAGCCGTGATAGGGGCAGCGAAACATCTTGCCGGCGTTGCCGCAGGGCTCGCCGGCGATGCGCGTGCCCTTGTGCGCGCAGCGGTTGTAGTTGACGTAGATCTCGCCGTCCGTGTGGCGGGAGATCAGCAGCGGCTTGCCGCCGATCTCGCAGGTGATGAAATCGCCCGGGTTCGGCGCCTGGCTGGCGTGGCCGGCATAGATCCAGGTGTTGGCGAACAGGTGCTCCATCTCGAGCTGGAACACCTCCTCGTCGATATAGACGTCGCGATGCACCTCGCGCGGGCGGACCAGCGCGCGGACGGCGTCCGGGTTGTTGCGGTAGCGGTAGGGGGGCGCCTGCATGGCCGGCGGTTCCTCTCGAATGCGGCGATTGCCCGAATCTGGCTCGGGCCGATTGTATCGCGCCCGGCCATGCAACGCCAAGGCGGCGTCCTCGTCCGGGGCCGACCGCTGTGGAATTTTCCGGCCGCGTCGCCCGCGCCGCCGTCCGCGCAACCGGCCCATGCCGGGGCCGGCCTTTCCGGCGGGCGGCATCGGCGCTACTTGGTGCCGCCATGAATGCGCCGGTTGCTCCCGCCCCGTCCGCTGCTCCGCCCCCGGAAAGGCC
>VXNK01000167.1 GCA_009840595.1 Rhodospirillaceae bacterium | reverse complement strand
CCCGCCCCCTCCCCGCGCGCGCCGCGCCCCCCGGCCGCCCGCCCGCCCCCCCGGGCCCCCCCCCGCCCGGCGCCGCCCGCCCCGCCCCCCGCCCCAGGACCGGTTTGGCCGCCGGCAGCGGCGTCTCGACGGCGTGCAGCCGGGCCATGACCCGCTCGACATTGCCGTCCACCACGGTCGCCGGCCGGCCGAAGGCGATGGCGGCGATCGCCGCGGCGGTGTAGGCGCCGATGCCGGGCAGGGCGCGCAGGGCGTCCTCGGTATCGGGGAAGACGCCGCCATGCTCCTGCGCGACCGCGCGGGCGCAGCGATGCAGGTTGCGCGCCCTGGCGTAATAGCCGAGGCCCTGCCAGGCGTGCAGCACATCGTCCAGCGGGGCGGCGGCCAGGTCTCCCACGGCCGGCCACCGCGCGACGAAGCGGGCGAAATAGGCTTTCACGGCGGCGACCGTGGTCTGCTGCAGCATGATTTCGCTCAGCCACACCCGGTAGGGGTCCGGCCGTCCGGCGGCGCCGGGCGGGAGGCGCCAGGGCAGGTCGCGGGCGTGCCGGCCGTACCAGTCGAGCAGCGCGGCCGACGCCTGCGCCGGACCGCCGAAGGCCGCCTCCAGGCGCGTCCCGGCAGCGGAAATCACGGCGTCGGTGCAGTCGGACTCGGGCGCGGGCTCGGACATCGGGGGGCGGAAATTTCGGCAGGCGGCGCTGGCGGATTGCCGGGGTCTCGGCTACGCTATCGC
Organism: Rhodospirillaceae bacterium; assembly: GCA_009840595.1. Classification (GTDB taxonomy): domain Bacteria; phylum Pseudomonadota; class Alphaproteobacteria; order Bin65; family Bin65; genus Bin65. Next base: position 23,903 of record VXNK01000167.1, on the reverse strand, counting down.
CGTCCTCCGGCAAAGGCCAGAACCGGTTCCCGGATTCCCCGGAAGGGATTTTCCCGAAGAATGGCAAGACGCCCCGCTCCCTCCTCCGCCTCCGGCCCTGCGGCGCCCCAACCAGCCGGAAAGCCTGCCGGAAAATCCGCCGAGAAGCCTGCCGGACGGCGCGGCGCCGGCATGCGCCATATCGCGCCGGCCGCGGCGGCGGCGGCGCGCCCGGCGCTGCGCAAGCGCGGCCTGGCGGTCGCCGGGGTGATCGCGGACTGGCGCAAGATCGTCGGCCCCTTCCTGGCGGAATCGACGGCGCCGGAGAAGCTGGTGGCGGGCCGGTCGCTGCCCGAAGGCGGGCGTGACGCCGGCGTCCTGCATCTCAGGGTCGGCAGCCCGGCGCTGGCGCCGGAAATCGCCCATCTGGCGCCGCAGATCATCGAAAAGGTGAACGGCTATTTCGGCTATCGCGCGGTTGCCCGGCTGCACATCCTGCACGCGCCGGTCGCCCGGCCCGGCAATCGGCCCGACTCCGGAGCCGCGCCCGCGCCGCGCGATGCGGCGCCGGAAGAAAAGGAAGCCGTGCGCCGCCAGACCGCCGGCGTGGAAGACGACGGCGTGCGCGGCGCGCTGCAGCGGCTCGGCGAGGCGGTTGCGGCGCGGCAGGGCGGGCGCTGAACCTCGGCGGCGCGCGCAGCCGTGCCACAATGCGGGCGCATTCCCGCTCCAGTGTCGGAGCTGCGCCTCCCGGTGACGCCCCCGGGTGACGATCCCGTGACGATCGCCTGACGACCCCGTGACGGCCCCGTGACGGCCCCGTGACGACTGGGCGATTGTGCAGTTATGCACAGGCGCCATATGTCTGTTGCCGTCTGGCGAAAAATCCCGCATCATCCATATATTGTGGCGAGGTCTAGATGAACCCCAACCGCTTGTTGCCCGCTCTGCCCGTTTTGCTGGCCACCGCCGTCCTTGCATTCGGCGCGTTCGCCCTGCCGGCGCGCGCGGAAATCGCGTCGGTCAAGGACGCCCTGAAGGAAATCAGCTACGGCAAGGCCGACGCGCCGGTCCTGATCTACGGCTTCGAATCCTTGTCCTGCCCGCATTGCCGCGACTTCCACGTCGGTGCCTGGCCGAAGATCAAGAAAACCTATGTCGATACCGGCAAGGTCCGTTTCGTGCTGCGCGATTTCCCGCACAACGGGCAGGGGTTCCTCGGCATTATGACCGCCCGCTGCCTCGGGCCGGCGCGCGCCAAGGGGATGGTCGAAATCCTGTTCGCCAACCAGGCCCAGTGGGCGTTTCTCGGCCGCGACAAGTTCTACGAGGCCCTGGGCCGCTACGCCCGCCTCGGCGGCCTGAGCGAAGCCGATTTCAAGGCCTGCCTGGACAGCGAGGGCATCGTCAAGGGCATCAGGGACAGCATCAACGAGGCAACGTCCAGGTACAAGATCACGAGCGTGCCGTCCTTCCTGATCGGCACCAAGAAGCAGATCGACAGCGGCGCGGCCCAACGGCTCGACGGCGCACAGCCGTTCGAAACCTTCGGCCGCATCATCGAGGAAGCGCTGGCGGCAGCCGGCAGGAAATAGGCCTGCCGCGGCGGCGGCGGCCGGGAAGCAGCGATTGGTCCAGTTCAGCAAGATTCGCCTGACCGGATTCAAATCCTTCGTCGATCCGACGGAACTGGAGCTTTCGCGCGGCCTGACCGGCATCGTCGGGCCCAACGGCTGCGGCAAGTCCAACATCCTCGAGGCGTTCCGCTGGTGCATGGGCGAGGGCTCGGCCCGCCAGCTGCGCGGCGGCGGCATGGACGACGTCATCTTCAACGGCACGGCCGACCGCCCGGCGCGCAACATCGCCGAGGTCTCCATCGACCTCGACAACGGCGCGCGCGACGCGCCGGCCGCCGTCAACGGCTTCGAACGGATCGACGTCGTCCGCCGGATCGAGCGGGAACGGGGGTCCAGCTACCGGATCAACGGCAACGAGGCGCGCGCCCGCGACGTCCAGTTGCTGTTTGCCGACCTCCAGACCGGCGCGCGCTCCACCGCCATCGTGAGCCAGGGCCGGGTCGCCGCGATGATCGCCGCCAAGCCGGCCGAACGGCGCTTGGTGCTCGAGGAGGCGGCCGGCATCACCGGCCTGCATTCCCGGCGCCACGAAGCCGAATTGCGCCTCAAGGGCGCCGAGACCAACCTCGACCGGCTGGAAGACCTGCTCACCGAACTGGCCGAGCAGATGCAGCGGCTCAAGCGCCAGGTGCGCCAGGCGACCCGCTACCGCAACATCAGCGGCCATATCCGGCGCACCGAGGCCGTCCTGCTGCATCTGCGCTGGACCGAGGCGGATGCGGCGCTGGCCGAAGCGAGGCAGGCGCGCGCCGACGCCGACCGGCAGGTCGACTCCCTGACCGGCGCGGCGGCGGGGCTGGCGCAGCGTTCGGCCGAGGGCGGCGCTGCGCTGGCCGTCCTGCGCGACGAAGCGGCGGGCGTAGCGGCGAAACTGCAGCGCCATCTGGTCGAGCGCGACGGACTGATCGCCGAAGCCGGCCGGCTCGCGGCGCGGCGCACCGAGCTTGCCCAGCGGTTGGAGCAGATCGACCGCGACCTGGAGCGCGAGCGCGCGCAGCTGGCCGACGCCGCCGGCGCGCTCGGCCGGCTCGACGAGGAACTTCGGCACCTCGACCGGGCCGACGCCGGAGACGAGGCGGCGCGAACGACCGCCGCCGCAGCGGTGCAGGAGCGCCGCGCCGAGGTCGAAGCCTTCGAGACGGAGGTGACGGCGGCGACCGAGCGGGCGGCCGCGCGCGAAGCCCGGCGCGTCGCGGCGCAGGACCGGGTCGCGGCGCAGGAACGGACGCTCGGCGCGCTCGGCCAGCGCATTCTCGCCGCCGAGACCGAGCGCGACGCCCTGGGCGCGGACGAAGCGGGCTCCGGCCTCGAAGCCGCGCAGCGGATGGCCGATGCCGCCGAGGAAGACCTGACGCGGGTCCGGGCGGCGGCGGACAGGGCCGAGGCCGAGCGCGACAACAGCGCCGAGGCGGTCGAACAGGCGCGCGGCATTCACCAGGCCCATACCGAGACGCTGACCCGCCTGCGCGCCGAAGCCGACACGCTGACCGCGCTGCTCGAACGCCGCGCCGCCGGCGACACCCGGCCGGCGATCGAGGACATCCGCGTGACCGCCGGCTACGAGGCCGCCCTCGGCGCCGCCCTGGGCGACGATCTCGACGCGCCCGTCGACTCCCGGGCCGACGGGGCGGCGGCGATCCGCTGGCAGGCCGATGCGGAAACGGGTGAGGAAGGCCCGGACCTGCCGCGCGCCGCCCGCCCGCTCAGCTGGTTCGTCGATGCGCCGGCGGCGCTGACCCGCCGGCTCGACCAGATCGCGGTGGTCGAGGATTCCGATCTGCTCGAGGCGGTCGCGCCGCTGCTCGCCCAGGGGCAGCGCGCGGTGTCGCGCGACGGCGGCATGGTCCGGTGGGACGGCTTCGTCGTCGCCGCCGGCGCGCCGACCGCCGCGGCCCAGCGCCTGGCGCAGCAGAACCGGCTCGAGACCATCGGCCGGGAAACGGTTGCGGTGGAACGGCAGGTCGCCGCCGCGCGCGACGACCTGGAGGCCGCCCGGACGGCCGCCGACGCCGCCGACGAGGCCTGGCGCAGCGCCAATGCCGCCGTGGGCGAGGCGTTCGACCTGCTCAACGCGCGCCGCGCGGCGCTGGCTTCGCTCAACGAGGCGGCGGTGTCGCAGCGCAGCCGTCTCGAGGCCGTCGCCGAGGCGTTGGCGGCGCTCGAAAGCGAACGGGCCGAAGCTGCCGAAGCCCTGAGCGCGGCACTGGCCGGGCTGGACGCAATTCCGGAGGATTCCGCCGCTCAGGCGCAACTTTCGGACATGCGCGACAACCTTGCCGCCCTGCGCCGGGACCTGGCCGAAAGGGAGCAGACCGGCAACCGGCTGGAAGCCGAAGCGACGGCGCGCGAGCGACTGCGGGCGGCGGCCCGGGAGGACGCGGCGCGCTGGCGGCGGCGCATCGAGGACGGCGAGGCCCAGGTCGCGGCGCTGGAAGAGCGGCGCGGCGGAATCGCCGACGAAGCGGCGGAGATCGAACGCCTGCCGGACGATCTGGCGGCCCGGCAGGCGGCGGCGGACGCCCTGGTCGCCGAAAGCGAGGCCGCGCGGGATGCGGCGGCGGCGGCGCAGGCGGAAGCCGAATCGGCGCTCGCCGGCATCGACCGGGAACTCCGCGAGGCCGAGAAGGCGCTCGCCGAAGCGCGCGAGGGCCGGGGCCTGGCCGAGGGCCGGGTCAGCCAGGCCGGGCAGACGGTCTCGCAGATCACGGAGCGCTGCGCCGAGCGGCTGAATTGCCGGCCGGAAGCGCTGCTGGAGGTCGCCGAACAGAATCCGGACCAGCCCCTGCCGACCCAGGCCGACATCGAACGGCGGCTCGACCGCCTGTTGCGCGAGCGCGACGGCATGGGCCCGGTCAACCACCGCGCGGAGCAGGAGTCGAAGGAACTCGGCGACCGGATCGAAGAACTCGAGACCGAGCGCGACGACCTGATCGGCGCGATCGAACGGTTCCGCCGGGCGATCGCCACCCTGAACCGCGAGGGGCGGGAACGGCTCCTGGCGTCCTTCGAAACCGTCAACGGCCATTTCCAGGCCCTGTTCACCCGCCTCTACGGCGGCGGCCGGGCCCATCTGGCGCTGACCGAATCGGACGATCCGCTCAACGCCGGCCTGGAGATCATGGCGAGCCCGCCGGGCAAGCGGCTGCAAAGCCTGTCGCTGCTGTCCGGCGGCGAGCAGGCGCTGACCGCGATCGCCCTGCTGTTCGCCGTGTTCCTGACCAATCCGGCGCCGATCTGCATTCTCGACGAGGTCGATGCTCCGCTCGACGACAACAATGTCGACCGGTTCTGCACCCTGGTCGAGGACATCGCCGAGGAGAGCGGCACCCGCTTCCTGATCGTGACCCACAACCGGCTGACCATGGCCCGCATGGACCGGCTCTACGGCGTGACGATGGCCGAACGCGGCGTCTCGCAACTGGTCTCCGTCGACCTGCGCGAGGCCGAGGCGCTGCGGGAGACCGCGTAGCCGCCGCTAAAATAATGTCGCATCGCCCGGTTTGTGCCGGAATATCGGGGGGTTAGCCGGCACCCGGACGCGCATCTGCGCCCGGCGCCCCGATTGACACCCTTCGCGCTCACCCCCTAGGTTGCCGGCGTTTCCGGCCGGTCTTTCTCCGGCCGTCCCGCGGTTCCTTCGGAGGCCGGGTCCGCCGCTGCGGGCCGCGCCGCACGGAGGCGGCGCCATGGCGCAACAGGACCGTCCTCCCTCCCTCGATCGGCTCGATGCCCGGCTGCGCGCAGCGCAGAAAAGGCGCGACGCGAATCGGGCGGGACGCGGCGGCAGGCGGGACGCCGAAGACCGGACCGACCGGGGCAAGGGGATCGGCCTCGCGCTGCGCATCGGCACCGAACTGGTGGCCGGCGTCGCCGTCGGGGTCGCCATCGGGCTCGGGCTCGACTGGTGGCTGGGGACGAAGCCCTGGCTGATGATTGTCTTTTTCTTCCTCGGCGCCGGCGCCGGGATCGTGAACGTCTACCGGACGATGAGCGGTCTGGGCCATGCCGTGGGATATGTCGACCGGGACCGCGCGAAAAACGGCGGCGGGCCCGATCCGGACGAACGCAAGGGGGAGTGAGCGGTGGCTGGCGAAAAACAGGGTCCGCTCGACCAGTTCACGATCAAGCCGCTGGTGCAGATCGACATCGGCGGCGCCGATCTGTCGTTCACCAATTCGTCGCTGGCGATGCTGATCACGGTGGCGTCGGTCAGCCTGTTCCTGGTCGTCGGCATGGGCCGGGGCCGGCTGGTGCCGGGCCGGTGGCAGTCGATGGCGGAGCTGAGCTACGAATTCGTCGCCGGGTTGCTGAAGGAGACGGTGGGCAACGAGGGCCGCCGCTACTTCCCGTGGATCTTCACCCTGTTCATGTTCATCCTGTTCGGCAACATGCTGGGCATGATCCCCAGCGCTTTCACCTTCACCAGCCACATCGTCGTGACGTTCGCCATGGCGCTGGTCGTCTTCACCTTCGTCACCCTGCTGGCGATCGCGAAACACCGCCTGCATTTCTTCAGCTTCTTCGTGCCGCCCGGCGCGCCGAAACTGATGTGGCCGCTGCTCATCCCGATCGAGGTGATCTCCTATCTTTCGCGCCCGGTCAGCCTGTCTGTGCGACTCTTCGCCAATATGTTGGCCGGACACACGCTGCTTAAGGTTTTTGCCGGTTTCGTGGTCGCGCTGGGCGCCGCGGGCGTGGTGCCCCTGCTCTTCATCGTTGCGCTGACCGGGCTGGAAATCCTGATCGCATTCCTGCAGGCCTACGTCTTCACAATTCTGACCTGCCTGTACATCAACGACGCGCTCCACCTCCACTAGACGTGGGTATCCGGGCCGGTTACCGGAGGTCGGGCGCGACGGGCCCTAACGTTTCGGGGAAAGGACCTGAATATGGATGTTGAAGCTGCAAAATTCCTGGGCGCCGGCCTGGCGGTGATCGGCGTGATCGGCGCCGGTATCGGAATCGGCAACGTGTTCGCCGCCTTCATCCAGGCGGTCGGCCGCAACCCGGCGGCGCGCGGCGAGGTCTTCACCATGACGATGCTGGGCTTCGCGCTGGTCGAGGCCATCGCCCTGTTCGCCCTGGTGATCGCGCTCGTCATCCTGTTCGGATAGCTGGCCGCCCCTGCGGGCGGGCGCCCCGCGGCCGGCCTCCCGGAACCGGGACCGGCCGGATAGGAGGGGCGCGGAGAACGGCGATGCCGCAACTGCAACAGATCGATACCTTCCTTTCGCAGGTCGTCTGGCTTGTGCTCGCCTTCGTCGTCCTGTTCGTCGTGCTGCGCACGATCGCGCTGCCGAAGATCCAGGCGACGCTGGAGGCCCGGCGCGACAGGATCGAGGGCGATCTGGACCGGGCCCAGACCCTGCGGCAGGAGGCCGAGCAGGTCCTGGCCGAATACGAGGCGGCGATGGCCGAAGGCCGCGACCGGGCCCAGTCGGTGATTCGCGATGCCGTCGAGGACGGCAAGGCCCGGGCCGCAAAGGCCCATGATGCCCTGGCCGGCCGGCTCGCCGACGATATCCGCCATGCCGAAGCCCGGATCGAAACCGCCCGCGACGAAGCCGTCGGCAATATCCGGGAGGTCGCCGTGGACGTCGTGCAGGCGGCCTCCCAGCGCCTGATCGGCGGCCGGATCGCGCGCAAATCGGCGGCCGACGCCGTCGATGCGGTCGCGGGCCGCTAGGGAGCCGGCGCGATGGAGCCTTCCGCGATCGCCGGACCGGCCGCGCTGCTCGCCGCGGGCAAGACCGCGTCGGTCGGCGGCTGGCTCGGCGACCTGTTCGATTTCGGCGGGGCGACCTTCTGGGTCCTGGTTGCCTTCGTCATCTTCGTCGCCTTCATGGTCTGGAAGGCGCGGAGCGCAATCACCGGTGCGCTGGACGCCCGGGCCGAGTCGATCCGCAGCGAGATCGAGGAAGCCCAGCGCCTGCGCGAGGAGGCCCAGAGCCTGCTCGCCGACTATCAGCGCAAGCAGCGCGACGCCCTCCAGGAAGCCGAGGGGATGCTGCGGGCGGCGGAGGAAGAGGCGGCCCGGCTGCGCGCCCGGGCGGAGGAGGATCTCGCGGCGTCCCTGAAACGGCGCGAGCAGCAGGCGCTGGACCGCATCGCCCAGGCCGAGGCCGTCGCCCAGGCCGAGGTGCGCAACACGGCGATCGACCTGGCGGTCTCGGCGACCCGCAAGCTGCTCGAAGACCGGCTCGACGAGAAGAAGGCCGCCGGCCTGGTCGACCGGGCCATCGAGGAATTGCCCGAAAAGCTGCACTGAGGGCTGCATTGGGCGCTGCACCGGGCGCTGCATTGGGCATTGCGCAGGCCGCCGCGCCGCCACACCGCCGCACCGGCGGAGGCAGCCGATACCCCTTCCTGTCCCGTCCTGCCTGCAAGGAAAGTGCCGCTGCCCATGACGAAACTGACACGCGCCGATTTCCGCTTCCACCATCCGCTGCGCGTCCGCTATGCGGAGGTCGACGGCCAGGGCGTGGCGTATAACGCGCACTACCTCACCTGGTACGATGTCGGGATCACGGAGTATCTGCGCGCGATCGGCCACGACTATCCGCTGGGCGGCGATCCGGAAACCGGCTGCGATTTCCATCTGGTCAAGGCGCTCGTCGAATTCCGCGCGCCGATCTTCTACGACGACGAAATCGACATCTGCATCCGCACCCGCCGCATCGGCCGGACCAGCATCACCTACGATCCCGCGATCTATTCGAAGGATTCGGCCGACGACCTGCGGGCGACCGGCGAGATCGTCTGGGTCAACACCCATCAGCAGACCCACAGGACCGAGCCGGTTTCCGAACGCCTGATCGACGCCATCGCCACGTTCGAGGGCCGCGATCCGCGCGCGGGTTGAGGCCGGCGGGCCGTCAAAGGGCCATCAGAGGGCCGATTGCCCGCGACCGCCCTCTGTGCCACTTAACGGGCATGTCCGACCGCCTGCGCCTTTCCCGTTCCGACGACAATTTCTATGCCTGGAGCACGCTGGACCGCGCCTCGGTCCGGCGCGCCGACGACGGCTGGCTGGAGGCGCAGCTCCACGGGCCGCAGGGCCGCCTCGTTCCGGTCTGGCGCTCGCGCAACCTGATCGATCCCGGCGCGCCACCGGAGGACCCGCCGGAAGCGACGCTGCTGCCGACGGAGCGGTTTGCAGCGCTGGTCGAACGGGGCGACGCGCCGTTGTTCCTCGGCCTGCACGGCGGACTGGCCTATTTCGCCAGCGATCTCTCCCGGCTCGAGCAGACGGAGGCGGAGGCGCTGTGCGGTGTGCAGGCCGATCGGGCCGAGTTTCTCGACCTGCGTTTCACCGGTCCGATGATGAACCGGGAGCACGGCAACCTGCTGGCCTACGCCCGCGGCATGCTGACCTGGCGGCGCCGGCATAAATTCTGCGGCGTCTGCGGCACCGAGACCCGGCCGAAGGACGGCGGCCACCTGCGCGTCTGCTCCGACGAAAACTGCGCCACCAGCCACTTTCCGCGCACCGATCCGGCGGTCATCATGCTGGTGACCTACGGCGACAAATGCCTGTTGGGGCGTCAGAAGGTCTGGCCGCCGGGCATGCACTCGACGCTTGCCGGCTTCGTCGAGCCGGGCGAGACGCTGGAGATGGCGGTGGCGCGCGAAGTCTTCGAGGAATCCGGGGTCCGGGTGCACGATGTGCGCTATCACTCGTCCCAGCCTTGGCCCTTCCCGACGTCGCTGATGCTGGGCTTTCACGCCCGGGCGCTGTCGGACGAACTCGATGTCAACACGGAGGAACTGGAAATGGCCGACTGGTTTCAGCGCGACTGGGTGATCGAGCAGATCGGCAGACGCAGCGAGGACTTCAAGCTGCCGCGCCGCGATTCGATCGCCCGGCAGCTGTGCGAAGACTGGCTGGCCGGCCGGGCGGGGTGAGCGGCATGAGGATTTCCGCGCCCGGATTGCCCGATTTGCTGACGGACGGCTACGCGCGGTTCCGCGAAACCGGCTTTCCGCGTCACGAGGGTACCTACCGGGCTCTGGCGGAGGGCCAGGAACCGCCGGTCATGGTGATCAGCTGCTGCGACAGCCGGGTCGATCCCGAAGCGATCTTCGACGCCGGGCCGGGCGAACTCTTCGTCGTCCGCAACGTCGCCAATCTGGTGCCGCCCTGCGATCCCGGCGGCGACGACCGCGGCCACGATTGCGGCACGGGCGCAGCGCTCGAATTCGCCGTCGAAGGTCTCGGTGTCGGCAGCATCGTCGTCATGGGCCACGCCGCGTGCGGCGGCATCCGGGCCTATATCGAGAGCCGGGGCACCCCGTCCGGCGAGTCCGGCGCGCCGGGTTTCATCGGCAAATGGATATCGACGGTCCGCGGCGCGGAAGCCCGCCTGCCCGCCGATGCGCCGAACGACGGACCGGAGCTGCAACGGGCCTTCGAATACGCCTCGATCCTGAACTCGCTGGATAATCTGCTGAGTTTCCCGTTTATCCGGGAGGCGGTCGACGGGAACCGGCTAACGCTGCACGGCGCCCATTTCTCGATCGCCGACGGGCGGCTCAGCGTGCTCGACCCGGCGAGCGGGAACGCCGCGCTGCTGGAATGACCGCACCGGCCTTTCCCTATATCAGCACCCGGGGCGAGGCGCCGCAGGCAGGCTTCGACGATATCCTGCTGTCGGGCCTGGCGCGGGACGGCGGGCTCTATGTGCCCGACGCCTGGCCGGCCTGGACGGCGGAGACCCTCGCCGGCTGGCAGGGCCTGTCCTATGCCGGGCTGGCGGCGGAAATCTGCGCGCCCTTCATGGCCGGTTCCGCCGCCGCGGCGGACCTGCCGGCGCTGGCCGAGGCGAGCTATGCGGGCTTCGACGATCCGGCCGTCGCGCCGCTGGTTCCGCTCGAAGACGGCCTGTATCTCCAGGAACTGTTCCACGGCCCGACGCTGGCGTTCAAGGACTATGCGCTCCAGTTGGTCGGCCAGTTGTTCGACGCTGTGCTGTCCGCGCGCGGCGAGCGCATCACGGTGGTCGGCGCGACGTCGGGCGACACCGGCCCGGCCGGCATCGCCGCCTGTGCCGGCCGCGACGCCATCGACATTTTCATGCTGCACCCGGCGGGCCGGACCTCCGAGGTCCAGCGCCGGCAGATGACGACGGTGCAGGACGGCAACGTCTTCAACATCGCCGTCGAGGGCACCTTCGACGATTGCCAGGACATGGTGAAGGCCCTGTTCGCCGACGATGCGCTGCGCGACCGGGTCGGCCTTTCGGCAGTGAACTCGATCAACTGGGCCCGGGTGATGGGCCAGATCGTCTACTATGTCCACGCCGCGCTCCAGACCGGCGCGCCCGAACGGCCGGTCTCCTTCGCCGTGCCGACCGGGAATTTCGGCAACGTGTTCGCCGGTTACGGCGCCGGGCAGTGCGGCCTGCCGGTCGCCCGGCTGATCGTCGGCAGCAACGCGAACGACATCCTGACCCGCTTCTTCCGCCACAATGCCATGGAGATCCGCGGCGTGACGCCGACCCTGTCGCCCAGCATGGACATCCAGGTCTCAAGCAATTTCGAGCGCCTGCTGTTCGACCTGCTGGACCGCGATGGCGCCGCGGTGGCATCGGCCATCGGCGCATTCCGCACCGGCGGCTGCCTGCCGCTCGACGACGCGCGCTGGCGCCGGGCGGCCGCCCTGTTCGACGGCGCCAGCCTGGACGACGAGGGCACCGTTGCCGAAATGCGGAGGGTCTATGAGCGCACCGGCCGGCAGATCGATCCGCACACCGCCGTTGGCCTGGCGGCGGCGCGGCAATGCCGGACCGGCGAAGAGCCGGTTGTCGTGCTGTCCACCGCCCATCCGGCGAAGTTCCCGGACGCGGTCGAGCGCGCGACCGGCCGCCGCCCCGCCCTGCCGCCGCATCTCGCCGACCTGCACGAGCGCGAGGAGCGGTGCGTCACCATGGCGAAGGATACCGCCCGGCTGACCGACTATGTGCTCGCCAACGCCAGGGCGGCGAGAGGATGATGGATACAGCGCAGGTCACGACTCTCGACAGCGATCTGCGGATCGCGACCGACGCCATGCCCCAGGTCGAGTCGGTGTCCTGCGGCATCTGGATCGACGCCGGCGCGCGCCACGAGCCGGCCGAGGTCAACGGCGTCTCCCATCTGCTCGAACACATGATGTTCAAGGGCACGGCCCGCCGGAGCGCCCAGGATATCGCCGACGAGATCGAGGCGGTCGGCGGCCACATCAACGCCTGGACGTCGCGCGAGGCGACGGCGTTCTTCTGCAAGACGCTGAAGGGCGACCTGCCGCTCGCCGTCGACATCCTGAGCGACATCGTCCAGCACAGCCTGTTCGACGAGGCGGAACTGGCGCGCGAGCGGGAGGTCGTGCTGCAGGAGATCGGCCAGGCGATGGATACGCCGGACGACATCGTCTTCGACCATTTCCAGCGCGCCGCCTATCCGGACCAGGCGCTCGGCCGGCCGGTGCTGGGCGATCCGGCGATCGTCGGCGCCTTTCCGCGCGACCGGCTCGACGGCTATCACAAGGCCAACTACACCGCGCCGCGGGCGGTCGTGGCCGCCGCCGGCAATCTGGAGCATGACAGCTTTGCCGCGATGGTCGAAGACCGGTTCGCGGCGTTGGCGGCCGGCAGCCGGCGCGCGCCCGAGCCGGCGCGCTACGACGGCGGCGACTATCGCGAAGAGCGCGATCTGGAGCAGCTTCACCTGCTGCTCGGTTTCCGCGGCGCGGCGCAGGCGGATGACGACTATTTCGCCGCCATGCTCCATTCCACCATTCTCGGCGGCGGCATGTCGTCCCGCCTGTTCCAGGAGGTGCGGGAAAAGCGCGGGCTGGTCTATTCGGTGAGCAGCCACAACACCGCCTACGCCGACGCCGGCCTCTACGGCATCTACGCCGGCACCGGGCCGGACCGGGCGGCGGAACTGGTGCCGGTCGTGTTCGACCAGCTGGCCGATCTTGCCCACGGCGCCGGGCCGGAGGAGCTGGACCGGGCGAAGGCGCAGGCGCGCGCCGGCCTGCTGATGTCGCGGGAAAGCACCGGCGCGCGCTGCGAGCAACTCGCCCATCACATGCTGGTCTACGGCCGGCCGCTGCCGCCGGCGGAGATCCTGCAGAAGATCGAGGCGGTCGACGAAGCGGCCGTCGGCGCGTTCGGCGAGAAGCTGCTCGCCGGCCCGCTCACCTGCGCGGCGCTGGGCCCGGCCGGCGACCTGGAGCCTTACGATGCGATGGCGGCGCGGCTTGTTGCTTGACGTCGGGCCGCCTGAGGCGTCAGGCGTGGCCGGCGGTGCTGGACAGCATGCTGGGATCGATGCCGAGCGTGCCGATGGCGGTGCGCCAGCGGTCTTCGTCCAGGTCGGCGCCGAAGATGAGGTTTTCGTCGGCGTCGGCGGTCAGCCAGCCGTTCTGCTGGATCTCCTGTTCGAGCTGCCCGGCGCCCCAGCCCGAATAGCCCAGGGCGAGCAGGCAGTTTTCCGGGCCGCCGCCGCCGGCGACCTCGCGCAGGATATCGACCGACGCGGTCAGGCCGATGCCGTCGGACACGGCCATCGTGCCCTTGTGGTCGTAGCCGCCGCCGTGGAGCACGAACCCGCGCGCCGTCTCGACCGGCCCGCCGATATGCACCGGAATGTCGCGCCGGATCGTGCAGTCGTCGACGCCGACCTGCTCCAGCAGCTCCTTGAAGACGATGGAGTCCGAGCGCTTGTTGACGACGAGGCCCATGGCGCCGTCGCCGGAATGGGCGCACATGTAGATGACGGTATGGGCAAAGCGGGGATCCGCCATGCCGGGCATGGCGATCAGCAGCCGTCCGGTGAGCCAGGGATTGGCGCTTGCGGTCGAGCCTGGAATTGTCACTCTCCGTCGCGGGTCGCCGGCTCTTCGGGCGGCCGGTTCTTTCCGAAGATAGACCCGCCGGCGCGCCGCGCAAGCGAAACCGGCCGCAAAGCCGGATCGGCGGCCGGGAGGGCGGTATGTGCCTTCCTTCTGGCGGCCGGCCTTGCCGGCGCGGCTGCGGCGCCAGCCGCCGCGTCTGCGCCCGCCGAATCGCGCCCGGTCGAGTCGCCCTGGGCCGATGCTCTGGAGGGCCGGATGCGGCTGGTCGGGGGCGGCAGCGGCCGGGAGGGCCGCTGGCTGGGCCTGACCTTCGATCTCAAGCCGGACTGGAAAATCTTCTGGCGCGCCCCGGGGGCGCCGGGGCTGCCGCCGGTGCTGGACTGGCAGGGCTCGCGCAACCTGAAATCGGCCCGGATCGTCTGGCCCGCGCCGGAGATATTCACCAGTTTCGGCTTCAGGGCCCGGGGCTTCGGCGGCCGGTTCACCCTGCCGGTCCGCGCGGCGGTGCGGGATGCGGGCAGACCCGTCGAGGCCCGCGTCCGGGTGCTGTTCCAGCTGTGCAAGAATGTCTGCATTCCGGTCGAGACGGAACTCGCGCTCACCCTTCCGGCGTCGGCGGCGCCCCACCCGGACATCGTCGCGGCGCGGACCCGCGTGCCGAAACCGGCCGGCGACGGCTTTGCGGTCTGGCGGGCCGAGCGGCGCGGGCGCGGCCTGTCGGTGCGGATCCGGCACCGCAGCCGGACTTTCCGGGCGCCGGTCGTCCTGGTCGAGGCGCCGAAAAAAGTGCGGCTGGGCCGGACCGGTCCGGTGACGGCGGGCGCAGACGGCCGGATCGGCGTGTCGATCCCGATCCTGGGCAAACGCCCGGTCCCGAAGGACTTCAGCGTCCGGGTCACGTTGATCGACGGGCCCGACGCCTGGGAAAAAACCGTCCCTGTCTCAGCCGCCGTCGGCCGGTGATACGGCCGCCGGCTCCGCCACAGCCGGCCGGCTGCGAAGCAGCGGCAGCAGAAGCAGGACCAGGCAGGCGCACGCCGCCATGATGGCGACGAGCGGCCAGACGCTGTCTCCGGTGACGGTGCCCGAAAGCTGCGCCGCGGTCGCGCTGACCGTCATCTGGACGAACGCGACCAGGCCGGACGCCGCGCCGAAAGCGCCGGGGCTGGAATTGATCGCGCCGGCGACGCCGTTGGGGATGATCAGCCCCTGGAAGAAGGAGATGGCGTAAGCCGGCACGAACAACAGGGCCGGCGTGAGGGCGAACAAGCCGTACAATAGGGCCGCGACGGCCATGACAAACGCGCCCAGCATCGCGCCCAGCATGACCGAACGGTCGAGGCCCAGCGTGTTCAGAAGCCGCGTCGCGGTGAAGCTGCCCACGGCAAACATGCCGGGAATACCGATGAACCACAAACCGTATTCGCTCGGCGGGCGTTTCAGCAGCCCGTTCATCAGGTAGGGCGCGCCGGCGACAAAGGCGAAGAAGATCGCCATGCTGAAGGTCGAGATCAGCGTGTAGCCCCAGAACCGCCGGGACCGCGCGACCTGGCGCAGGCCGCCGAGCGCCGACCGGGCGATCGATCCGTCGCGGGAACGGGCGCGGGAGGCGGCGGGAAACGTTTCGTGCAGCAGCCCGACGACAAGGGCGCCGACCAGCAGGGCGAGCAGGGCGGTTGCAGCAAAATTCGCCCGCCAGCCGAAACCTTCGGTGAGAAAGCCGCCGACCACCGGCGCGATCATCGGCGCGATCACCATCGACATCGTCAGGTAGTTTATCGCCTTCGGCGCGTCGGCGGCGCCATAGACATCGCGGACGATGGCGCGGCTCAGGACCATGCCGGCGGCGCCGCCGGCGGCTTGCGCAACGCGCCCCACGATCAGCAGGGTGACCGACGGCGCGAAGGTGCAAAGCAGGCTGCCGGCAAGGAACAGGCTCATGCCGCAGATCAGCACCGGCTTGCGGCCGAACCGGTCCGACAACGGACCGTAGAACAGGGTCGAAACGGCGATCGCCACCATCGACAGGCTGAGCGTGAGCTGGACGAAGGACTGGCTCGACCCGAAGTAGCGCTGGATTTCCGGCAGGGCCGGCAGGAAGACCTGCATCGAAAACGAGCCTGCTGCCGCCATCAGCATCAGGACCAGGAAAAAGGCCGCTTTGGCTCTGACGGTCATGAATCGTTCATCGGCGGAACAGGCAGCGGCCGGGAGGGGCAGGGGAACGGGCGGCGAAAAAAGAGCGCCGCGGAACCGGCGCCGGGCGCAGCTATAGCGCCATCCGGCAGCCGGCGATACGGGAAGCGCGCCGCAGCGCCGCCCCCTTCGTTCAGGCGCCGCGTTCCCTGAGCAGCCAGCCGAAGACGAGCGTTGCCGCGACCGCGCCGGCAAGCTGGGCCAGGATAAAGCCCGGCGCGTGGGCCGGCACGATGCCGGAGAAGCTGTCGGTCAGGCTGCGCGCGATGGTGACCGCCGGGTTGGCGAAGGAGGTCGAGGAGGTGAACCAGTAGCCGGCCGAGATGAACAGGCCGACGGCGTAGGCCGTCGCCTCCGGCCGGAAGCGCACCGTGCCCAGGATGGTCGCCACCAGCCCGAACGTGGCCACGAACTCGCCGGTCCACTGGCCGATGCCGGTGCGGCTGTTGACCGACGCGGCGAAGGCAGGCTCGCCGAACATGATATGGGCGACCAGTACGCCGGCCAGCCCGGCGGCGATCTGGACGACGACGTAGACCGCTGCGTCGCGCGCGCCGATTTCGCGCCGGATCAGGAAGGCGAGCGTGACCGCCGGGTTGAAATGGGCGCCCGAGACCGGCCCGAAGATCAGGATCAGCACCATCAGGATGGCGCCGGTCGCGACCGTGTTGCCGAGCAGGGCGAGCGCCACGTTGCCGCCGGCCAGCGTCTCCGCCATGATTCCCGAGCCGACGACGGTTGCGAGCAGGAAGGCGGTGCCGAGGGCTTCGGCGGCGAGTTTCCGGGCGAACGAGAAGGTCATCGGCAATGCGTTTCGGGGCGTTTCGGGGCGTTTCGGGCGCGGGGCCGCCGGCAGCGCCGCGCCGCGCCGCGGAAAGGCCGCCTACAGCGCCGTCCGGTCGTGCAGGGCGCCGATTTCCGCGTCCCGGGCGTCGTCGCGGCCCATCGTGTCGGAATGGGCAAGCCGGTGGAAGGTTTCCCACACCACGCCGTCGGGATCGGACGCCCAGGTCTTGTTGCCTTTGGCGTAGCAGCAGAGGTTTTCCTTCTCCTCGAAGACGGCCTGCTCGGCGTCGGTCAGCGCGCGGGTGATCGCCTTCAGGCTGTCGTCGTCCTCGACCTGGATGCCGAGATGGGAGACGCCGCCGCCTTCGCCGTCGCAGCATTTCTGCGTTGAGACCGCGAAATTGACCGCCGGCTCGTCCAGCATCCACTGGGCGTAGTCGCTCTTCAGCTTGTCCGGCGCGACCCCGAACAGGGTGCGGTAGAACCGGACGGTCTTGTCGAGGTCCGCGACGTTCAGATGTACATGCAGGCGTTTCATTGCCGTTTCTCCTTCATGTTCCGCACTGGGGTTTCCGCATCGGGTTCCGCACAAGGGCCGTCAGGCCGCCGCGGCCTCGTCCCCGAGCGCCGCGCGGACCGCCGCCCGAACGGTCTTGTGGCCCTTGCAGCAGTCTTCCATCAGGAACCGCATCAGCGCTCCGGCGCCGTCGAAATCCGCCCGGTAGACGACCTGCCGCGAGCGCCGCTCCGACGACACCAGCCCCGCCCGCTGCAGCAGGCCGAGATGGGTCGAGAGCGTCGACGGCGCGGCGCCGAGCGTCCGGGCGATCTCGCCCGCCGGCAGCCCCGCCGGCCCGGCCCGCACCAGCAGCCGGAAGGCCCGGAGGCGCGTCTCCTGCGACAGGGCGGCGAAGGCTTCGGTGGCTGAATTAATTTCCATATTTCGATAATTATCGAATTAAGGGAGAATGTCAAGGGATGAGTCTCGCACTGACGTTTTCCTTCCTTATCACCCCGGACGCTTGCCCCGGACCCCGATCCGGGGCGCGCAGCAGCGACCCGGAGGCCAGGGCCACAGGACGGGTATCGCGAGAACTGCTCTGGACGCCGGATCGGGTCCGGCCTGGCACCGAGGGGGCAGGCGGATCGGAAACGGAGAACGGAAGCCCTACTCCGCCGCCACGGCCGCGCCGTCGCGGGCTTCCGCCATTGCGGCGATGGCTTCGCTGAGGCTTTCGCCCTCCGGGTCGGCCAGTGCGGCGGCGCGGGCCTGGGCGATGTCGCCGGCGCGGTCGACGCCTTCGGCCAGGGCCGGTTCGACGATCTCCGCGACGATCCGGCGATAGTTGCCGACGCCGCGCTTGTGGGTTTCCGAATAGCCCTTGATCAGCCGGGCGCATTCGATCGTCTCCAGCGCCATCGGCTTGCCGACCGCCGCCGCCTTGCGCACCAGGTCGAGCCAGCCCTCGATCAGGTCCTGTTCCTCGGCATAGCGGTAGCCGCGCCGGCGGAAGCGGCGCATCCCGGCCAGCGTCCGGACCCGGGCGAAGCCCCACACCGTGTCGGTGCGGATATGCAGGCCGAAATGCCATTTGCGCGCCCTGGCCGGGTTGCGGTCGGCCCAATCGACGACCCGGCGGCCCAAACCTTTCGGCAGCACCGAGGCGAACTCGTACGGCCCCGGTTTGAAATGCTCGGTCGTGCGGACGAGCTGGTCGTCTTGCGCCTGCACGTCGCGGCGCATCCGCTCGAAGCGCGACCGGCGGGTCTTGAGCTGGGCGACCCGCATGATGTCCTCGAAGGTCATGCGCAGGCCGAGATGGCGCGCCGCCTCGTTGGTGATCTTGAAATCGCCGTCGCCGCGGCCTTCGTCGAGCGCTTTGACCGTATCGAGCCGTTCGAGATAGAGCCGGGCGTAGGCCGCGTCCTGATAGTCGAGGCAGCGCCCGCAGGCTTCCAGCACGACGGCGTGGGTTTCCGACGGATAATCCCGCTCGATCCGGCCCTTCAGTTCGCCGGCGGCATCGCCCGGCCGCGGCGCCGGCGCCTTCGGCGGCGCCAGTTTGGTCTGCAGTTCGACGACATCGCCCGTAGCATAGGCGAAGCCGACATCGAAACCGGCGAGGTTGGATTCGACCGCCTTGCCCGATTCGCGGATGCCGTCCTTGAAGGTCTCGGGCTCGATGGGCAGCACGCTGGAGCCGGCCATGGCGCCGAGCAGGACCGAATTGACGATGGTGCCGGCGTCCTGGGCGGCGCGTTCGATATCGAACAGGATATGCCGCTTCGACATCTGCTTGGCGGCGTCGAGGATTTTGTCGCCGTCGTAGCGGCCGTCGCCCATCGCCATCTTCTCGGCGAGCGTATAGACCCGGTGGGTCGAGCCGATCAGCGTGGTCTTTTCCGGGCTGATGAAGCCTTTCTCCATCGCCCGGCCGACTTCCATCAGCTCGGTCGCGATCATCATGTCGATGTCGCCCGGACCCGGATACAGGTCGAGCACCGGCTCGATGTCGCCGGTCTCGGCATAGGGCTTCGGGACGATCTCGACATAATAGGTCGTCGCGCCCGTGCGCTGGGCCACGCCGGGGATCGATGTCGCCTGGACCGGCAGGCCGGACTTGCGCGCCGCGTCGACCAGCCAGGCGGTCAGCACGCCGCCGCCTTCGCCGCCCATCGCCGCGATGACGACGGTGACCGGCCGCTCCTCGGCAGGCTTGCGCCGGGCGGCCTTGCGTTTCGGCGCCGCCTTGGCCGTTGCAGCCTTGGGTGCGGACGCCTTCTTGCTCGTCTTGGCCATGGTCAGGCCGCCTTCGCCGCGTCTTCCTGCTCCATCGCGCCTTCCTGGCGCGGGGCGAGGCGCAGTTCCTCCGGGCTGTAGACCATGTCGATGACGCGCTGGCGCACGCCGGCGAGCCAGCGCTCGAACGGGCCGGCGTTATAGACGATTTCCGCCTTGTAGAAGGACGGGCACAGGATCGCCGCGTGGGCGACCTCGCCGCACAGGCCGCAGCCGACACAGCCCGTGTTGACATGGGCGATCGGGTCGGTGCGCAGCGGGTCCGGGTTGGCCTTGATGGTGAGCGACGGGCAGCCCGACAGGCGGATGCAACTGTGGTCGCCGGTGCAGACATCGTCGTCGATGCCGAAGCGCGGCCGCACGGCGCGCTTGCCCTCGCGGATCAGCTTCGTTCGCTCGGCCTTCACCCGGCGCTGCTTGGCGAGCATGCACTCGCTTTCCGCGATGATGACCTTGAGGCCCTCGTGCGTCGTGGTCATCGCCTCCTTCAGCGTCTTGACCATCTTCGCGACGTTGTAGGTCCGCACCTTGCGCTGCCACTTGACGCCGAGGGCGCGCACCGTCTCCTCGATCGACATGTGGGACTGCTCGAAATTGCCCTCCTTGGGCGTCGACGGCACCCACTGCCAGCCGGTCGCCGAGGTGTAGCCGTTCTTCATCACGATCAGGATCGAATCGTTCCGGTTGAAGACCGAACTGGCGACGCCGGTGCTCAGGCCGTTATGCCAGAAGCCGCCGTCGCCCATGATCGAGATGACCCGCTTGTCGAAATTCGGCGCCACGCCGGTCGAACTGGCGAGGCCGAGACCATAGCCGAGCACCGTCTGGCCGATGTTGAACGGCGGCAGGGCCGAGAAGGTGTGGCAGCCGATATCGCAGCTGATATGCGTCTTGCCGAGATCCTTCTCCATCAGCTTGATGGCGCTGAACACCGGCCGCTCCGGGCAGCCGGTGCAGAAGGTCGGCGGCCGCGGCGGGATCGGGTTGCCGAGATACTTGGTGGCCTTGGTCTTGAGGCCGACGATGTACTTGATCCGCGCGCCGGCGCTCCCCTTGTTGGTGTCCGGCAGGCCGATCTCGTCGATCCATTGCGAGACGCCGTTCTGCACCACGTCCGAGGTGTACTGGCCGGCCATCGGCAGCGGGCCCTTGCCATGCACCTTGGTCTGGACGTCGGCCTTGCGCAGGATGACGTTGACGTCGTCCTCGATATAGGCCGGGTGGCCCTCCTCCACGACCAGGACGTGCTTCTTGCCGGCGCAGAAGGCGGAGATTTCGTCCGGCACCAGCGGGTAGGTCACGTTCATGCAATAGATCGGCACCCGGAAATTGCCGTAGATGTCGGCGAGGCCGAGATGGTTCAGGGAGCGCTGCACCGTGTTGTACAGGCCGCCCTGGCAGATGATGCCGAGGTCGTCGAGTTCGCCGTCGAACGTCTCGTTCAGCTTTTCCCGGCGGATGAAATCGATCGCGGCCGGCACGCGCTCTTCCCACTTGTGTTTTTCCTGGGCGTAGGTGCCCGGCGGCAGCGCGATTTTCATCAGGTCGAAATTCGGCTTCTCCAGCTTGCGGTTGCCGGTGAATTGCCCGTGTTTGTTGTCCTTGGCCTCGAAGCGGCCCTGGACGTGGCAGGCCAGGATGCGCAGCTGGACCATGACCGGCTGGTTCGACGCTTCGGACAGCTCGAAGGCCTTCTCGGTCAGGTTGACGATCGAGGTCAGGTTGGGCCGCGGATCGAACAGCCACAGGGTCGATTTCAGCGCATAGGCGTGGCTGCGCTCCTGGATGATCGAGGCGCCCTCGCCGTAATCCTCGCCGAGGATCACCACCGCCCCGCCGGTCACGCCGACCGAGCCGAGGTTGGAGAGCGCGTCCGAGGCGACGTTCGTGCCGACCGTCGATTTCCATGTCACCAAGCCGCGGATCGGATACTGGATCGACGCGCCGAGCATGGCGGCCGCACCCGCCTCGTTGGCGCAGATCTCCAGATGGACGCCGTATTCGTCCATGATGTCCTTGGCGTCGTTCAGCACGTCGACCAGATGGGACACCGGCGAGCCCTGGTAGCCGCCGACATAGGAGACGCCGGATTGCAGCGCCGCCTTGGTGACCGCAAGGATGCCCTCGCCTTCGAAAATCTCGCCGTCGCCCTTCTTCAGCGACTGCACCTCTTTCGCAAATGACCGTTCCATGACCGTATCTTCGAATGATTCGGGGAGTGTTCGGAAAGATGTCCGGGTTGGAATGTCAGCGCTGGCGTCGTTCCGCCGGACATATTAGGGTCTTTCTCCCGCCAAGGCCAGCCGCGCGCATGTACACGCGCGCGGACGCGGCATGCGCCCACACCATGCGCTACCGATATCGACGCCTCCTGCGGACGCCGAAATCCCCGTGCCCTCTCCGTGCCCGGCGCGGGCGCGTCCGAAGCCCAACCCCGGAATTCTGCCATGCTCCGACCCCTTGCTGTCCTTCCGGCCTGTTTCCTGGCGCTGACGGCCTTTTCCGACGGTGCGAAGAAGGAACTCGCCGCCGCCTGCGCCGACAGCCTGGTCAAGCGGCAGGAGCGCGGCCGGGAAACGCCCGAAGCGCTGGTGAAGAACCGCACGCCGATCTGCGCCTGCGTCGCCGATGCCGTCGCCGACGAGGCCGAAATCCCGGACGGCGACAAGCCGAAGGTGACGAAGACGTTTGCGCTGGTCGCCGCCGGCGACATGGAGGCCGCCCGCGAATTGCGCCTCGCCCTCGACAAGCCGGTCCACACCGCCATGCGCCGCATCACCCGCGACTGCGCGAGAGAATTCGAGAAGGCGGGGGAGTAGGCCGACCGACGTCCTTCTGGCGTCATCCCGACCGAGCGCCCGTCAACCATCTTCCCGACCGACTGCCCCGCGACCGTCATCCCGACCGACCGGAGGGAGTGGAGGGAGCTCGGCTCGAACCCGGCGACAAGAACCCCGAGTCTGGCGACGGGATTCCTCCACTCCGCCCCGGATTGAATCCGGGGCTCCGGTCGGAATGACGGCGAGGGTGGGAGATATATTGTCCGGTGTCCGTTTTTGGCATATTATGCCAATATCGGCGTTACACGGGGTATGAAAGATGCCAACGCGCAATGTTGTGCTGACGGACCGCCAGGCGGAACTGGTTACAAGCCTGGTCGGTTCCGGCCGCTACCAGAACGCGAGCGAGGTGATCCGGCACGGCTTGAGGCTGGTCGAGCAGGAACAGGCTGAGGACGCAGTTCGCCTCGAAGCCCTGCGCGAGGCAATCGCTGTCGGCATTGCCGATATCGAGGCCGGGCGTTTCCGCACATTCGACTCGACCGAGCCGTTGCTCGAACACTTTTCGGCTCTTGCCGAAGAAGTGCTTGCCGAACCGCCGAAGGGTGGCAGCGACGCAGGATGACGGGCGACCGCCTATGGGAAGTTCGTCTGACGCCCGCCGCCGACAATGACACCCGCGACATACTCCGATGGACCGAGGCCCATTTCGGAGCAACGCAGGCGCGGGTCTACGCCAAAACGTTGGGTCGCGCGACCGACGCTTTGAAGGCCGGCCCGCGCGTTGCCGGAGCCAGGGTACGCAATGACCTCGGCGAAGGGATCATGGCGCTTCATGTCGCGCGGCAGGGTCGAAAGGGCCGGCACCTGTTGTTCTATCGGATCGGTTCCCCTGCGGAGCCGCCGACGATCGATGTACTCCGCATTCTCCATGATTCGATGGATCCGACACGCCACCTAGCGCACGATGCTTCTGA
The DNA here is from genome assembly GCA_009840595.1 of Rhodospirillaceae bacterium. Lineage (GTDB taxonomy): Bacteria > Pseudomonadota > Alphaproteobacteria > Bin65 > Bin65 > Bin65. Next base: position 909 of record VXNK01000167.1, on the reverse strand, counting down.
CGGTCTTTAGCTTGGGGCAGCGTGCACCGCGCCGAGATGCTGCGCCTTGTCCACCGTCATACCATCCCCGCAACCCCCAGTAGCAGCCCCGCCGCCGCCGCGCCGGCGAGCAGGGGGACGGCGCCGATACGGAAGCCGAAGGCGGCGATCAGCGCCGCGGCCGCGAGGCCGAGCGCCCAGGGGTTCAGCGATTCCGGCTGCGGCACGGCGACCGACAGGCCCCGGCCTTCGAAGCGGTCGACCGTGCCGAAGATCGTGTGGAGCGCGAACCAGAGGGCGAGGTTCAGGATGACGCCGACTACGGCGGCGGTGATCGCGGCGAACGCGGCGGCCAGCGACCGGTTCTCGCGCAGCCGCTCGACGAAGGGCGCGCCGAGGAAAATCCACAGGAAGCAGGGCGCGAAGGTCACCCAGGTCGTCAGCGCGCCGCCCAATACGCCGGCCGGTAGCGCCGCCAGCAGGCCGGGTTCGCGGAAGGCGGCCATGAAGCCGACGAACTGGGTCACCATGATGAGCGGCCCCGGCGTCGTCTCCGCCATGCCCAGCCCGTCCAGCATCTCGCCGGGCTGCAGCCAGCCATAGGTCTCGACGCCGGCCTGGGCGACCCATGCGAGCACGGCATAGGCGCCGCCGAAGGTGACCACCGCCATCTTGCTGAAGAAGACAGCGATTTCGGCGAAGACATGGCCGCCGCCGAGCATCGCCCACAGGATGCCGACCGGGCCGAGCCACAGGACCAGCAGCATGGCGGCGGTCAGGAACAGGCGCCGCCGGTGCGCAGGGCCGCGGGCCGGCGCGTGTTCGCCCAGGATCGTCGCGGCGTCGGCCGCCGCCGCGGCCGCCTCGCCGGGACCCCCGCCGGGGGAGAGTTTAGAAACGGCGCGCGCGCGGCGGGTGCCGGCCGCCGGC
>VXNK01000036.1 GCA_009840595.1 Rhodospirillaceae bacterium | reverse complement strand
GGTGTCTTCCCATCGCGTAGGGCGGGCCCCGCCTCCCCCCCCGCGCCGCCGCCCCCGCGCTCCCCCCGCGGGGTGCCGGCCCCCGCCCCCCCCCCCCGGCCGGTCGGCGAACTTGATCAGGACGTCCTCGAAGCCGAAGTCGCGGTAGACCGACGAGAGCAGGTCGCAGAACGCCTCGGCCTCGCCGTTGATCTGCTCCGGTGTGCAGAAGATGTGGGCGTCGTCCTGCGTGAAGGCGCGCACGCGCATCAGGCCGTGGAGCGCGCCCGACGGCTCGTTGCGGTGGCAGGCGCCGAATTCCGCCATGCGCAGCGGCAGGTCGCGGTAGCTGACGATGCCGAGATGGCGGAAAATCTGGACATGGGCCGGGCAGTTCATCGGCTTGAGCGCCAGGACGCGTTCGCGCTCGTCGTCGGCCGTGAACATGTGCTCGCGGAATTTCTCCCAATGGCCGGAGCGCTCCCACAGCACCCGGTCGATCATCTGGGGCGTCCGGACCTCGACATAACCGGCCCGCTCCAGCCGCGCGCGCATATAGTCCTCGCACAGGCGGTAGAGCGTCCAGCCGTGGGGGTGCCAGAAAACGCTGCCGGCGGCCTCCTCCTGGATGTGGAACAGTTCCATCTCGCGGCCCAGGCGGCGATGGTCGCGCCGCTCGGCCTCTTCCAGCAGGCGGAGCCAGGCTTTCAACTCCTTCTCGTTGCGCCAGGCCGTGCCGTAGATGCGCTGGAGCTGCGGGTTGGCGGCGTCGCCGCGCCAGTAGGCGCCGGCCAGCTTCATCAGCTTGAACGCCTTGGGCAGTTTGCCCGTCGAGGGCAGGTGCGGGCCGCGGCACAGGTCGATCCAGCCGCCCTGGCGGTACATCGTAAGCTCTTCGTCGGGCGGCAGTTCGCCGACCCATTCGGCCTTGAAGCTCTCGCCGGCCTGCCGGAAATGGTCCGCGGCGGCGTCGCGGTCCCAGACCTCGCGCACGATCCGCTCGTCCCGGTCGACGATGTCGCGCATCCGCGCCTCGATGGCCGCGAAATCGTCGGGCGTGAAATGCGCCTCCCGGTGGAAATCGTAGTAGAAGCCGTCTTCCGTCGCCGGGCCGAAGGTGATCTGCGTGCCGGGATAAAGCTCCTGCACCGCCTCGGCCAGGACATGGGCGGCGTCGTGCCGGATCAGCTCCAGCGCCGCGTCGTCCTTCAGGGTGACGATTTCGACCGCCGCGTCCGCCTCGATCGGGCGGGCGAGATCGCGCAGTTCGCCGTCGACGCGGACGGCCAGCGCCGCTTTCGCCAGGCCCGGCCCGATCGCCGCGGCGACCTCTGCGCCCGTCACCGGCGCCGGGAAGCGCCGGATGCTGCCATCGGGCAGGGAGATGCCGACCGGCCGGTCCGCCGGATTTTCGTCCGCCGCCGGCCGGTCTGCCGGCTCGACTGCGAGTTGTGAAGCTTGGTCCGCCATCGTCTCGTTCTTCGTTTCCGTCCGGGGTGCGCGGTCGGTTTCGATCGCCTCCCCGGCCGCAAGGCATCAAAAAACCCTCCGGGCTTCGGCCGGGAGGGTCGTGGGTCCGGTCAATCGACGCGCCGGACGTCACGGCCCTCCGCAGCGGGTCGTGGTCGTCGCAGTCATGGTCGTCCGCGTCGTCATGGGCCGCAATATCGAAATGCCGCCCGGAATTGTCAAGCTCGCTTTCGGGCGCCGTTCGCGGTCCGGCCGGTCAGCTTTGCCCGGTCACCTTTGCGAGGCGCCGGTCGAATTTGCGCAATTCCCGTTCGATCAGAAAGTCGGTGAGAACGGGGTGCAGCCGGGCCAGCCAGCGGTGCCTGCGGTTCAGCCAGTCTTCGATGATCGTGAGCTTGAGGCCGCCGCCGTCCGACCGGACGGCAACGACATTGTGGGGTCCGGTATCCCGGGTCAGGAGACGGTATTCCCGCTGCCAGCGTTTCAACTCGTCGATCGCCCGGTCCAGAGCGGGCGTCAGGCCGTGCTCCCGGAGGAGTTCCGTCAGGTTTCGGGAAATCCGTCCGTCCGCGTCGCGGTACAGCTGCATGACGATGCCGGCGCCCAGGTCGGTCTCGACAATGCCCGCGAACGCAGGAATGCGTTCGAAAATCGCCTCCGGCCGGTGCCGCTTCAGCCATGCGTAGTCCTCGATGTCCTGCCGTTGCTCGACGGCGCATTGCGGTTCGTCGGCGCGGGCGACGACCTTGACGCACAATCCGGGATCGGCCGGGTGGACGTAGCAGTGCCGCTTGCCGCCCTTCGCGAACGGTTCGAGCCCGGACAGGGCGAGCGGGCCATCGCCCTGCGGTAACGATGCTTCGCGGCGCATGGCGGCGTCCTCGCGGCAAACGGGTGTCTCCGGGCTGCGCGAACCCTACCGCCGGAGGCGATCGGCGGCCAGCGCCGCGGCCGAAAGGCAAAAGCGGTATGCGCGCTTCCATATACGACTCAGGCACCGCTCCGCCTGGCGTCGTCCGGCGCCTCGCGCCAGTGGTCGGCGATCCAGGGGGCGGGCCGGGTGCGCCGGTGCAGCCGGCCGCGGCGCCAGCCGCCCAGGGCCTGGTCGGGGTCGGGCCGGCCGTGGAACACCAGGATGCGCGTGCCCGGCGGGAGCTTCGGGGCAGCCAGGAGGTTGAGCGGGAAGGCCGGCACCGAATGGCGCTTGAAGCTGCGCACCCAGGTCTCGGGCCACCAGTGGCGCTCGCCCATGGCAAGGGTAACGTAGGTCTGTTCGGCGGTGTCGAAGGTCTGTAGCGCCCAGTCCCGCTCGCCGAGAAACCTGTCGACGATAAACTGGGTGGTTCCGGCTTGCCAGCGAACTACGGATGAGTTGCCGATTTCGGGGCGTTTCCTGAATATCTGGTGCCGCAGCGTCCAGTTGTGAATGATGCAGCGCCGGCCCGGCTCGTAGTCGAAAAAGCAGTCGATGCCGTCGACGATCAGCAGGTCGAGGTCCAGGAACAGGCAGTCGCCTTCCATATCGGCCAGGCCGTCGGCGAACAGGCCGACCTTGAGCCAGGTCGACCGGGCCTTGTATTCGGGCAGGTCGAGCGCCGGCAGCGGGTGCGGCTCGATTTCCGGAAGCAGGCCGGACTCGTCATCGGTAAAGCACAGGAAGCGGAACGGTCGGGTCAGATGGTGGTCGATGGCCCGGTAGAGCCGGTTGGCGAATTCCGGCCCGTAGCGGTCGCCCCATTTCAGCGTGACGATGTTGACCGGCGCGCCCGGGACCGGTGACTTCGGCGAAGACGCGGCGTTTTGCGGCACGGGGAAGGTCTCCCGGAGAGAGGAGAGGGACAGGCCGTTCGGACGGGCGGAAAGAGCATGTATCGGAGCGGCAAGTCAATTTACCGCGGCAAAGAGGAAATGCCCGCTGCGCACGCCCGGAGCCGGGCTAGGGCTCGAAGGGGATCGGCACCCGCTGCACCCGTCCGCCGGCCCGCAGGGCGACGACCGTCAGATTATGAAACATCGCCCCCAGCCGATGCCACTGCCGGTCGGACAGCAGCCCTTCCTGCTTCGCCTTCTGCTTCCAGGGCACATTGTCCGACGGGTCCGACGGGCCGCGCCGCTGCCGGACCATGGCCGGAACGATCTGGAGCGGGCGCAGGCGTCTCGCAGTTCTCGACCTGTGCTGTCCGAACAGGATCCGGTCGATCTGCATGGGCGTCTCTTCGCAGGAATCGAGCACCGTCCGGGCCGCTGTCCGGTCGATGAGATACCCGGCCGCGCCGCCGCTGCCGTGATACATTCTTCGAAGGCTGCGTCCGGTCGGCGTCCGGCCGCGGTGCGCGCCGACAAAGCGCGGTTTCCGGCCCGTGGATTCCAGTTTCAGAACGCTGGCGCCCGGCGGCCACCAGTCCGTCGATTCGAGCAGGGCGGCGGTGTCCGACGCCACTTCCGCATCGTCCTCCAGAATCAGCGCAGCCGGGCTGGCGGTCGCCAGAAATGCCCGCAGCGCCTTGCAATGGCTGAGCAGGCACGCTCTCGCTCCGAGGTTCAGATTGTCGGGCCTTTCCAGGGCGGGAAGCGATGTTGCGTCGACGGCGGAAATGCGCGTCGCCTCGACTCCGATCCGGTCGAGATTTTCCATGATCGCCGCCAGCCGGTCCGGCCGGCGGTCGAGGTTGATAACGAAGGCGGGCAACTGCGCCATGAGGCGTTCCTGATTCGATTCGGGGCGGTTAGCGGCCCGAGTTGCGACTGCGCTTCCCGGCCAGCTCCGCATACAACGCCAGCGTCCGGGACGTCATGGCCTGTTTCGAGAAATTACGCCTCACGTTGGCGAGCGCCGCTTTGGCCATGCGCGCGCGTCAAGCGGGCGTCGTCGAAAACGCGGCGGCCGGCCGATCCCGGTTCAGACCGCCTTGAACGGATCGATCGGGTCTACGCCGAGTTCCCGGAAATCGCGAACGTTCCGCGTCACGACCTTCAATCGGTGAATCCTCGCCGTGGCGGCGATCATGGCGTCCTCAAGCAAGGTATCCGATTTGCGGTGTTTGAGGCGCGCCCATTCCCGGAAGACAGCGGCGTCCATCGGCAGGACGGCATGATCGGCGACAACCCGGTCGAGCCAGGCTTCGATCTCGTTCGCTTTCGCTTCGTCCCGCTCGCGCGTCATCTCTATGCCGGCCTGAATTTCGCCGACGGTGACGGCAGACAAAAACAACCGGTCTGCGGGCGCCTCCCCAATCCAGGCGAGAAGCGCCCCGTGCGGTCTGGCGCGGCGTAGTTCCGAGACGACATTCGTGTCCAGAAGATACACCCGCTTATGCGAGGGGCGATGCCGGGCGGGAGCGATGTCTTGCCCGGGGTGGCACAAGCGTTTCCGTGCGCGCGTCGGGCGCGAGCAGCAGGGTTTTCAGGCCGGGCGGGCCGGACACGGCCGTTTCCCGTAACCGCCGCCACTGTTCGATGGGAAGGAGCACGGCCGTCTCCACGCCGCGCCGCGTCACGATCTGCGGCCCGTACCTGAGGCTCGCTTCGAGAAACGCGCCGAACCGCGCCTTCGCCTCTCTGACCTGCCATGCCTTGCGCATGTTGCTTCCGTGTCTCCGCTGCCGGCTTGCCTTAAGACCGTCCGGCGCCGGATACAGACCGGGCATATCCGCCGCCATGCTGTGCAGACGTCACGGCAGGCATGTGGGATAGCGGCCCGCGGTTGTCAACACGGCCGGGGACCGGCAATGACGACTCGCTGCCGGCCCGCGAGGCGGTTCGCTATCCTGCCGCCACCGCACCATGCTTCCCGGCCAGTTCCGCATACAGCGCCAGCGTCCGGGACGTCATGGCCTGTTTCGAGAAATTGCGCCTCACGTTGGCGAGCGCCGCTTTGGCCATGCGCGCGCGTTCGGTGTCGGTCAGCGACAGCGCTGCATCCAGCGCCCCGGCCAGCGCGCGAACATCGCCCGGCGGCGTCAGCCAGCCGGTCTCGCCGGGGATCACGGTCTCGCGCGCGCCGCCGTGGTCGGTCGCGATCACGGGCCGGCCCATCGCCTGGGCTTCCGCGGCGATCCGGCCGAACGCCTCCGGCCGGGTGGAGGCGCTGACTACGACATCGGCGAGCATGTAGGCCGCCGGCATGTCGTTGCAGTGGTCGATGAAGCGGACCGCGCCGTCGAGGCCGCGGCGCCGGACCTGCTGCAACAGCTCGCCGCGGTAGCCCTCCCGGCCGGCATCGGCGCCGATCAGCAGCGCGACCGCGTCGGCGCGCTGCACCAGCGCCAGGGCGTCGATCAGGACGGTATGGCCCTTCCATCGCGCAAAGCGGCCGGGCAGCATGATCGCCGGCGCGCCGTCGGGCAATTGCCAGCGCTCGGCCAGCTGGACGACCCGCGCTTCCGATACCGCCCGGACGTCGAACAGGTCGAGGTCGACCCCGCGATGGATGACGGCGATGCGTCCGTCGGGAACCCGGTAGCGCTGCCGGATATGGTCGGCGATATAGTCGGACACGGCGATCGTGCGGTCGCCCGCGATCATGATCCGGTTCCAGACCTTCTTGAGCGGGAAGCCGGTTCCGTAGACGCCGTGGAAGGTGGTGACGAAGGGCACGCCGGTGCGCCGCGCCGCCGCCCGCGCGCTCCAGGCCGGCGCGCGCGACCGGGCATGGACGATGTCGACCTGCTCCCGGCGGATCAGATCGGCTAGCCGGCCGGCGTTGCGCCGGATACGGCCGGGCGACTTGCGGTCCACCCGCATCGCGACATGTTCGGCGCCGGTGCGCGCCAGCTCGGCCTCCATCCGGCCGCCGGCCGAGACGACGAGCGCCCGCCCGCCGGCCGCGACGATGGCGGCGGCGACATCGACGGTGCCGCGCTCGACACCGCCGGTTTCCAGCCGCGGCAGGACCTGCAGCACGGTGAGGCCGAAAGCGTCGTGCGGCGCCGATGTGCTTGTCGCCGGCTTGTCCATCCCTTGCCGTCATGCTTTCGTGCGCCGTTCCGGCCCGCCGCCCGGCGACGCCGGATCTCCGGAACCGAGAGGATTCGCCGTGGACGCACCCGCCTTCTTATCGCGTGCCGGCGACGGCGCGACAATCGCCTATCGCCGCACGGAGGGCCGCGGGCCGGCTGCGTCACCCACGGTCGTCTTCCTGCCCGGCTTCCGCTCCGATATGGAAGGCGGCAAGGCGTTGGCGCTGGAGGCCTGGTGCCGGAGCGAGGGCCGGGGCTTCCTGCGCTTCGACTATACCGGCCACGGCCTGTCCTCCGGCGCCTTCGAGGACGGGACGATCGGCCAGTGGGCGGCCGACGCCGTCTTCGCTATCGAGGCGCTGACCGCCGGCCCGCTGGTGCTGGTCGGCTCCAGCATGGGCGGCTGGATCATGATGCTGGCCGCCCGCGCCCTCGCCGAACGAAACGGGCCGGACCGGGTCGCCCCGCAATGGGTCGCCCCGCAATGGGTCGCCGGCCTGGTCGGCGTCGCCCCGGCCCCGGACTTCACCGAAGACCTGATCATGGCGAACGCCTCGCCCGCCCTGCGCCGCGACCTGGAGCGCGACGGCGTCCATTACGAACCGTCGGACTACAGCGACGAGCCGACCCCGATCACCCGCCGGCTGATCGAGGACGGCCGGGAACGGCTCGTCCTGGGCGCGCCGTTTCCCTTCGCCGGGCCGGTGCGGATTATCCAGGGCATGGCCGATCCGGACGTGCCGTGGCGCCATGCGCTGCGGGTCGCCGACGCCTTCGCCGGCGCCGACGTCGAAATCCTCCTCGTGAAGTCGGGCGACCACCGCCTCTCCGAGCCCGACGACCTCGCCCGCCTGGTGCGCATGACGGGCGAGGTGTGCCGGCTGGTGGCGAAAGAAAGCTGACCGGAGGCTTTGGCCGGAATCGCTCGCGCATCCTGCCGCGCGGCCTTCGCAATCCCGCGGCGATGCGCTAACAGGGGCGGGCCCGATCCCCGAAAACGGAGCCTGTCATGCGCTGCTGCGCCATCGTCGAATTCGGCGAACCCCTGGTCGAGATGGAATTGCCGACGCCGGCGCCGGCCGGCGACGAGGTGCTGCTGCAAGTGACCGGCTGCGGCGTGTGCCACAGCGACCTGCACATCCATGACGGTTATTTCGATCTGGGCGGCGGCCGCAAGGCGGACCTGACCGCCAACTGCGATCTGCCTTTCTGCCTCGGCCACGAGATCGTCGGCACGGTGGTCGCGCTGGGCGAGACCGCGAAGGGGGTCGAAATCGGCGACAGCGTCGTGGTCTATCCGTGGATCGGCTGCGGCGACTGTGCGGTCTGTGCGTCCGGCGAGGAGCATTTCTGCCCGAAACACCGCTCGCTGGGCGTGGCCAAGAACGGCGGTTTCGCCGACCGTCTTGTCGTGCCCCACGCGAAATACCTGTTCGACCACGGCGATGTGCCTGCCGAACTCGCCTGCACCTACGCCTGTTCGGGCCTCACCGCCTTTTCCGCGATCCGCAAGGCGGCGAAGACCGGCGCCGGCCATATCGTCCTGATCGGCGCCGGCGGGGTCGGCCTCGCCGGGCTGGCGATCGCCCGCAACGTCACGGATGCGACGATCACGGTCTGCGATATCGACGGCGCCAAGATCGAGGCGGCAAGCGCGATGGGCGCCGACCATGTCGTCGACAGCGGCGCCGCGGACGCCGCAAAGCAGGTCCGCAGGCTGACCGGCGGCGGCGCGCCGGCGGTCGTCGATTTCGTCGGCGCGGCGGCCTCGCTCGGCTTCGCCATGAAGGCCGTCGCCCGGCGCGGCACCGTCATCGTCGTCGGCCTGATGGGCGGGTCGCTGCCGCTCTCCGTGCCCCTGCTGCCGCTGACCGCGATGACGCTCACCGGCAGCTATGTCGGCAGCCCGGCGGAAATGGCCGAACTGATGGCGCTCGCCCGCGCCGGGAAGATTCCCGCCCTGCCGGTCGAGCGCCGCCCGCTCGGCGAGGCGCAGAAAACGCTGGACGACATGAAGGCCGGCCGGATCGTCGGACGGGTCGTCCTCGCGGCGTAGCCCGGACTTTTCGATAGGGCGGCCGCCCGCGCCGCGTCCTTGCTTCCCGCGCGCGCCATCGCCTATATCCGGCCCCAAGGCGAAATCTGGGAACGCGAAACCGGAGGAGGGGAGACCGGCATGTCCGACGCCGAGAGGGCCGCCGAACCGCAGCAGGGCTATACCCGCCATTTCCCGGTCTCGTGGCAGGAACTGCACCGCGACGCCAAGGCCCTGGCCTGGCGTCTGAGCAGCCTGAACCATGTCAGGGGCGTCGTGGCCGTGACCCGCGGCGGCCTGGTGCCCGCCGCCATCGTTGCCCGAGAACTGGACATCCGCCTGATCGACACCTTCTGCGTCTCGACCTACGACGACGAGGTCAGGGGCGAGGTCAAGGTGCTCAAGGCGGTCGAGGGCGACGGCGAGGGCCTGCTGATCGTCGACGATCTGGTCGATACCGGCGCGACCGCCAAGGTGGTTCGCGACAAGCTGCCGAAGGCCCATTTCGCGACGGTCTACGCCAAGCCGGCCGGCCGGCCGATGGTCGATTCCTACGTCACCGAGGTCAGCCAGGACACCTGGATCCACTTTCCCTGGGATACCGAAGCCCAGTATGTGGCGCCGATCCGCGGCGGTCACGGCTAGGTGGCCGGGAACGCCCCTGCGTCCTATCCGGCACGCGGCTATGCCCTGCTGATCGGCGTCGCCCTCGGCTGGGGCATCAACTGGCCGATGATGAAGATCATCGTTTCGGAAGTCTCGGTCCTGGAGTTCCGGGCGCTCAGCGGGATCGCGGCCGGCCTGCTGCTGCTCGGGCTCGCGGTCGCCGCCGGCCGGGCGTCGGGCGAGGCCTGGAAATCGCCGCGCGAGGAGTGGCCGCGCCTGTGCCTGGCGGCGCTGTTCAACATCACGAGCTGGTTCGTCTTCATCGGCTTCGGCGTGACGATGATGGGCGCGGGCCATGCCGTCATCATGGCCTTCACCATGCCGCTGTTCGCCGCCGTCTTCGGCGTGCTCTTCCTGGGCGAGGCCATGACCCGCCGCCGCACGGCCGCGCTCGCGCTCGGCGCGGCGGGGATCGCCGTCCTGATGTCCCACGATTTCGGCGTGATCGGCGCGCAGCCGCTCGGCTTCGCGCTCACGCTCATCGGGGCCGCCCTGTGGTCGGTCGGCATGCTGATCCAGAAGCACACGCCGTGGCGGATCGGCGTGCTCGCGCTGGGCGGCTGGCAGCTGTTGCTCGGCACCCTGCCGATCGCCGCGACGTGGCTCGTCCTCGGCGGGTTCGATTACGGCGCTGCCGGCGCCGGGGTGTGGTGGGCGACCGCCTATCTGGTGCTGATCGCGCTGGTGTTCTGCTATTTCGCCTGGTTCAGCGTGGTAAAAATCTTTCCGGCCGGCATTTCGGCGATCGGCACCCTGCTGGTGCCCATCGTCGGCGTCGCCAGCGGCGTCGTCGTCCTCGGCGAGCCGTTCGGTCTGCGCGACCTGATCGCGCTCGGGCTGATCGTGGGCGCGGTGGCCCTGGTCCTGCTGGTTCCGGCGGGCGAGCCGGTCTCCGGCCGGCGCGCGCCCGGCCCGCGCTGATCCGGTGGCGCCGACCCCCACGAAGAGCGGCGTGAAGAGCGGCGCGCGGAGCGGGGCGCCGGATCGGGCGCCAAAAGGGCCGGCGCTGCCCGTCGGCGGCCTGATCGCGCTGGTCTTTCTGTGGCTGGTCTGGGGCACAAGCTGGCCGGCCATGCGCACGGTGTTCCTCGAATTGCCGGTCTGGCAGTTCCGGGCGCTGACCTGCGCGGTCGCCGGCGCCGTTCTGCTCGCGCTGGGCATTCTGGAAGACCGCACCCGCTGGAAGGCGCCACGCCGGATCTGGCCGCGCCTGGTCGTCGCCGCCATCCTGAACATGACCTGCTGGCACGTCCTGACCGGCTTCGCGCTCCAGATCGTCGGCGCCGGCCATGCCGCCATCGTCTGCTACACGCTGCCGGTCTGGACCGCCCTGCTCGGCGGCCTGTTCTTCGGCGAGCGCATCGGCGTGCGGGTCGCGGTGGCCATCGCGCTCGGCGTCGCCGGGGTCGCGGTGCTGCTGGCGGCCGGCCGCGGCGCCGCCGGCGGCTGGCCGGCGGCCGGTTTCTTGCCGGCCGATGTCTTTCGGGACGAACGGGCGCTCGGCTTCGCCTTCGTCCTGCTGGCGGCAGTCACCTGGGCCGGCGGGACGCTGGTCGTCAAACACTATGAATGGGGCGTCTCGATGAACGCGCTGGCCGGCTGGCAACTGCTGATCGGCCTCGTCCCGATCTCGCTGATCGCCGCGGTCAGCGAACCCTTCGTGCTGCACCGGGCCAGCACGGAGGCGGCGCTGGCCGGCCTCTATGTGCTCTTCGTCGGCATGGTGATGGGCTATGCCCTGTGGTTCCGCGTTGTCCGGGCGATGCCCGCAACCGTCGCGTCGATCGGCGCGCTGATGATCCCGGTGATCGGCGTCGCCAGCGGGGCGATCCTCCTGGGCGAACCCTTCGGCTGGCACGAACTGCTGGCGCTCGCGCTGGTCCTGAGCGCCATTGCCCTGGTGCTGTTCGTCCCCGCCGGGCGCGGCCGTACGAAACCGCCCGGCTGACGCCGATCCGTTTATCGGGTCAGTCTATCGGGACGTTGTCGAGCAGGCGGGTTGGGCCGAGGCGCGCGGTCGCCAGCAGGCGGGCCGGCCGGTCCAGCGTTTCCAGCGTAGCGAGGTCCGCCGCGGCGCGGCATTCGACATAGTCCACGGCGTCGAAGCCGGCGTCGAGCAGCTCCTGGCGCGCGGCGGCGGTTGCGGCGTCGATGGCGCGGCCGCCGGCGATGGCCCGGGCGGTCTCGCGCAGGGTCCGGTTGAGCGAAGCCGCGATCCGGCGCTGTTCCGGCGAGAGGTAGGCGTTGCGCGACGACAGGGCCAGGCCGTCGGCCTCCCGCACCGTCGGCACCGGAACGACGGTCAGCGGCATGTCCAGATCGCGCACCATGCGCTGGACGGTAATGAGCTGCTGGTAGTCCTTCTCGCCGAAGAAGGCCTTGTCCGGCCGGGTCTGCATGAAGAGCTTGCAGACCACCGTGGCGACGCCGTCGAAATGGCCGATGCGCACGGTGCCTTCCATGCCGGTCGTCACCCGGCCGACATGGACGGCGGTCGCGAAGCCCTCGGGATAGATGTCGTCGGCCGCCGGAATGAAGGCGAGGTCGGCCCGCACCGCGGACAGCGCCTTCAGGTCCTCCTCCTCCTGGCGGGGATAGCGGTCCAGATCCTCGTCCGGGTTGAACTGGGTCGGATTGACGAAGATCGACACGACCGTGCGGTCGCAGTGTGCGCCCGACCGGCGCACCAGCTCGATATGCCCGTCGTGCAGCGCGCCCATGGTCGGCACCAGCCCGACCGTCTCGCCGTCGCGCCGCCAGCGCGCCACCGTATCGCGCAGCGCGGGAATCGACCGGACCACCCGGGTGCGGAACGCCGCCATCGGTACCAGGCCCTACTAGGCCGGCTTGGCGGCGCCGAAACAGAATTCGGCCGACGGAAACTCGCGGGCGCGCACTTCCGCCGCGTAGCGTTTCGCAGCGTCTCCGACCGCCGGCGCGAGATCGGCATACCGCTTGACGAATTTCGGCTGGAATTCCTCGAACAGGCCGAGGATATCCTCGGTCACCAGAACCTGGCCGTCGCAGGCCGGCGAGGCGCCGATGCCGATGGTCGGCACGGCGATGTCCTCCGTGATCCGCCGGCCCAGCGGTTCGGGCACGCCTTCCACCACGATGGCGAAGGCGCCGGCTTCGGCGATGGCCGCCGCGTCCGCCGCGATGCGGGCGGCCGCCGCCTCGTCGCGGCCCTGGGCCTTGAAGCCGCCGAAGGCGTTCACCGACTGGGGCGTGAGGCCGACATGGCCCATGACCGGGATTCCGCACCGGACCAGACGGTCCACGGTCTCCGCCATGTCCCGGCCGCCCTCCAGCTTGACGCCCTGGCAGCGGACTTCGGTCATCACCCGGGCGCAGTTGCGGAACGCCTGCGCCGTCGATTCCTGATAGGTGCCGAACGGCATATCGACAATGACGCAGGCCCGTTGCGAGCCGCGCATCACGGCCTGGCCGTGGGCGATCATCATGTCGAGGGTGACGCCCAGCGTGCTGTCCAGCCCGTAGAGCACCATGCCCAGGCTGTCGCCGACCAGCAGCAGGTCGACGTGCGGATCGAGCAGGCGGGCGACCGGAGCGGTATACGCCGTCAGGCAGACGACCGGCGTGCCGCCCTTGCGCGCGCCGATATCGGGTGCGGTCAGCCGACGGCCCGCCGCAGGCGCGTTCCCCTGGACATTCGCCCGGTCGTTTCTGTGCACGCTCATGGCGCAGGTCTTGCCTCTGCCCGCTTCCCGGTGCCGGCTACAGTAGCGCAGCGCCCGGCGGGCGGAAACCGCCGGAATTCATGCGCCGCCGCCCGTGTCCGGCGCGGCGGCGCTCTGGGGCAGGGTGATGCGGAAGTGGGTATCGGCCGTGCCGGTCGATACCAGTTCGATGACCCCGCCATGGGCCGAGACGATTTCGTGCGCGATCGCCATGCCGAGCCCGGTGCCGCCGGCGCCCGGTCGGGTGCTGAAGGGTTTGAAGAGGGTCTGGCGGATATCGTCCGGCAGGCCCGGCCCGTCGTCGATGACATTCACGACGGCCAGGCCTTCCGTCGTCTCCGCGCGGACGGTCACGGTCTGCGCGCCGGCCTGGGCCGCATTGCGCATCAGGTTGGACAGGGCACGGAATATCTGACTCCGGTCGGCGAAGATCGTGAGGTCGCCGGGCATGTCGCTGTCGAACGAGGTCCCGGGATGCTCCGGTCCGTGAACCGACGCCAGTTCGAGCACCAGTTCGTTGAGAAAGAAGATTTCGGCCTTGCGCGTCGCTTTCGCATCCCGCGCGAAATCCAGGGTCTGGGTGCACAGCCGGACCGCCCGGTCGATCGAACGCACCAGTGTCGGCGCGATCCGCCTGACGCCCGGATCCTCGCTGCCCGCGAGCCGGTCCGAGACGAGCTGCGCCGCAGCCAGCATGTTGCGCAGGTCGTGGTTGATCCGGGCGATCGCGGCGCCGAGGGCCGCCAGGCGCTCGTTCTGGCCCAGCGTGATCCGCAGATTCCGCTGCAGATGGGCATATTCTTCCTGCGCCACGCCGATCTCGTCGCGGCGGCCGGCCGGCTGCAGCATCCGCGCCTCGTCGGTCGGGTCGTCGCTGAACCGGACCATGTTGTCGGTCAGCCGCTGCACCGGGCGGACGATCAGCCAGTGCAGGGTAAGAAACACCAGCGTGGCGGTGAAAAAGGAGATGATCAGCGACAGGATCAGGATGCGCTGGGAATATTCCAGCATGCCCTGGCGCAGCGCCGTATCGGAGATCAGCACTTCGAGGGCGGTCGCCGGGTCGCGCGGCGACGGGCCGACGACACGCAGCACCCGCTCGCCGCCGGCGGCCAGGGTGTCGATGGCGTCCCAGATCAGCAGCAGGAAATCCGGATTGCCGAGGCTGACGCGCTTCGAGACGCTGGGGGGCATGCCGGCGGTCATCAGATGCCGCGACCCGTCGGCCCGGCGCTGGACGATCGCCAGCGCGCGGGCGTGCGACAGCAGGCGGCGGCTGAGTTCCGGACTCACCATATTGTCCGGCGCCGCATCCAGCGCCAGCGTCGCCAGATGGGCGTCCGAGAGGACGTTTTCCAGATACACCTGCCGGTAGCGCGCGATCGACGGCAGATAGATCAAGACCTCCGCCAGCATCACGAAGATCGCCGTCAGGATCAGCAGCCTGGTCGACAGGCCGGCGCTCCAGGACAGCCGCAGGCGCGTACGGGAGCGGGCGGTGTCCTGCATGTTGCGGCCTGCGGCGTCGCGCTCCGTCATGGACGCCCCTTCAAGGAAGCCCCGTCAGGCGCCGGGCGTGGCATCCGGCGGGCCGCCGGCCTTGCGGCGCCGGTAGCGCTTGTAGACGACCGGCAGCATTGACAGGATCGCCAGGCCGACCAGCGGCAGCAGGATTTCCGCCTTGAAGACGATGCCGAAATCCGGCGTGCCGCCGCTCTCGAGCAGGGCGCCGATCCCGTTGCCCAGGCTGACATAGACGATCGAGCCCGGCATGATGCCGAAAAAGGTCGCGATCACATAGGTGCGCAGGCTGACGCCGAGAAAGGCGGGTACGAGATTGACCAGCCAGAAGGGGAAGAGCGGTATCAGGCGCAGGACCATCAGATAGGAGAAGGCGTTCTCCCGGAAGCCCTCCTCCATCCGGTGCAGCCAGCCCTCGGATTTCCGGCGCAGGATAGCGCCCAGGGCGGTGCGGGCTGCGAGGAAGAGGATGGTCGCGCCGGCCGTGGCGGAGACGACCACGGCGATCGAGCCGGTCACGAGGCCGAAGAAAAACCCGCCGACGATCGTCGCCACGGCGCCGCCGGGGATGGAGAAGGCGATCATGGCGGCGTAGGCCAGGCCGTAGATGACCGGCGCCCAGATCCCCTGGGCTGCAACCCACTGCTCCAGCGCCTCGCGGTGCTCGCGCAATTGCTCGAAGCTGATATAGCGGTGCCAGCCCATCGCCAGGAACAGGGCCAGGCCGCCCAGCAGGACGGCCATCGGCGCCAACCGCATCCAGCGGGACCGGCGGTTCCCGGCAGTCGGTTGCGATGTGTTCGGCGAATCGGTCACGGGACGGCGCAGTCCGGTCGGGCGGGTCGAGGCGATCCATAGCGCGGCCGGCAGCGGTCGCACAGTACAAATCACTGTGACAATGCGCGGGACCGGCCGGCGTCCAGGCGCGGCGTCGCCCGGGATGGAACGCCCAGGGTGGAATGCGGGCGGGAACGTGCCGATTCGTCGCCGCCCGGCGGGGCGCGGCCGTGTTGACCGCAAGGGCGCTCAATCCGTATATCCCGCTGCACGGCTTTCGCGCGCCGCCGTAGCCCCGATGAAACGGTCCGATCCGGTTGCCGTTCATCGGGCGGTTGTCCATCGGGCGACTGCCTGCCGGCATTGCCTCCGGCGGGCGTGTCGCGGCGGCGCTGCAGAATCAATGGAGAATGTCCGGTGAAACGCACCTACCAGCCCAGCGTGCTGGTGCGCAAACGGCGTCACGGTTTCCGCGCACGGATGGCGACCAAGGGCGGCCGCCAGGTTCTGGCCCGCCGCCGCGCCAAGGGCCGCAAGCGGCTTTCGGCCTGACCCGCCAATCCTGCGCCCGAGCGCCCTCGGGCGGCACCGCAGGAACGCATCGACTTCGACAGATCGCCCACAGGCCGGCCAGCGCAACGCCCGTCAGGATGCCAGCAGAACCGACCCTTCGGCGTCTCCAGCGCCGCCCCGAGTTCCTGCGCGTCCGATACAAGGGGCGCCGCTCGGTCGCGCCGGGGCTGGTCCTGCAGGCCTGCCCGGCGCGCGCCGCCGCAACGGACGGTCCGGGGGGCGGCCCAGGTAGCGGCCCGGCCGAAATCGGCGTCGGGCTGACCGCGAGCAAGAAGGTCGGCAACGCCGTCGAGCGCAACCGGGCCCGCCGCCGGCTGCGGGCGCTCGCGACGGGCGATCTGAAACGCCTCGCCAGGCCGGGCACCGATTATGTGCTGATCGCGCGCCGGGCCACGCTGACCCGGCCGTGGCCGGAGCTGCGGCGCGATCTCCGCGACGCCCTGAAGCGGCTGAAAAAACTGCGGCGCCCCGATGGCGAAACCGATGATACAACCGGGGCCGCTGCGGCAGACGGGGAGGCCGCCTGAAGCCATGCCGCCCGCTGCCGCCCCGCCCACAGCCGGCCCGTCTCCCGCCGGCCCGTCTCCAGCCGGCCCGTCCCTAGCCGGTTTGTCCCCGGCGACTCCGCCGCAGAGCTCGGCCGCGCGCCTGATCCTGGGCGCGATCCTGGTCTATCGCTATTCCCTGTCGGCGGTTCTCGGCCGGCAGTGCCGCTTTGCGCCGACCTGTTCGGAGTATGCCGCCGACGCGGTCCGCAGCCACGGCGCCCTGCGCGGCGGCTGGCTCGGCCTGAAGCGGATCGGCCGCTGCCATCCCTGGGGCGGATCGGGCTACGACCCGGTGCCGCCGCGCCGCCCGATGGAGCCGACGCGTGGGACCTGAACGGACGGACAGCCACAACCTGATCATGGCGATCCTGTTTTCGATCGCCATCATCTTCGGGTTCCAGATCATCTTCGCCCCGCAGGAGAAGCTCGGCCAGCGGGACAGCGGCCAGCAGTCCGACGTGCAGCAGCAGGGCCAGGACAGCGCCGGACCATCGCGCTCGAAGGCCCCGGTCCGCATCGTCGAGGACAAGCCCGTCCTGCCGCGCGAGCAGGCCCTGGCCGCGTGCAGCGGCAGCGACGGGCAGTCCCTGCGAATCGCCATCAGGACCGACGTCGTCACCGGGTCGATCTGCCGGATCGGCGCGGTGTTCGACGACCTTACGCTGGAGAAACACTGGGAGACCATCAAGAAGCAGGAGCGGATCCACCTGTTGCGCCCCGGCCGCACGAAGGGCGCCTACTATGTCGGCATGACCTGGGAGGTGCCGGGCCGGAGCGAGGGCATCGTGCCGGGTCCGGACACCGTCTGGCAGGCCGACCGCAATACGCTCGAGGTCGGCAAGCCGGTAACGCTCAGCTGGACGAACCGCGCGGGCGTCGAATTCCGCCGCACCTATTCGATCGACCGGAAATATCTCGTGACGGTCGAGCGCCGGGTCCTGAACCGCAGCGGCCAGCCCTTCGTGCTGCGCCCGACCGGCTTCATCCACCGCCACGGCGAGCCGAAGACCTTCGGCTTCTTCATCCTCAGCGAAAGCGGCCATGCGACCATCAAGGAGCCCGGCGAAGAAAACTACATCACGGTCGGACAGGAAATCTTCGACAGCCCCCTGGACTATTCCGACATCCGGGACGAGTCCCAGACCTACCGCACGACCGGCGGCTGGACGGCCTTCAGCGACCAGTACTGGGCGGTCGCGCTGGCCCCGGAGCAGAGCGGAAAATACGCATTCACCTTCGATCACCGGGACAAGTTCGAAGGCTACGAGGACGTCTTCCGGACCTATTTCAAGACCGAGAACGACCTTCGGATCGCACCGGGCGGGGAGATCGCGCGGACGCTGCGGATCCTGGCCGGGCCGAAGGAAACCGCCGCCCTCAAAACCTACGAGGAGAATCTCGGCATCCCGCGGTTCAACTGGCTGGTCGACTGGGGCTGGTTCTTCTTCCTCACCCAGCCCTTCTACTGGCTGCTCCAGATTATCTTCGGCTATGTCGGCAATTTCGGCGTCGCAATTCTGGTCGTGACGATCCTGGTCAAGATCGTCTTCTTCCCGCTCGCCAACCGCTCCTACCGCTCCATGAGCCGGATGAAGAAGCTCCAGCCGGAGATGATGAAGCTGCGCGAGCGCTATGCCGACGACAAGCAGGCGATGAACCGGGAGCTGATGGCGCTCTACAAGGAAAAGAAGATCAACCCGGCGTCGGGCTGCCTGCCGATCCTGCTCCAGATCCCGGTCTTCTTCGCGCTCTACAAGACGCTGTTCATCGCCGTGGACATGCGCCACGCGCCCTTCTTCTGGTGGATTCAGGATCTCTCGGCGCCGGACCCGACGACCATCGTGAACCTGTTCGGCATTCTGCCCTGGGGGCCGTCGGGCATTCCCTATGTCGATATCGGTATCTGGCCGATCATCATGGGCCTCACGATGTTTCTGCAGCAGAAGATCAATCCGCCGCCGGCCGATCCGATGCAGCAGAAGATCTTCATGGCGTTGCCCTTCGTGTTCACCGTCATGCTGGCGATCTTCCCGGCCGGGCTGATCATCTACTGGGCGTGGAACAACACGCTCTCGATCGGCCAGCAATGGGTGATCATGAAGCGCATGGGCGTGTGGGAGAAAAAGGAGGCCGCCCGCAACGTTCGCGATCTCGTTCCCGTCGAGGGCGAGGCCGGAACCGCTGGGGACTCCGGGGATGCCGGAGACGACGAGGCGGCGGAAGCCAGGAAGCCGGCCCGGCGCAAGGCGTCCGCCCCGGCCGGCGCCGGCGCCAATCCGGGCCGCAGCAAGCAGAGCCGCAACAAGCCGCCGGCCGAAAAGTCCGGCAAGGGCCGCTCGAAAGGCGGGCGGGGCCGGCGCAGCAGCAGCGGACGCGGCCGGCGCAAGTAACCGGCCCGGTGGCCATGACCGACGCGGCAGCCGATCCCGAAACCCACGAGTCCGAAGGTGGCGCCCCCGACGCCGACGGCCTGGAAGCCGGCCGGCTGCTCTTTGCGCAGGAATGCAGCTTCGTGGCCGGCGTCGTGCAGGTCGGCGGCCTGCCGCCGGACGCGCTGCCCGAGGTCGCCTTCGCCGGCCGGTCCAATGTCGGCAAGTCGAGCCTGATCAACGCGCTCACCAACCGCAAGGCGCTGGCCCGGACCTCGAACACACCGGGCCGGACGCAGCAGATCAACTTCTTCGATCTCGGCGGCCGGCTCTGCTTGGTCGACCTGCCGGGCTACGGCTACGCCCGGGCGTCGAAGGACAAGGTGCGGCGCTGGAACGCGCTGATCCGCGATTACCTGCGCGGCCGGGCGAGCCTGCGCCGGGTCTGCCTGCTGATCGATGCGCGCCGCGGCCTGACGCCCGGCGACCGGGAGATCATGGGACTGCTGGACGCCTCGGCGGTCTCCTACCAGATCGTGCTCACCAAGTCGGACAAGCTGCACGAGAGCGAACTCGCAGCCTGCCTGTCCGGGACGTCGCGCGCCGCCGCACGCCATCCGGCCTGCCACCCGGACGTCGCCGCGACCAGCGCGGAAAAGGGCCGGGGCATCGCCGAATTGCGCGCCGCCCTTGCCACGGTCGCGCTCCCGGCCTAAACGGCGGCGGCATCTTCCGCTACAATCGGCGCCGAAACAGCAGACTGGAACGGTTGCCCCATGGCCGACCGGAAGTTCAACCTGACCGAAGCGAAGCAGTGGCTGCGCACCGCGCGGACCCTGACCGAGGCCCTGCCCTATCTGCGCCGCTACGACGGCCAGACCTTCGTCATAAAATACGGCGGCCATGCGATGGGCGACCAGCGCCTGTCGGACAATTTCGCCAACGATATCGTGCTGCTCAAGCACGCCGGCGTGAACCCGATCATCGTCCATGGCGGCGGGCCCCAGATCGGCAAGATGCTGGAGCGACTGAACATCACCAGCGAGTTCGTCGACGGCCTGCGCGTGACCGACGCCGAGACGGTGAACATCGTCGAGATGGTCCTGTCCGGTTCGATCAACAAACAGGTCGTGCAGTCGATCTACAAGGCCGGCGGCCGGGCGGTCGGCCTGAGCGGCAAGGACGGCGGCCTGATCCGGGCGAAGAAGCTGACGCGCAGCCGGCGCGATCCGGATTCGAACATCGAGCGCATCCTCGATCTCGGCTTCGTCGGCGAGCCGGACGCCGTCGATGCCGAAATCCTCGAAGACCTGCTGGACAGCGGCCTGATCCCGGTCATCGCGCCGATCGGCATCGGCGCCAGGGGCGAGACCTACAACATCAACGCCGACACGGTCGCCGGCGCCGTCGCCGCCGCCAGCGAGGCGATCCGCATGTTCCTGCTGACCGACGTGCGCGGCGTGCTCGACGGGAACGGCGAACTGGTCCCGGAGCTGACGGTCGCCGCCGCGCGCGCCCTGATGGACGACGGCGCGATCAAGGGCGGCATGATCCCGAAAGTCGAGACCTGCATCCGCGCCATCGAGGGCGGGGTCGAGGCCGCGGTGATCCTGGACGGAAGGGTGCCCCATTCCATGCTGCTCGAAATCTTCACCGAGAGCGGCACCGGCACCCTGATCCGCGCGGACTAGGCGGCAAGGCGCCCGAGCGGCCGGCCGTGCCCGACCTGTCCCATATCGGCCACTGGGTATTCGATCTCGACAACACGATCTATCCGGCCGAGTGCAACCTGTTCGCCCAGGTCGACGTGCGCATCGGCGCCTATATCGCGGAGGCGCTGGACCTGCCGCACGACGAGGCGCGCCGGATGCAGAAGGGCTATTTCCGGCAATACGGCACGACCATGAAAGGGCTGATGCAGGAATACGGCATCGATCCGCACCACTTCCTCGATTACGTCCATGACATCGACTACAGCCCGGTTCCGCCGTCGGACGATCTGGCGGCGGTCCTGGGCCGGCTGGACGGCCCGAAATACATCTTCACCAACGGCTCGGTGAAACACGCCGAGGCGGTGCTCGACCGGCTCGGCGTCGCCGGGCATTTCGCGGACATCTTCGATATCGCCGCCGCCGGCTTCGACCCCAAGCCGCTCGACCCGTTCTACGACCTGTTCCTCGACCGGCACGCCATGGACCCGGCGGCCGCGGTGCTGATCGAGGATATCGCGATCAACCTGAAACCGGCCCACGACCGCGGCATGACGACGGTGCATGTCCGCACGGCGAGCGACTGGGCCATGAACGGCCACGACGCCGACTACATCCACCATTCGACGGACGACCTGGTCGGTTTCCTGCAGGCGGCGGCGCGGATGGCGGGGGGCCGGTGATCGGCGCCGGCCGGGTCCCCCGCCCCTTGGGAGTCCTCTGCGAAAGGGTTTGCCGGACGGGGCCGGCCGCCGGACCGACTGTTTTTGAATGATTGTTTAAGATCGAGTTCCCTAAGTCTTTGAAATTGTTTGATTTTTGATTTAGACAGACCGGTCTTTCTACATGCTTTTTTTTGCACCCGGCGGCCCTAACCCTTTGAAATCGTTGGAAACACGCCCTTCGGGAGTGCACAAAAACGATCGCGATAGGAAATTTTCCAGAATCCCGGCCGGCCGGGAGCGCCGCCCGACACCGGGAGCGTCCTTCGAGACGGGCGTTTCGAGACGGCGCTAAAGCGCCTCCTCAACGCCCTCCTCAGGATGAAGGGCTGGGAGTCTGGCCAAATTTTACAGCTTCATCCTGAGGAGGCGAAGGCGAATGCCTGAGCCGTCTCGAAGGACGGAATGACGGGCGGGAAGCGGGGCGGATTGGGCGTCGGCCGGCCGCGGCAAGCGCATCTTGGGCGTTGACGGGGGCGATGTAGGGCGCGGGATACACTTTGTCAAGGAATATTATCGAGAAAAAGGAAATATTGTTGAAAGACCGGCCCGGCGGAGCCCGCCGCAACCTTGTCCTTCCCCCTCTTCAGAGGATTCCCCTGCGAAACCCCTCGCCGTCATTTCGACCGGAGCCACGGCCCCACAGACCGGGGCGGAGTAGCCTGCCCTGAGCGAAGTCGAAGGGGAGAAATCTGGCTTGCGCTCCATCGACGCCACAGGCTCCGGCATCCGTCGCCAGCCAGATTTCTCCACTCGCTTCGCTTCGGTCGAAATGACGGTTGGGGGTACGCTTCGGTCGCAATGGCGGGCGCGCAGGATTGCGTTGCTCGCCGTGCGGCGTTTCGCAGAAGAACGCCGGGGCTTAGCGAAGGATGGATCGCAATCCTGTCTCGACCGCCCCGGAGGCCGTGCGCCTACTTCTTTTTCGCCGGCTTCAGCGGCCTGCCGGCCCGGACGTCTTCGATCGCGGATATCAGGTGCGCGTGGCGGCGGTCGTCGCTCGGATGGGTCTGCAGAAAACCGACGGTTCCCGAAAACGTGCCCGACGACCGGTCCGCCTCGGCGCGGTTCATGCGCAGCAGCGCGCTCTGCAACGCGGTGAGCGGAAATCCGGCCCTGTGCAGGATGTAGACGGCCGTGCGGTCGGCCTCGATCTCCATTTCGGGGCTGTAGGCGGTGCTGCCGATCTGCCAGCCGAGTTTCGTCAGGTCGCGGACCGGCTTCTGGTCCTGCGACCCCGCTGCGGCGGATGCGGCCCCGGCGAGCACACCCAGGAGCAGGCCGCCGATCAGCGCGTTCGTCGTTTTCTTCTCGACATGGCCGTACATGACATGGGCGAATTCGTGCGCCAGCACGCCGGCGATCTCGGCGTCGCTGCCCATGTTGCTGACGAGGCCGCCGTAAACGCCGACATTGTTGTCCCCGTCCGCAAAGGCGTTGATGTCCGTCTTTCGCGTATAGACCACGACCTTGGCGGTCGACATGAGCTTGCACCGCTCGTCGGGCAGCCTGAGTTCCGTGCACACCGCGTAGGACGATGCCCGGACGCGCCGTATGACGCGCCCGACCGTCGGCACCATGTCACCGGCGGCGGTGTTGCGCGGCGGGCCGACCGCCGTGAATTTCAGCGCCGCCTCGGCCTCGGCCTTCTGGCGGTCGGTGGGCTCGGCAATGTCGAGATGCGGCGTCGCGCAGCCGGCGAGCGCAAGCGCGGCCGCCAGAACGGCCGCTACAGGAACGATGGCGCGCATGGCGGTGTCTCCCCCTGTCCGGTTCGGTCGAAGCGCGGATAGTCAACGGATTTACTCAGGTTGCGTCAAGGGATAATCTGCGCGATCGGATTTTGATGGGGGCGGATTTTCGCCGGGCCGGCCGGGCCATGTCAGGCGCCGGGCGCAACGCGGCGATAGCTCAGGGCCTCGGCGATGTGCAGGCGGCCGACAGCGCCGGCATCCCCCTGCGCCGCGCCCCGCTCCCCATGCTCCATGTCTGCAAGGGTTCGCGCGACCCGCAAGACCCTGTGATAGCCGCGCGCGCTCAGCCGCAGCTTCTCCGCCGCCTCGGTGAGCAATGCGCGGCTGCTCGCATCGGCGGCGGCGACCGCCTCCAGCAGGTCGCCGTCGGCCTCGGCATTGGTCCGGATGCCCTGCCCGGCGTAGCGGGCCCGCTGGATATCGCGCGCCGCCGCCACCCGCTGCGCCACGTCGGCGCTGCTTTCGCGCGGCGGCGGCAGCGAGAGATCGGCGGCGCTCACCGCCGGCACGTCGGCATGCAGGTCGATGCGGTCGAACATCGGGCCGGAGATCCGCGTCTGGTATTCGCGGGCGCAGCGCGGCGCGCGCGAACAGGCGAACGCCGGATCGTCGAGATGGCCGCAGCGGCACGGGTTCATCGCGGCGATGAGCTGGAAGCGCGCCGGATAGGTCACATGATGGTTGGCGCGCGCCACCACCGCCCGGCCGGATTCGACCGGCTGGCGCAGCGCTTCCAGGGTCTGGCGGTTGAACTCCGGCAGCTCGTCGAGGAACAGCACGCCGAGATGGGCCAGCGAAGCCTCGCCCGGCCTGGCGCGCAGGCCGCCGCTGACCAGGGCGGGCAGCGAGGCCGAATGATGCGGATCGCGGAACGGCCGGCGCCGCGTGATGCGGCCATTCTCCAGCATGCCGGCGACCGAGTGGATCATGCTGACCTCGAGCGCCTCGGCGGCGTCGAGCGGCGGCAGGATGCCGGGCAGGCGTGCCGCCAGCATCGATTTGCCGGAGCCGGGCGGACCGATCATCAGCAGGTTGTGGCCGCCCGCCGCGGCAATCTCCAGCGCGCGTTTGGCGGTCTCCTGGCCCTTGATGTCGGCCAGGTCCGGATAGCGGCCGTCGTCGTCGGCCAGCGCCGGCGCGGGCGGGCTCAGCACCTGGGTGCCCTTGAAATGGTTGACCAGGGCGATCAGCGAGCGCGGCGCCAGGACGTCCAGATCGCCGGCCCAGGCCGCTTCGCCGCCGCAGGCCGCCGGGCAGACGATGCCGCGCCTGCCTTCGCCGACCGCCGCCATCGCCGCCGGCAATACGCCGGCGACCGGGGCGATCTGGCCGTCCAGCGCCAGTTCGCCGACCACGGTGTAGCCGTCCAGCGCATCGGCCGGCAGGGCGCCCATCGCGATCAGCATGCCGACCGCGATCGGCAGGTCGAAATGGCTGCCTTCCTTCAGCACGTCGGCCGGCGCCAGGTTCACGGTGATCCGCTTGGCCGGGAGCGCGAGGCCGAGGGCGGTGAGCGCGCTGCGCACCCGTTCCTGCGATTCGCCGACCGCCTTGTCCGGCAGTCCGACGATCCTGTAGGCGACCACGCCGCTGGAAATCTGCACCTGGACATCGATGTCCAGCACGTCGATGCCGTGGAACGCAATCGTTTTAACCCGCGCGACCATCCGGGGGCGATAGCAGAGCGGCCCCGGAACGGCAATTTATTCGTTTATCCCGTCCGGTTCGCGGGCCGGTTGACCCGCCGTGTGCGGCCGTTAACCCGGATTTCTCACCACGGTCATGACCTGCGCGGCGCTGTCGGGCCGGCAGGGCAGGAAAGCCGCGCCGCGCGATGCGGGGACATCGGGCAAGCGGCTTGACGCACCATGCCGGCCCGACAGCGCCGCCCTCCGGGTCGCGCCCGGGCGCCCGCCCGCGGCGGGGGGGGGGGGGGGGGGGGCGGCCGCCCGCCCGGCGGGTGGGGGGGCGGGCGGGGGGGGGG
>VXNK01000091.1:22029-25878 GCA_009840595.1 Rhodospirillaceae bacterium | reverse complement strand
CGAGATCCTCGATCGAGTAGATGTCGTGATGCGGCGGCGGCGAGATCAGGCCGACGCCCGGCGTCGAATGGCGCACCTTGGCGATGACGGCATCCACCTTGTGGCCCGGCAGCTGGCCGCCCTCGCCGGGCTTCGCGCCCTGGGCCATCTTGATCTGCATCATGTCTGAATTGGCGAGGTATTCGGCGGTCACGCCGAACCGGCCCGAGGCGACCTGCTTGATGGCCGAGCGCATCGAATCGCCGTTGGGCATGGGCCGGAACCGGTCCGGCTCCTCGCCGCCCTCGCCGGTGTTCGACTTGCCGCCGATCCGGTTCATGGCGATCGCCAGGGTCGAATGGGCCTCGCGCGAGATGGACCCGAACGACATCGCGCCCGTCGAGAACCGTTTGACGATCTCGCGCGCCGGCTCGACCTCGTCGAGCGGCACCGGCGTCTCCGCCGGGATCAACTCGAACAGGCCCCGGATCGTCATCATCCGGTGATCCTGGTCGTTCACCTGTTCGGCGAAGGCGCGGTATTTCTCGGGCAGTTCGCCGCGCACGGCGTGCTGCAGGTTCATGACCGTGTCGGGCGTCCAGTAGTGTTCCTCGCCGCGCAGGCGGTAGGCGTATTCGCCGCCGACATCGAGCGCGTTGCGATAGACCGGCGCGTCGCCGTAAGCGAGCCTGTGGCGTTCCACGGTCTCGCGCGCGACTTCGGCCAGCCCGACGCCGCCGATGGTGCTCGCCGTGCCCGTGAAATACTGCCCGACGAAATCCTCGCCCAGGCCGACCGCGTCGAAAATCTGCGCGCCGCAATAGGACTGGTAGGTCGAGATGCCCATCTTGGACATCACCTTCAGGATGCCCTTGTCGACCGCCTTGATGTAGCGCCGGTAAAGCTGCCGGTCGGTGAGCTTCTCCGGCAGTTCGTCGCGCATTGCCGAAAGGGTCTCGAACGCGAGATAGGGGTTGATCGCCTCGGCGCCGTAGCCGGCCAGGGTGCAGAAATGATGAACCTCGCGCGCCTCGCCGGTCTCCACGACCAGCCCGAGCAGGGTCCGCAGCCCCTCCCGCACCAGATGATGATGAACCGCCGAGGTGCCCAGCAGCGCCGGTATGGCGATCCTGTCCTCGGAGATCGCACGGTCGCTCAGCACCAGGATGTTGTAGCCTTCCTGGCATGCCTTCTCGGCCTGGGCGCACACCGAGTCGAGCGCCGGCCGCATGCCGTCGGCGCCGTGTTCGGCGGGATAGGTCAGATCGAGGGTAAGGGTCCGGAACGCATTGTCCGCGATCTCGCCGATCGAGCGGATCTTCTCCAGATCCCTGTTCGTCAGGACGGGCTGGCGGACCTCGAGACGCCTTTGCGGCGTCGTATCGTCGATGCCCAGCAGGTTGGGCCGCGGGCCGATCAGCGACAGGAGCGACATCACCAGTTCCTCGCGGATCGGATCGATCGGCGGGTTGGTGACCTGGGCGAACACCTGCTTGAAATACGAATAGAGCAGCTTGGGACGCGACGACAGCGCCGAAATCGGGATGTCGTTGCCCATCGAGCCGACGGCTTCCTGCCCGGTCGACGCCATCGGGGACATCAGGAACTTGAGGTCTTCCTGCGTGTAGCCGAAGGCCTGCTGCCGATCGAGCAATGTTACCCGGTTGGGCAGCGCGACAGGGGCGCTCGTCGCCGGCAGATCCTCCAGCACGATCCGGGTGCGGTCGAGCCATTCCTGATAGGGCTGGACCGAGGACAGTTCGGCCTTGATGTTGTCGTCGTCGAGGATGCAGCCCTGTTCGAGGTCGATCAGCAGCATCTTGCCCGGCTGCAGGCGCCACTTCTTGACGATGCGGCTCTCCTCGATCGGCAGGACGCCGACCTCGGACCCCATCACCACCATGTCGTCGTCGGTGATGACGTAGCGCGCCGGCCTCAGCCCGTTGCGGTCCAGGGTCGCGCCGATCTGGCGGCCGTCGGTGAACGCCACCGCCGCCGGCCCGTCCCACGGCTCCATGATCGCCGCGTGGTATTCGTAGAAAGCGCGCCGGCGCTCGTCCATCAGCGGATTGCCGGTCCACGCCTCGGGAATCAGCATCATCATGGCGTGGGCCAGCGAATAGCCGGACTGCACCAGGAGTTCGAGCGCGTTGTCGAAGCTCGCCGAATCCGACTGGCCTTCCGTGATCAGCGGCCAGAGCTTTTCCAGATCGTCGCCCAGGAGCTTGGACTTCATCAGATGGCGGCGCGCCGCCATCCAGTTGATGTTGCCGCGCAGCGTGTTGATCTCGCCGTTGTGGCAGATCATCCGGTACGGGTGCGCCAGCCGCCAGGACGGAAAGGTGTTGGTGGAAAACCGCTGGTGGACCAGGGCCAGCGCCGTCACCATCCGCTCGTCCCTGAGGTCGCGGTAAAACTCGCCGACCTGGTGGGCCAGCAGCATGCCCTTGTAGACGATCGTCCGCGACGAGAAGGACGGCATGTAGAAGTCGTCGCACGCCTTGCCCAGGGCGTCGATCCGGTGCTCCGCCTGCTTGCGGATGACGAACAGCTTGCGCTCGAAGGCATCCCGGTCGGCGCAGTTGTCGCCCCGGCGAACGAAAACCTGGCGCACGGAGGGTTCGGTCGGCAGGACGCTCTCGCCCAGTCCGGAATTGTCCACCGGCACGTCGCGCCAGCCCAGGAGATGCTGCCCTTCGGCCTCGATTATCTCCTCGACGATACGAACGCAGTCCGCGCGCGGCCCTTCGGCCTGCGGCATGAACACCATGCCGACGGCGTATTCGCCGGGTTCCGGAAGCGCGACTCCGATGTCGCCGCAGACGGCGCGCAGATGGGCGTCCGGCATCTGAATGAGAATGCCGGCGCCGTCGCCGGCCAGCGGATCGGCGCCGACCGCGCCCCGGTGCGTCAGATTCTTCAGAACCTGCAAGCCCTGCTCGATGATCCGGTGGCTTTTGCGGTTCCTGATATTGACGACGAAACCGATCCCGCATGCATCGTGCTCGTTGCGCGGGTCGTAGAGCCCCTGCTTCTCGGGTAGTCCCTTACGCATGTGCCGTACACGCTCAGTCATGCTCCACCACACTCCCCTCCGGTCTATGCGGTATCGGAATTGCCGGACCCGTCCGCGACCCCGAAGCGGCCGCGCGGGCGGACCTGCAAGATAGGGCGGGCGCGCCTGTCGGAACAGTCCGGCAACCCGGCCCGGGCGTATTCAATTTGTCCACCGGACCGCCCGCGCCCTGTCCCGCGCGCCCGGATTCTCCGATCGCTTCGCCGAGCGCCCGAACCGCGGCGCGGTTTGCCGGACCGGCCTGCCGGCCGCCCCTCGTTTTCTTGCAATCCGGGCAATCCGGGCGGGAGAATTCAGGATAATTCGATTTTTGCAATGCGTTGAATGGTCGGAGCGGCGGGACTCGAACCCACGACCTTCTGACCCCCAGTCAGACGCGCTACCTGGCTGCGCCACGCTCCGGCCCGACGCCGAAAATAGGACAGGGCGACCGCGGTTACAACGCGGCTTCTGCTACACCGGGCCGCCAATCCGGCGCGGCGGACCTACGGATCCGGCGGCGGCCCGCGCAGCCGGTCGCGAACCTCTTCCAGACCCTCCATCAGGCTCGCCACCGTTGCCCGGTCCAGCGATATCCGGTCCGCAGTCGCGGCATCCGGCCTTCCAGGGTCCCGGGGACCGCTTCCGTCTTCGGCCGCGGGCGTTGCCTCGGGGCGGCGCAACACCGGAGGATCAGCCGTCGCCCGGCCCGGTTCCGGCGCCGACGCGCCGGGGGGGGGCGCTGCCCGCCCCCCCCCCCCCGGCCCCGCCCGCCCCCCCGGGGGGGGGGCGCCCGCCCCGCGCCGCGGGCCGCC
>VXNK01000091.1:0-22019 GCA_009840595.1 Rhodospirillaceae bacterium | reverse complement strand
GGGCCGGGGGGGGGGGCGCCGCGCGGGGGGGGGGGGGGGGGGCGGCGGGCCGGGGGGCGGCGGGGGGCGCCTCGGGGGGGGGGGGGGGGCGGGGGCGGGCGGGGGCGCCCGCCCCGCCTTCGCGCAACAGCTTCTGGACGCCCTTGATGGTATATCCGTCATCGTAGAGCCAAGCCCTGATCCGGTGAATCAGGTCGATATCCTCGGGCCGGTAATAGCGCCGCCCGCCGCCCCGTTTCAGCGGCTTGATCTGGCTGAATTTGGTCTCCCAGAACCGCAAGACATGCTGCGGCACGCCGACGTCGCCGGAGACTTCGCTGATGGTGCGGAAAGCCTCCGCCGATTTGGTGCGGCGGCTCGACGCGCGCTCCTCATGCCGGGGGCCGCCGTCCGGGGGATCGTCATGCGCAGACGCCATGGTTGCCGTATCCTGTCAGCGGCGCCGGTCCGCCGGTCGGGCTGCGGCGTCAGCCGCCGTCCGTCCGGTTCAGGCGTTCCTTCAAAATGTTCGACGGCCGGAAGACCAGAACGCGCCGCGGAGAAATCGGCACTTCCTCGCCGGTCTTCGGATTGCGGCCGGTCCGCTCGCCCTTGTTGCGCAACATGAAACTGCCGAACGAAGAGACCTTCACGTTCTCGCCGCCGACCAGGGCATCGCATATTTCGGTCAGCACCGATTCGACCAATTTCGCCGAATCGTTGCGTGACAGCCCGATTTCCTCGTAGACCGCGTCCCCGAGGTCGGCTCTCGTTATTGTCTTTGCAGCCATCGCCGTCTCCCCAACAGCCGATAGATGTAGCCGCCAACTCCCGAAAGCGTCAAGAAAATCGCCGTTTTCCGTTTCGTCGGCCCCGTCGACGGCCGTGCGAACCGGCCGGGACGCCGCCGAGACCCGGACCAGGCGGCGGATTTTCTGCGCGGAAAGGCCCCCGCGCGCGCCTTCAGTACGGCCCCGGCACGATGGCGCTGCCGTCGAAAAACCGCTGGAGGCGGAACCGGCCGAGATCGTGGCCGGGCGGCCGACCGCGCACTAGGTCCGCCGCGATCCGGCCGACCGCCGGCCCGATGCCGAAGCCGTGCCCGCTGAACCCCGTCGCGATCAGCAGGCCGGGAATCGCGTCGGCTTCGCCGAGAATCGGCACCGCATCCGGGGTCACGTCGATCATCCCGGCCCAGGCCTCTGAAAATCCGATTTTTTCCAGCGCCGGAACCTGCCGGGAAAGCCGCTCCCGGATCCGCCGGACGGCGGCGCGCGCCGGCGCCGGATCGAGTACGCGGACCCGCTCGAAGGGCGTCTCCTCGTCCGCGTTCCAGCGCTGCGCCGTCGCCCAGGCGCCGGGATAGCCGCGGGGCGCTGCAGGCAACAGCCGGATCTCCCGCGCCGATTGCCTGACCAGCCGGCGGAAACGCCCCAGATGGCGGAAGGACGGCGGCCCGACGAAGTGTTCGGCGAAGCCCGTTCCGACGGTATAGCCGCCATCGTCGCGCCGGCGCAGCGCGACGCCGTTCAGCGAAACGTTGGGGCCGACCGCCGCCGGCGCGGGCCCGGTGCGCACGGCGGTCGCCCGGACGAGCAGTTGGGGCATCGCGATCCCTGCATTGCCGGCAAAAAGGCCCGACCAGGCGCCGCCCGCCAATACGACGCTGCCGCACCGGACCCGCCCGCGTTCGGTGACGATGCCGGCGAGGCGGCCGGCTTCGATGTCGAGCGTCCGCACGGCGCAATTCTCGACGACGGCAGCGCCGAGGCGCTGTGCGGCGCGGGCGAGCGCCGGGACCGCCAGCCGGGGTTCGCTCCGGCCGTCGCTCGGCGTCAACAGCCCGCCGCACCGGTCGCCGGCAATGCCGGGCAGCAGTTCGCCGACCTGCTTCCGGGTCAGCATCCGGGTGTCGAGCTGATGCCGGCGGGCGATCTCGCACCAGCGCTCGAAAACCGCGAGCCTTTGCCGGTCCGGGGCGACGTAAACGCAGCCTGCAGGCGTAAATGCGAGACCGGGTTCGCCGGTTTCCGCCGCAAGGCCGCGCCAGATGCGGTTGGATTCCATCATGATCGGGAGTTCGGCCGCATCGCGGCCCTGTTGCCGCACCCAGCCCCAGTTCCGGCTGGATTGCTCCGCAGCAACCCGCCCCTTCTCGCAGAGCAGGACGGACACGCCGGCGCGGGCCAGGAACCAGGCCGCGGCGGTGCCGGCAATGCCAGCGCCGATAACCGCCACATCGGCTGCTTCGGGCAGCGGATCCCCGAATGTCGCGGGCGGTGCGGTTCCTGTCACGGCCAGCTCCGGCTGCCGGGCGGCGGCTCGGCCGGATCGGCGCCAACGCCTACCAAAGGGCGCCTACCAACGGATGACGCTGGCGCCCCAGGAGAGGCCGCCGCCGATGGCTTCCAGCACCACCAGGTCGCCCTTCTTGATCCGGCCGTCCGAGACGCCCTGGTGGAGCGCGAGCGGTATCGAGGCGGCCGAGGTGTTGGCGTGCCGGTCGACGGTCAGAATCACCCTCTCGGGCTCGATGCCGAGCTTTTTCGCCGTGCCGTCGATAATCCGCTTGTTGGCCTGGTGCGGCACGAACCAGTCGACGTCGCCAGCGTCGAGATCGTTGGCGACCAGAGCCTCCCGCACCGCATCCGCCAGCTTGTTCACGGCATGCTTGAAGACTTCCGGCCCCTGCATGCGGACATGGCCGGTGGTGCCGGTCGACGACGGTCCGCCATCGACGTAGAGCAGGTCGTAATAGCGCCCGTCGGAATGCAGATGGCTCGACAGCACGCCGGTCCGGTCGGCGCCGTTGGACGCCCGCCCCTCCAGCACAATGGCGCCCGCCCCGTCGCCGAACAGCACGCAGGTCGAACGGTCGTTCCAGTCCAGCAGGCGCGTGAAGGTCTCGGCGCCGATCACCAGGGCCTTCGCGCACTGGCCCGCACCCACCGCATTCGCCGCGACGCTGACGGCGTAGATGAAACCGGCGCAGACCGCCTGGACGTCGAACGCCGCGCCGTTCGTCATGCCGAGCGCCGCCTGCACCTTGGTGGCGGTCGCGGGGAAGGTCGAATCCGGTGTCGTCGTCGCCAGGACGATCAGGTCCAGTTCGGCGCCGTCCACGCCGGCATCGGCAAGCGCCGACCGGGCCGCCGCCAGGGCAAGGTCGGAGGTCAGTTCGCCGTCCGCCGCGACGTGGCGCTGCCGGATGCCGGTGCGCGCCCGGATCCACGCATCCGACGTTTCGACCCGCATTTCGAGGTCTGCATTGCTGACGGCGTTTGCCGGCAGGTAGGCGCCGACCCCGGTGACGACGGCGTCGATCCCGCCGGTCATGACGGCGTCACGGGCTGGGCGCCGAGACCGATCGCGGGGTCCTGGACGCGCTTGGGAGTTTCGCCTTCCTCGCCGGCGGGCAACGCATGGAACTCCCGGACCATTTTCTCGATGAAACCGTTGCGTATCATGTCCCGGGCCACGCCGACCCCGGTCGCGAATCCCAGCGCGTCCGAACCGCCGTGGCATTTCACCACGATGCCGTTGAGGCCGAGGAAGGTCGCGCCGTTGTAGCGCCGCGGATCGACCCGGGCGCGCAGCTTGATCAGGGCGCGCCGGGCGAACAGGTAGCCGACCGCTGCGAGCAGCGAACTCTTGAACGTCCGGCGGACGAACTCGTTGACCAGCTTGGCCGTGCCCTCGATCGATTTCAGCGCCACGTTGCCGGTAAATCCGTCGGCGACCACCACATCGACCGTTCCGGCGGCGATGTCGTCGCCCTCCACGAAGCCGCTGTAGGCGAGGCCGCTCTGCTTCAGGATGGCATGGGCCTCGCGCAGTTCCTCGTGTCCCTTCACCTCTTCCGAGCCGACATTGAGCAGCCCTACGGTCGGGCGCAGCGAACCGAGGACGGTGCGCGCGAAGGTTTCGCCCATCGTGGCGAACTGGACCAGGTTATCGGCCGAACACTCGATGTTGGCGCCCAGATCGAGCATGGCGGTCTCGCCCCGGAGCGTCGGGAAGAAGGACGCCATGGCCGGCCGGTCGATTCCCGGCACGGTCTTCAGCACCACCTTCGCCATCGCCATGAGCGCACCGGTGTTACCGGCCGAGACGACACCGGCGGCCTCGCCGTTGCGAACCGCATCGATCGCCTTGCGCATGCTGGAATTCCGGCCGCTGCGCAGCGCCGTCGAGGCCTTTTCGTCCGCCGAGACGACACCGGGCGCGTGAATGATCGTCGACGAGCGGCGCAGGCGAACCAGCCGTTTCATCATCGGCGCCAGTTTTTCCTCGTCCCCGAAAATCAGGAACTCCAGGTCCGGGTAACGGCGCTTGGCGATGGTCGCGCCGCGCAACACGCTCCGCGGAGCGTTGTCGCCGCCCATGGCGTCCAGCGCGATAGTGATCCGACCGCTCAATGTCTCGCCCGTATCGACTCCAGCCCGAAGGCGGCGCTCCGAAGGCCGGCGCGCCCGCCCGGTCGCTGTCTGTTAGCACAGGCGCGCCTGGAATGTCCTAGGCTTCTGTCACGTCGACGACTTCGCGGTCCCCGTAATAGCCGCAGGCGCTGCAGACATGATGCGGCCGCCTGATTTCGCCGCAATTCGGGCATTCGGAAACATTGGCCGCCGTGAGGCTGTCGTGCGCGCGCCGCATGTTGCGGCGTGACTTCGAGATTTTCGATTTCGGTACTGCCATGACCCGGCCTCACGAAAGACGCCCCGGCACGAGCCGGGGCGGTATCTGTCGAAGGCGATACTTAAATTCTCTGCACGGGGGCGGCAAGGGCCAACGGTCGCACGAACGGCCTGCGCCGAAGACCGCCGGCGGCAGTTCAACCGTCGGCGTCCCCGCCTTCTGCGCCGTCCGGTTCCGACCCCGGCATACCCAGCCGGGCGCCCAGGCCGGCAAACGGTTTCTCCTGCCCGCCGGCAGCATCCCCCTGTGCCCCGAACTCGGCGAGCACGGCATCGGCGCCCGGCCCCCGCGGATACGCCGCCATGGAGACGGCCAGAATCTGAATTGCCAGCTCGGCAAGGTCGACCCGGCCATCCGGAGCGACTTCGTAATCCATCTCTTCCGCGGCGTCGTCTTCCGCGGCCGCCGGCTCCTCCCTTACGATCGCGCTCTCGAACGCCCGGTCGACAATCTCTTCCATCGCATCGCCGCTCACCACGCAGCGGCGGACCAGCCGGGCGCGGAGCCGGCCTTCGACAAGGACGCCGCGGCCGGGTTCCGCCCGGAGCGCAAAGGTCGCCGCGCACGCTTCGACCGATGGCAACTGCAAACGGCCGGCAATGGCGCGCCGGTCTTCGGCGCCGGCCGAAAGGCGCACC
This sequence comes from Rhodospirillaceae bacterium, assembly GCA_009840595.1. Taxonomy (GTDB): domain Bacteria; phylum Pseudomonadota; class Alphaproteobacteria; order Bin65; family Bin65; genus Bin65. The sequence continues at coordinate 16,704 of VXNK01000091.1, read as the reverse complement.
GCCGCACCGCCGGCGGGAAGCGTCGCGACGTCCACCCTGGCGTCTCCCCAGCGCAGCGCCCGGGTCACGATCCCGGCTCCGGGAAGCGGATATCCGCCGCGGCGACGGCAGGCAGGGACAACCGGTCGAGCGCCCCCGCCACCGCTTCGATATAGTCTGCCGCCCATGTGACATTCGCCGGCGCCGGATCGAGCGTGCCGTAAAGGTTCCGGGCCACGGCCCCTTCCAGGGCCGGGCGGTCCCCGCCGTCCAGCGCCGCGGCATAAGCGCCGCACCGCCCGTAGAAGGCGCGCGCCATCTCCTTGACCCGACGGCCGAGCGACGGATCGTTCACGCCGAGTTCCCGCAGATTCATGTCCAGATCTTCGATCATGACGTCGAAAAGATGCTGCCCGGCCGCGGCGCCGGCCGGGCCTTCGGCGGCGAGGCGGCGGCAGACCAGTACGACGTGCAGCGCGAGAAGTTCGAACCGGCCGTCCAGGGTGTCCGGTACGCCGCGCACCCGGTAGAAATGCTCGTGGCGGGCCGCCGCGACGATACAGGCATAGAGCGCCCCGGCCGACGCCCGGTTCCGCCGCCGGTCCTTGTCGAATATCGTCGAGAAACGATCAAGCAGGGTCATGGTTTCACGCTGTGGCGCAGCCCCGGATACGGCGGCGGTTCAGGCTCGCCCCGCGGGCCGGCGACCGCCGGTGCGGCGGCGGTTTCGATTGACTTCCCCAGGCGGCGCGGCATATCGATTTGGATCGAATCGGGCGATACTGACAGGTATTTTCCCGGACGCGCCCGGCAAGCCGCCGGGCGAACCGGTCGCGCAACCGCAGCGGCCGGTCCCGGCCGGGAACGAGCGGATGGGCAGGATGGCAGAAATGCGTGGCAGACGGAAACGCGGAACGGCGACGCGATGGCTACTGGCAGCCGGGCTCTGCGCGCTGACTGCGCTTGCGGCCTGTTCGCCGCGCGTCGACATTCGCGGCAACGCCGCCGAACAGGAAGACATCGTCCGCATCCGCCAGGGGGTCACGTCCGCGGCGGACGTACGGAGCGCCCTGGGGCCGCCGTCCACCGTGTCGGCCTTCGACAACAAGATCTGGTATTACATCAGCAAGCGGGAAGAAACGGTCGCCTTCATGGCCCCGGAGGTCAAAAACCAGCAGGTTATCGAGCTGCAGTTCGACGACAAGCAGGTGGTCAGGCGCATTCGCACCTATGGGTTGAACGACGCCCGCAAAGTGGATCGGGTCTCGCGCACCACGAAAGCGGAAGGCGATGAACCCGGCATTTTCCGCAGCATGATCGACATGATCGTCCGGCGCCGCGCCGTAACCGGCCGAAGCAGAGGCAGTTACGGCCTGTAGGGCGCATGGCGACGGCCGTATCCGCCCGAAGGCCCGCCGCCGCTCCGGGGTGAGCCCGGGCGGGCGCCCCGACGATCCCCCGCCATGAACCGCTCGTCCGCTCCTGCACCCATCCACATCGTCGGCGGCGGGCTGGCAGGTTGCGAAGCGGCGTGGCAGGCGGCGCGGGCCGGCACGCCGGCAATCCTGTACGAGATGCGGCCCGTGCGCAGCACGGACGCGCATCAAACGGATACGCTCGCCGAACTGGTCTGCTCCAATTCCTTCCGCTCCGACGACGCCGAGGCCAATGCGGTCGGCGTGTTGCACGAGGAGATGCGCCGCTGCCACTCGCTGATCCTCGCGGCGGCCGATGAACACAAGGTGCCCGCGGGCGGCGCGCTCGCGGTCGACCGGGACGGATTCGCGGCAGCGGTCCAGGGCAGGCTTGCCGCGCACCCGCTGGTCGAGGTCCGGCGCGAGGAGGTCGCGGAACTGCCGCCGCCGGCCTGGGACAAGGTCGTCGTCGCGACCGGCCCGTTGACCTCGCCGGCGCTCGCACAGGCGATCCTGGATCTGACCGGCGAGGAATCGCTCGCCTTCTTCGACGCCATCGCGCCGATCGTCCACGCGGACTCGATCGACGAGACCGTCGCCTGGCGCCAGTCGCGCTACGACAAGCCGGGGCCGGGCGGCGACACCCGCGCCTATATCAACTGCCCGCTGGACGAGGCACAGTATAACGGCTTCATCGATGCCCTGCTCGCCGGCGACAAGACGGAATTCAAGGACTGGGAGAAGGACACGCCCTATTTCGAGGGCTGCCTGCCGATCGAGGTCATGGCGGCGCGCGGCCGGGAAACCCTGCGCTTCGGCCCGATGAAACCGGTCGGCCTGACCGACCCGCGCACCGGCCGGCGCGCCCACGCCGTCGTGCAGCTGCGCCAGGACAATGCGCTCGGCACCCTGTTCAACATGGTCGGCTTCCAGACCAAGCTGAAGCACGGCGCCCAGACGGACATCTTCCGGACGATCCCCGGGCTGGAGAACGCGCGCTTCGCCCGGCTCGGCGGCATTCACCGCAACACCTTCCTGAACAGCCCCAGACTGCTGGATGCGCAACTGCGCCTGAAGGCCGATCCCCGGCTGCGCTTCGCCGGCCAGATCACCGGCGTCGAAGGTTATGTCGAAAGCGCGGCGATCGGCCTGCTGGCCGGCCGGATGGCGGCGGCCGAGCGACTGGGCGCCGCCTTCGCGCCGCCGCCGCCGACCACGGCGATGGGCGCCCTGCTGCATCACATCACCGGCGGCGCCGCGGCCGACAGTTTCCAGCCGATGAACGTCAACTTCGGCCTGATGCCGGCGCTCGAAACTGGCGGCAGAAAGCTGAAGGGCCGGATGCGCAAGCAGGCGATGGCCCGGCGCGCGCTTGCCGATGTCGACCGCTGGTTGCCGTGAAACGCCGATGGCGGCGCCCAGCCGACGGAGTTCAGGCGCCGGAGGCCTCGAAACGGCGGCAGGTCCGGTCCGCGACGGCTGTCGGCACAACGCGATAGACAGACACTTGCTCACTTGCCGCCGGCGGCGCTCCTGCGGCCGTCGGTTTCGTCGGCGTTGTTCGAGATGCGGGCGAGCCAGGCGTTGAGAGTCCGCACGTCTTCGGTCCCGAAGCCGTCGAGCAGACGGTCGATCTCGGCGACGACGACGGATTTGAGTTCCTCCATCCTGAGCCGCCCCTCCGGCGACAGGCTGACCCGCGTGATGCGCCGGTCTTCGGGATCGCTTTCGCGCCGGACCAGACCGTCCCGCTCCATCCGTCCCACCGCCCGTCCGACCGCCGAACTCTCGACGAAGGTCGCCGTCGCCAGGTCGCCGATGGACAGCGCGCCCCGTTCCGAAAGCGTAATCAGGACCCGCCACTGGGTCTGGGAGAAACGGGTGGCGCCGAGCGCGGCGTCAATGCCCCGCGTCGCCTTCGAAATCGCCCGAGCCATCAAGTAGAACGGGCTGTGCTCCAGCCGGAACGGCAGGCCGCGGATCGTCTCTCCGCCCGGACCGTCGCGGGTCACGACCCGGCGGCTCCGGCCCGGCACACCGGTTTTCGGCGCGCCGGCTTTCGGCGCACCGCAGAGCGCGCGCGTTTCCTTTCTTGGCGGATTATCTGCATCGGCATATGTTCGCAAAGGACCGTCGGAAAACTCGGGGACACGGTATGCCTACCGCACCTGTATCGGGCGAAACCGTAGCGATAGAAGGGCCGGACGGCAAATTCGACGCCTATCTCGCCCGCCCGGCGCAGCGCCCGGCGCCCGGCCTGGTGCTGATGCAGTATATCTGCGGCGTCAACGCTGTGATGCGGCGCCTGGCCGACGGCTTCGCCGGGCACGGCTACCTCGTCGCCTGCCCGGACCTGTTCTGGCGCCAGGAACCGGGTGTCCAGCTCATCCAGGACCCGTCGAAACCCGACCCGGCGGAGCAGCAGCGCGCGCTGGACCTCAACGCCGGCTTCGATGACGCGGCGGCTACGGCAGACCTGAACGCAACTATCGATTGGCTGCGCGGAAGCCCGGACTGCACCGGGCGGGCCGGGGCCCTGGGCTACTGCCTGGGCGGGCGACTCGCCTTCCTGACCGCCGCACGCAGCGACGCCGACTGTTCGGTCGGCTATTACGGCGTCAATATCGACCGCTATCTCGGCGAGGCGGGTACCATCGCCAGCCCGCTGATGCTCCATATCGCCGGGGCCGACGAGCTCTGTTCGCAGGAGGCGCATGACGCGATCGTCGGTACGCTGGATCCGCTCGATGCCGTAACCCTCCACGAATACGAGGGCGCGGGCCACGCCTTCGCCCTGGAAGGCGGGCACAACTATCGCGCGGATGCCGCCGCCCTCGCAAACGCCCGTTCGCTCGCCTTCCTGCAGCAGCATCTGAACGGCGCCTGATGGCGCAACGCCCGTTCGACGAACTGGTCGGCGACCCGCCGGAAACCGGGATCGCCGGGCGCGTCATCGCCATCACCGGCGCCGGCCGGGGGCTGGGCCGCGCCTATGCCCACCTGCTGAGCCGCGGCGGCGCGAAGATCGTCGTCGCGGATATCGACGGGGAGGCGGGCCGGCGCGTGGCCGGGGAAATCGCCGGATTCGGCGGGCCGCACCTCGCCGTTGCGACCGACGTGACCGACCCGGACGCCACGCAGGCGATGGCCAGCCGCACGGTCGAGACTTTCGGCCGGCTCGACGGCCTGATCGCCAATGCCGGCCTCAACGCGGCGCTCGCCCGCCGCCCCTTCTGGGAGATTCCGGCAGAGGAATGGGACCGGGTGATGCGCGTTAATGCCGGCGGCGCCTTCAATGCCGCCAGGGCGGTGTTGCCGGCGATGCGCGCGGCCGGCTGGGGCCGTATCGTCACCATCTCTTCGGCCGCCTGGCATCTCGGCCTGCCGAACTACCTCCACTATGTCGCCTCGAAGGCGGCGCTCGTCGGCATGACCCGCTCGATGGCGCGCGAACTCGGCGGCACCGGCATCACCGTCAACGCGATCAGCCCGGGGCAGATCCTGACCGAGGTCGACAATCCCGGGCAGACGGAGGAGAGCATCGCCGCGGTGGTCGCCCGGCAGATCGTGCCCCGCTCCGGCGTACCGCACGATATTGCCGGGCTGCTGATCTACCTGCTGTCGCCGGCCAGCGACTTCGTGACCGGCCAGTCCTTCGCGGTCGACGGCGGCCTGTCCCACCAATAGCCTGCAAGACCGGAATCAGGCCGTCAGCGGCCCCGGCATGCGCTGCGAGAGCGCCGGAACGGCGGCGGCGTAGGCCGGGCGCGCCTGCAGCCGTTCCACCCAGGCCCCGGTGCCGGGCCGCGCCTCCCACAGGCGGCTGAGGCCGCAATAGTGCAGCCGGTCGACCACACCCGTCATCGCGACGTCGGCGAGCGAGAAGGCGTCGCCGGCGAGCCACGGCCGGCCGTCCGCCAGGCCCCGCTCGAGCCGGTCGAGCGCCCGGCCGAGCGCGGCCTCGGCCTGCTCCAGCACCGCCGCCGGCGCCGGCGTCCGACCCATCTGCCGGAACATGGCGAGCCGGTTCGGGTCGGGATGCTTCGTCAGCCGGGCCTCCATTTCCGCGTCGGACAGGCGCGCCATCGGGCTCTCGGGATGGAGCAGGATCAGGCTGAAGGTGTGCGGCCGGGTCGCCGGGTGCAGCACGTCGTCCTGGAACTTCACCCACATGCGCATCTCGGCCCGTTCGCCGGAGTCGGCCGGCTTGAGCGGCGGGCCGGGGCCGATGTCGTCGAGATATTCGTTGATGACCGAGGACTCGAACACGACCCGCTCGCCGTCGACCAGCGTCGGGACCGTCCCGTTCGGATTGATCGCCAGATAGTCGGGCCCGAGATGCTCGAAGGCGGCGATCGAATAGGAGACCGATTTCCAGTCCAGACCCTTCTCCGCCAAGCCCATCCGGACCTTGATCGGACAGACGGCATCCCAGGCATGGTGCAGAACGAGAGTCATGGATCGAGTCCGCGCAGCACGGGCGTGTCTTCGGGAACTTCGGCCCGAGGGCATGACGTATATGGCACAGCCGCCGAAAATGAGATACGGCGTGCCGCGAAGCAAGCGGAGGGAACGCGATGCGAGCCGCGGTCTGCCGGTCATTCGGCGCGCCCCTGGAAATCGCGGACATCGATCTCCGGCCGCCGGGGCCGGGCGAGGTCGAGGTCGCAATCGCCGCGTGCGCCGTCTGCCACTCGGATATCCACGGCATGGACGGCGCCTGGGGCGGCCATCTCCCTGCGGTCTACGGCCACGAGGCGGCCGGCCATGTGACGGCGGCTGGCGCGGGCGTCACCGGAATCGCAACCGGCGACCCGGTGCTCGTCACGCCGATCCGGGCCTGCGGCACCTGCCCGTCCTGCGCCGGCGGGCACCCGGCGACCTGCGAGACGCCCCACGACCGGGTGCAGGGCAGCCCGCTGCGGGACCGGGACGGCACGCCGGTGGAGCAGGGAATTTCGGCGGCGGCCTTTGCCGAGCGCGTCGTCGTCGACCGGAGCCAGGTCCAGAAGATACCGGCCGATATCGGCATGGATGCGGCCTGCCTGCTCTCCTGCGGCGTCATCACCGGCTTCGGCGCCGTCGCGAACACCGCCGGCGTGAAACCGGGCAGCGACGTCGCGGTGGTCGGCGCCGGCGGCGTGGGCCTGAACTGCATCCAGGGCGCCGCCATCGCCGGCGCGGCGCGGGTGATCGCCGTCGACCCGGTTCCGGAAAAGCTCGACGCCGCCCGCGAATTCGGCGCGACCGATGCCGTGCTGGCGACGGACAACGATGTCGAGCTCCAGATCATGCGGCTCACCGGAGGCCGGGGAGCCGACACCGTGCTGGTGACGGTCGGCGCCGCCGGGGCCTACCGCACCGCGCCGCGCTTCCTGGCGCCGCGCGGCCAGCTGATCGCGGTCGGCATGCCGCCGTCGGACGCTTGGGCGGAGTGGTCGCCCGCCGATTTCTCCTACTACGGCCAGGGCATCCGCGGCTCGTGCCTGGGCGATACGGTGCTCTCGCGGGACATTCCCTATCTCGTCGAACTCTACCGGCAGGGCCGCCTGAAGCTGGACGAGCTTGTGACCGGCAGGTATCCGCTCGAACGGATCAACGACGCCATCGGCGACACGCGCGCCGGCCGGTCCCGGCGCAACGTCATCCTGTTCGGGGGGAACGGCCGATGAAGCTGGCGGATCTCGAGGTCTTCGTCGTCGGCAACCCGCCGCCCGGCTGGGGCGGCCGGTACTTCTTCTTCGTGAAGGTCTCCACGGCGTGCGACGTGGTCGGATACGGCGAAGTCTACGCCGCCGCGGTCGGGCCGGCGGCCATGGAGGCCGTGGTCCGCGACGTCTTCGAGCGGCACATGGCCGGAGAAAACCCGGAAAACACGGAACTGATGTTCCGCCGGGCCTATTCCTCCGGCTTCACCCAGCGCCCCGACCCGACGGTCATGGGCGCCTTCTCGGGGCTCGAAATGGCGTGCTGGGACATCCTGGGCAAGGCGCACGGCCGGCCGGTCCACGCCTTCCTGGGCGGCATGATGAACGAGCGGCTGCGCTCCTACACCTATCTCTATCCGCTGCCCGGCCATAACCTCCTGGACTTCTGGACCAGCCCGGAGATGGCGGCGGAATGCGCCGCGGAAATGGTGCGGCTCGGCTTCACCGCCGTGAAGTTCGATCCGGCCGGCCCCTATACCCTGCGCGGCGGGCACCAGCCGGCGATGCGGGACATCGAGCTCTCCGCCGAATTCTGCCGCGCCGTCCGCGGTGCGGTAGGGCATCGGGCCGACATCCTGTTCGGCACCCACGGCCAGTTCACCACATCCGGCGCGATCCGCCTCGGCCGCCGGATCGAGGAATTCGACCCGCTCTGGTTCGAGGAACCGGTGCCGCCCGACAATCCCGACGAATTCGCCAAGGTCGCCGCGGCCCTGCGCATTCCGATCGCGACCGGCGAACGCCTCTCGACCAAGGCCGAGTTCGCCGCGGTGCTCAAGACCGGCGGCGCCAGCATCGTCCAGCCGGCGCTCGGCCGTTCGGGCGGGTTGCTCGAAACCAAGAAGATCGCGGCGATCGCCGAGGTCTTCAACGCCCAGGTCGCGCCGCATCTCTACGCCGGGCCGGTCGAGTGGGCCGCCAATATCCAACTCGCCGCCTGCATCCCCAACCTGCTGATGGTCGAGACCATCCGGACCGGCGGCGACTTTCACCGCCGTCTGATCGGCGACACCATTGCGTGGGAGGACGGCTACATCCGGACGCCGACGGCGCCGGGCCTCGGCATCGATTTCGACGAAGACCTGGCGCGGGCCCATCCCTACGACGGCACGAAGCTGCATCTGGAAATGCAGGAAGCGCCCTGCGACTACAGCGGCGCCAACGCTTTCGCCGGCGGTGCGCCGCCCGCGGAGGAATGACCGGCAACGGCCGCATCGACACCCCGCTCTCTGCGCCGCGGCGGTGGCCGGTCGGGGCCGGGGTCGGGGCCGGCGCCGCCCTCGCGCTCAATCCGGCGCGTCGGCCGCCGCCATGCCGCCGAGGTCCGCAACGACGGCGTCGCGCCCGCACGACGCGATGAAGGCCAACAGTTCGCCCGGCCCGAGGCCGGTGCTTTCGGTGTTGACCAGCGGATGGAAGTTCAACTGGCCGGAGTCCATCAACCCGGCTTCGATCGCGACGGTCACCAGGTTCCGGCTGTCGTTCAGCACGGCCAGCGGCGTCAACGCGCCGGGGACGACGCCGAGCACGTCTTCGACCAGGCCGGCCGGCGCGAAGCCCAGGCGGCCGCTCGCGCCGATGCGCCGGTGCAGCGATTTCAGGTCCAAGCTCTGGTCCTCATGCGCGACGATCAGGAACAGCCGGCCCTTCTTGTCCTTCAGCAGCAGGTTTTTCGTGAAGGTTCCGGCCATGTCGCCGCGCAGCGCCTTGCCCTCTTCGACGGTCCGGTGCGCCGGATAGGGCACGGTTTCGGCTTCGATACCGAGCTCCCGGAAGCGTCGGAAGAGGCGTTCGCGCGGATCGGTCATTCCTTTCGACCCTCCAGCCGGCCGGCCGCCGGCCCCGGTTTGACATCCTCCGTTCGGCCAAATACGGTTGCCGCCGCCTTGCCTGAGGGTGCGATTTCCCGCGCCCGATCTCAAGCCGAAAGGGAGGAAAGACATGAAGAAAATACTGCCGGTCGCCGTGGCCGCCGCCTTTACCGCCGCGGCATTCCTGCCGATGAAGGCGGACGCCAAGACGTTGCGCATGGGGCTTCTGGTCTCCAACAAGTCGCTGGCCTACAAGGCCGCCGAGAAGCTCGCCGAACACGTCAAGGCGAAGACCGGCGGCGCCTATACCATCAAGCTCTTTCCCAGCCAGCAGCTCGGCAGCGGCAAGGAAATGATGCAGATGCTCAAGCTGGGTACGCTCGACCTGTACCAGGGCACGAACGCCCAGCCGACCTATTTTAAGGAAGGGCGTAACTTCGGGGCGATTTCCGCGCCCTATTGCTTCCAGAGCCAGGCGGAATTCATCAAATTTCTGGATAGCCCTCTGTTCGCGGAAATGGTCGGGCAGTTTGCGGCCGGCGGCGTCAAGCTGGTCGGCTATATGGGCGCGCGCTCGCCGCGGGCGATCACCACGGCCAAGACGCCGGTACGCAGCCCGGCCGACATGAAAGGCCTCAAGATGCGGGTGCCCGGCTCGCCGCCGTTCGTCGCCTTCTTCAAGGCGCTCGGCGCGATCCCGACCCCGATGCCCTTCTCGGAGTTCTTCACCGCCGCCAAGACCGGGCTGGTCGAAGGCCAGGATAACGGCATCGAGGTCGTCTATCCGCGCGGGCTGTATTCGGTTCAGAAATACTTCTCGAAGACGGACCATGCGCTCGGCGCCTGGATGCTCTTCGTCGGCGAGAAGAAGGCGCAGAAATGGCCGGACAGCTTGAAGAAGGCCGTCAACGAGGGCCTGAAAGCCGCCGCCGCCTACAGCGACGCCGAACTGGCAAAATCCATGGCCGCGGCCTTCAAGGGCGTCAAGGAAAAGGGCATGACGGTTATCGACGTGGACAAGAAGCCGTTTATCGCCGTCGCCAGAACGGTCTGGAAGGGCCTGGACGGCAGCAAGTGGGACAAGGGCTTCATGGACCGGGTCCAGAAGCAGCTGGCCGAATACAGGAAGTAAAGGCCGCGCGGACCCTCCCGGTTCCGGCGAATCGGGAGGGTCCGTTCCGTCATGGACAACCGGAAGACGATCCCTGCCGCGCGCGATAGTGCGCGGCGGCTGATCCGTGCCTTCGACCGGGCGTTCGATTATCTCGGCGTCGTGGCGTTCGCGGGCATGATCGTCGTCCTCTGCCTGCAGATTTTCTTTCGCTACATCCTTGCCGCGCCCCTGGTCTGGGCGACGCCGCTTTCGATGTTCCTGTTCATCTGGGCAATCTGGTTCGGCGGCGCCTCCGGCATCCGGGACCAGACCCAGGTCCGCGTGGAACTGGCGGAAAGATACCTGCCACACGGCATCCAGCGGCTTCTCATGCCGGGAATCAGCCTGGCGTGCGCCCTGTTTCTGCTGATCGTCATCTACAAGAGTTTCGAGGTCATCAAGCTGCAAAGCTCGGCGATCTACGACACCCTGCCCTTTACCCGGGATTACCTGTTCATGGTGGTTCCGGTGCTCGGCAGCGTCATGATCCTGCAAACCATCCGGGTCTTCGTTCGCCAGATCGGGCGGTATTATTTCCCGGATGCGGACAAGAGCCGGGACGGGTGAGCCCGATGGATATTTTCATCCTGTTCTCGTCCCTCCTGGTCCTGATGCTGATCGGCGTGCCCGTGACCTTCTCGATGGGCATGGCGGCGGCCTTCTACCTGACGGTCTCCGGCCAGCTCGACATGCTGGTCATGCTGCCCCTGCAGATGGTCGTCGGGCTGGAGCATTACGGCCTCATGGCCATTCCCCTGTTCTTCCTGGCCGGCGCCATCATGACGTCCGGCGGGCTGACGGCGCGGCTGCTGAATTTCTCGCGCGTCCTCATCGGCCGCGTGCCGGGCAGCCTTTCCATGGTCAATGTGACCGGCAGCATGTTTTTCGCCGGCGTTTCCGGGTCCTGCGTCGCGGATACGTCCGCCATCGGCAGCGTCCTCATTCCGGCCATGAAGAAGGAGGGCTACTCCCCGGCCTACGCGGCGGCGGTGACCGGCGCGTCGTCGACGGTCGGCCACATCATCCCGCCCAGCATCGCCATGATCGTGATCGGCGTCATGGCCGAAGTGCCGATCGGGTCGCTGTTCCTGGCCGGCGCCCTCCCCGGCCTGCTCCTGGGCGTCGGCCTCATGGGCCTGTCGCTGTGGCTGAGCATCGTGCGGGATTATCCGCGGGCGCCGCGGCGCTCGACCGGCCGGGAAATCCTCGACGCCACCGTTTCGGGGCTCTCCGCGCTGGCCATGCCGGCGATCGTGGTCGGCGGGATCCTGTTCGGCGTCGTGACGGTCACGGAAACCGGCGTTCTCGCCTGCATCTACGCCCTGCTGGTCTCGCTGTCCTACCGGGAACTGACCCTGAAGAGCACCTGGGCGTTCTTCGTGGAGACAAGCCAGGGCGCGGGAAACCTGCTGATCCTGCTGGCGCCGGCGTCCTTCTTCAGTTGGGTCGTGCTCAACACCGGCATGGGGGACCAGCTGGTCGATCTGATCGGCGCGATCTCGACCGATCCGCAGACGGTGATGCTGCTGGTCATCGTGTTCCTGCTCATCATCGGCTGCGGACTGGACACGCTGGGCATGGTTTTCATCTTCGTGCCGGTCCTGTTCCCGGCCGTCGAGGCGGTCGGTATCGACCCGCTGCATTTCGCGCCGGTCTTCGTCCTGTGCCTGGGCATCGCCCTGCTGACGCCGCCCGTGGGCATCATCCTGTTCATGGTCACGAACATGTCCGGCGCGCCGCTGACCGAGGTGATCCGGGAATCCCTGCCGTTTTTCCTGGTCCAGCTCATCGTTCTGGCGCTTGTCGCCTATGTGCCGTTCCTTTCGATCTGGCTGCCCGGTACGCTCATGTGACGCGCGGGTTTTCGGCGGCAGGCACGAAACGCATGGCCGCAGGGGTGCGGGGCCCGGGGCGCCGCGGGAGGATTGCGAATGCAGAACGGTGAATACTGGCCCGAAGCGGAAGGCCCGCTGGCCGGTGTCCGCATCGTCGACATGACCCGGCTGGCGGCCGGGAACATGGTCACGCGCATGCTCGCCGATTTCGGGGCGGAGGTCATCAAGATCGAACGCCCCGGGATCGGGGACGACCTGCGCGGCTTCGGCGAAGGGCGGGTCTGGTGGAAGGAGTACGCCCGCTCCAAGAAGAGCTTCACGCTCGATTTCCGGCAGGAGGAGGGGGCTGTGCTCCTCAACGATCTGATCGCCCGGTCGGACATGCTGGTCGAGAATTTCGTGCCCGGAACCCTGGAAAAATGGGGCCTCGGCCCCGAGGAACTGTGGAAGACGCAGCCCGGCCTCGTCATCGTCCGGGTCTCCGGCTACGGGCAGACCGGCCCCTATGCCGGCAAACCGGGCTTCGGCACCCTGGTCGAGGCACTGACCGGCTTTGCCGCCATGACGGGCTTCGAGGACAAGCCGCCCCTCCTGCCGCCGATGGCGCTCGCCGACATGATCGCCGGCATCGCCGGCTTCGGCGCGTCGGTCGTCGCCCTTTTCGCGCGCGACAAGGGGCGGGTCCGGGGGCAGGTCGTCGACGTGTCCCTGTTCGAGCCCCTGTTCAGCGTGATCGGCCCCTGGCTGGCGCACTACAAGGCCAACGGCAAGATCCCGGTGCGCGAGGGCAACCGGAGCAAGATCGCCGCGCCGCGCAACGCCTACCGCTGCGCCGACGGCAAGTATCTCGCCCTGTCGGCCTCGATGCAGTCCATGTGGGAGAAGGTGGCCATCGCCATCGGGCGCCGGGAATTGATCGAGGACCCGCGCTTCCGCTCCGGGCGCGACCGCGTCGACAACATGTATGAGCTCGACGACATCGTCGGCGGCTTCATCGGCGCGAAGACGCTGCAGGAGAATCTCGACCATTTCGGGGCCGCCGGCGTCACCGTCGGACCGATCTGCGATCCGACGGACCTGATCGACCACGAGTATATCCGCGGCCGCGCCGTCGCGGAGGACTATCCCGACGCCGACCACGGTACGATCCCGCTGCACACGCCGTTCCCGCGGCTGAGCGAAACGCCGGGGACGATCCGCGCGCCGGCGCCGGAACTCGGCGAGCATACCGACGAGGTCCTGGCCCTGCTCGGCCGCGGCGCGGCGGACTGCGAACGGTTGCGCAAGGCGGGGATCGTGTGATGTGGCGCTCGCTCCTTTTCATGCCGGTGCTCGAGGAGCGCTTCCTGGCGAAGGCCGCCGAACGCGGCGCCGACGCCATCGTGCTCGATCTCGAGGCCAGCATCGCCGCCGCGCGCAAGGATGAGGCGCGGGCCGCGCTGGCGCCGGCGGTCGAGCGGCTGCATGCCGCCGGGCAGGACGTGCTGGTCCGCATCAACATGCCGTGGCGGCCGGCCCTGAAGGATCTCGAATACGCCGTCCGGCCGGGCGTTGCGGCGCTGGCGCTGCCCGGCTGCGCATCGGCGGCGCAGGTCGTGGCCGTCGATGCCTGCATCGGCGAACTGGAAGCCGAGCGGAACCTGCCGCACGGCGGCATCCGCCTGGTCCCGCTGATCGAATCCGCCCGCGGCGTCCGCGACGCAGACGGCATTCTGCGCGCATCGGACCGGATCGCGGCCGTCGGCTTCGGTATCGAGGACTATCTCGCCGACATGGCGGCGCGCCCGTCGATCGAGTTGCAGACAATGACGGGGCTCGCGGTCGCCGAGGCGGCGCGCGCCGCCGGCGTCGTGCCCCTGATCGTCCCGGAAACGCTCGGCAATCTCGAAGACCTCGATGCCTTCGAGGCGGCGGCGGAACGGGGCCGGCGGATGGGGTCCGAAGGCGGATTCGGGGCCCATCCGGGCCAGGTCGAACGCCTCAACCGGGTGTTCACGCCGTCCGGCGAGGAGGTGGCGGCCGCCGAGCGGATCGTCGCGGCGGCCCGGGAAGCCGAGCGCGCCGGCCTCGGCGTCGTCCGGCTCGGCGACGGGTTCATCGACGGGCCGATCATCGTCCGGGCCGAGCGCCTGCTGGACCGCGCCCGGCGCTACCGGAAACCGCCGCCGGCCTGAGCCGGGCCCGGCAGCGGTCGGAAGTCAGCGCGCCGCCGCCCAGTCGCGGAAGGTCGTCCCCTGCCCGGCGATCTCGCGCAGCAGCGGCGCCGGCTCCAGCCAGTCGGGATCGCTGGTCCGGGCATAGTGCTCCAGCCGGTCCAAGACATGGGCCGGGCCGATCTCGTCGGCCCAGTGCATCGGCCCGCCGCGGTAGCGCGGAAAGCCGTAGCCGTAGATCCAGATCAGGTCGATATCGAGCGGCCGGGCGGCGATGCCCTCGGCGAGCAGCTTCGCGCCCTCGTTGATCAGCGGATACATGCAGCGCTCGAGGATTTCGTCGTCGGAAATGTCCCGCCGCTCGATGCCGAGATCGGCCGACGCCTGCTCGATCAGCGCCGTCACCTCGGCGTTGGGCTTCGGCGTCCGGCTGCCCGGTTCGTAGTCGTACCAGCCCTTGCGGGTTTTCTGGCCGTAGCGGCCGAGATGGTAGATCGAGTCGGCCACGGTCGATTCGCGCCGGTTGGTCCGGCCGTATTTCTTGAGCCGCTCCTGGCGCACTAGGTAGCCGACGTCGACGCCGGCGAGGTCGCTCATGGCGAAGGGGCCCATCGGCAGGCCGAAATCGTAGATCACCCGGTCGACATCCTGGGGCAGCGCGCCTTCCTCGATCAGGAAATTGGCCTGCCGGCTGTACTGGTAGAGCATCCGGTTGCCGACGAAGCCGTCGCACACGCCGCACATCACGCCGACCTTGCCGATCCGGGGCGACAGCTTCATCGCGGTCTGGGCGGTCTCGTCGGAGGTCTTCGCACCGCGCACGACCTCGATCAACCGCATCACGTTGGCCGGGCTGAAGAAATGGGTGCCGACCACCGCCTCGGGCCGCGACGTGGCGTCGGCGATTTCGTCGACGTCGAGGGTCGAGGTGTTGGTCGCCAGCACCGCGCCGTCCTTGCAGACCTTATCCAGCGTGCCGAACACCTGCTTCTTGATGTCCATATTCTCGAACACCGCCTCGATGACGATGTCGGCGTCGGCGATCTCGCCGTAGTCCGAAGCGCCGGAGATCAGGCCCATGCGCCGGTCCATCGCCTCCTGGCTCAGCCGGCCCCGGGAGACCGTCGCGGCGTAGTTGCCGGCGACGATCTCCAGCCCCTTTTGCAGCGCCTCTTCGCTGGTCTCCAGCACGGTCACCGGGATGCCGGCGTTGGCGAAGTTCATCGCGATGCCGCCGCCCATGGTGCCGCAGCCGATCACCGCCGCCTTTTCCACGGCGCCGGCCGGCGTGTCCTTCGGGATCGAGGGATGGCGCGCCGCCTGGCGGTCGGAGAAGAAGACGTGGCGCATGGCGCGCGCTTCCGGGGTGCCCTGGCATTCCCGGAACACCGCCCGCTCCGCCTCGACCGCCTCGTCGTAAGGCAGCGCGATCTTGGCGACCGCGTCGACCGCCTTGAAGCGCGCCTCGAAGCCGCGCCAGCGCCGGGCCATGCCCTTCTTGTAGTCGTCGAAGAAGCCGTCGGGGATGTCGCCGATTTTCGAACCGTCCTCGCGCAGCTTTTTCGGCGGCCGGGCCAGCGCCATCGCCGCCGCGGCCTCGACCGGGTCGTCCTCGATGGCTTCGACGATGCCCAACTCCAGCGCCCGCTGCGCCGAAACGAGATCGCCGCTTACGATCATGTCGAGCGCCGTCTTGAGGCCGGTGACCCGCGGCAGCCGCTGGGTGCCGGTGGCGCCCGGAATCGTGCCGAGATTGACTTCCGGCAGGCCGAGCCGCGCCTTCGGGCCGGCGACCCGGTAGTGGCAGCCGAGCGCGACCTCGAGCCCGCCGCCGGCCGCCGCGCCGTTGACCGCCGCGACCACCGTCTTGCGGCAGTCCTCGACGGCGTGGACTCCGTCGGTCAGGCTCGGCGCGCCCGGCGGGTTCGGCTTGCCGAACTCGCGGATGTCGGCGCCGGCGATGAAAGCCCGGCCGGCCCCGGTGAGCACGACGCCCTTCACCGACGCGTCGGCGTCGATGGCGCGCATCGTGTCGTACAGCTGCTGCCGCATGGCCGCGCTGATCGCGTTGACCGGCGGATTGTTCAGGGTGACGACGCGCACGCCGTCCGGCCGGTCACGGGTTTCGACGACCGTTTTCATCTCTGTGGCCATGGGTTCGATTCCGGTTCGATAAGACGTGCGCGCTACATATGCCTGCCGATCTCCATGCGGGCGATCTGGGCCTTGTGGACCTCGTCGGGGCCGTCGGCGAAGCGGAGAATCCGGCCGGCCGCCCACAGCTTGGGCAGGATGGTGTCCTCGGTCAGGCCGCAGGCGCCGTGGACCTGCATGGCCCGGTCGGCGACGCGCAGCAGCATGTTCGGCCCGGCCACCTTGATCGCGGCGATCTCCAGCCGCGCCGCCTTGTTGCCCACCGTGTCCATCATGTAAGCGGCGTTGAGGGTGAGCAGCCGGGACTGGTCGATATCGATCCGGCTTTCGGCGATCCAGTCGCGGATCAGGCCCTGGTCGATCACGCGGGTGCCGAAGGTCGTGCGGTCGGCGGCGCGCCGGATCATCAGTTCGAGCGCGCGTTCGGCCATGCCGATCATGCGCATGCAGTGGTGGATGCGGCCGGGGCCGAGGCGGCCCTGCGCGATCTCGAAGC
>VXNK01000066.1:2000-25955 GCA_009840595.1 Rhodospirillaceae bacterium | reverse complement strand
CCCCCGTTCCCCCAACCCCGCCGCCGTCCTACATTGGCGGCATGGATGCGGGGCGGCGGATCATCGGGATTGCGGGCTGGAAGGGCAGCGGGAAGACGACGCTGGTCACCCGGCTGCTGCCGGTGCTGACCGGCCGCGGCTTCACCGTCTCGACGGTCAAGCACGCCCATGACGGCTTCGAGGTCGACCGGCCGGGCAAGGACAGCCACCGCCACCGTGCGGCCGGCGCGGTCGAGTCCGTGGTCTCCTCGGCGACCCGCTGGGCGCTGGTCCACGAGCTGCGCGGCCGGCGCGAGCCGGCGCTCGACGAGTTGATCGCCCGCATGAGCCCGGTCGACCTGCTGATCGTCGAGGGCTTCAAGCGCCTGCCCCACGCCAAGATCGAGGTCCACCGCCCGGCGCTCGGCCATCCCCTGATCGCCGCCGGCGACCCGGCCGTCGTCGCCATCGCCAGCGACGGCCCGATGGAGAATGCCGGCCGGCCGGTCCTCGACCTGCCCCTTCTGGACCTGAACGCGCCCGAGGCAGTCGCCGACTTCATCTGCGTGCATTGCGGTCTCGGAATAACGGCGGCGGCCGAACGGGGCGCCGCCTGAGATGGCGCAACTGAGCGACGACTGTTTCGCCTTCGGCGGCGCCCTGACGCCGCTGGACGACGCGCTCGCCCTGCTGGAAGAGCGGGTCTCCGTCGTCGCCGACGCCGAGACCGCGGCGCTGCGCGGGGCGCTCGGCCGCATCCTGGCGGAGGATGTCCGCGCCGGCCGCCCGGTGCCGCCGCACGACAATTCGGCGGTCGACGGCTACGCCGTGCGGTTCGCCGAGCTCGACCCGCAGGCCGAGACCTGCCTGCCTATTATCGGCCGCATCGCCGCCGGCGACCCGCCCGTCCTCGCCGACCCGGACGCGCGCGGCGCCGTGCGCATCTTCACCGGCGCGGTCATGCCGGCCGGCTTCGATACCGTGATGATGCAGGAGGATTGCCGCGAGGAAGCCGGCGCCGTGCATATCGCGCCGGGCATCGGGATGGGCGCGAACCGGCGCTTCGCCGGCGAGGATGTCGAGGCCGGCGCGGTCATCCTCGGCGCCGGCCGCCGGCTGCAGCCGCAGGATCTCGGCCTCGCCGCCTCGGTCGGGCTCAGCGCACTGCCGGTGCGCGCCCGGCTGCGCGCCGCCCTGTTCTCGACCGGCAACGAACTGCGCGAGCCGGGCGCGGCCGCCGGGCCGGGCGCGGTCTACGACGCCAACCGCTTCGCGCTCGCCGGCCTGCTCGACCGGCTCGGCTGCGCCGTCTCGGACCTCGGCATCCTGCCCGACGACCGGGCGGCGATTGCGGCAGCGCTGGCCGAAGCGGGCGCCGGCCACGACCTCGTGCTGACGTCCGGCGGCGTCAGCGTCGGCGACGAGGACCATGTCCGCGCCGCGGTCGAGAGCCTCGGACAAATCCATTTCTGGCGCCTTGCCATCAAGCCGGGCCGGCCGGTCGCGCTCGGCCAGATCGGCCGCACGCCCTTCGTCGGCCTGCCGGGCAACCCGGTCGCCGTCATGGTGACCTTCCTGCGCTTCGCCCGGCCGCTGATCGACCGACTCTCCGGCGCGGCGGTCCACGTCCCCCGGACCTGGCCGGTGCGCGCCGGCTTCGACCACCGCAAGAAGGCCAACCGGCGCGAATGGGTGCGCGCTACGCTGGAGCCTTGCGCCGGCGGCTGGACCGCGCGCAAATTCGCCCGGCAGGGCGCCGGCATTCTGTCGTCCATGACCGCGGCGAGCGGCTTGGTCGAACTGCCGGAGGACGCGACCGATATCCGGGCCGGGATGACGGTGGATTTCCTGCCCTTCAGCGAACTCGGGGCCTGAGGCGATGCGCGACGGGATGGCCGGCGAAATGCCCAGGGAAATGCCCAGCGAAATGAACGTGCTGTACTTCGCCTGGCTGCGCCAGAAGATCGGCGCCGGCCGGGAAAAGGTGACGCCGCCGGCCGACGTCGCCACGGTCGGCGCGCTGATCGAATGGCTGCGCGGGCGCAGCCCCGGCCACGCCGACGCCTTCGCCAACGCCCGCTTCGTGCGCGCCGCCGTGAACCACGAATTCGCAAGCCTGGAGACCGCCGTCGCGCCGGGCGACGAGGTCGCCTTCTTCCCACCCGTCACCGGCGGCTGATCCGGAGTCGCCCGGTGAGCGCCGAGGCTCCCCGCACCAGGCTCGATCCGGACGCCTGGATCGGCGGCGCCATCGAGCTGCTGGCCGCGCGCGGCGTCAACGCGGTGAAGATCGAGCCGCTGGCACGCCGGCTCGGCGTCACCAAGGGCAGCTTCTACTGGCACTTCAAGGACCGCCCGGCCCTGCTCGCGGCGATCCTGGCGCGCTGGGAGGAACGGCAGACCGACCTTCTGGTCCGCATCGCCGGCCATGCCGATGCGTCGCCGGCCGAGCGATTGCGCCTGCTGCTCGAAATGACGGTGGGCGCCTACGCGGACCCGGAATTCCGCAATGCCGAAATCGCCATCCGCAACTGGTCGCGCACCGATCCCGCCGCAACGGTGGCGGTGCGCGCGGTCGACGCCCGCCGTTCGGTCTATATCGAGGATTTCTTCATCGGGCTGGGCTTTACCGAAACCGCGGCCCGCACCCGCGCCGGCCTGTTCCAGGGCCTGCTGCTCGCCGAGGCGCTGCTGGTCCGCGACGAGACCGCGGAAGACCGCACCGCCCGGGTCGGGCGCAGCCTCGACCTGCTGGCCGGCCGCCACCGCGACGAGGGTTAGGATCGAAGGGGGCGGGCCCGCCCCTACTCCGCGGCCTCGCCGTAGGCTTCGAGCGGCGGGCAGGCGCAGACGATATTGCGGTCGCCGTAGACATTGTCGATGCGCCCGACCGGCGGCCAGTATTTGCCGTCTTTCAGCCCCGGCGCCGGGAAGGCGGCGCATTCGCGCGAATAGGGATGCGGCCAGTCCGTAGCGACCAGGTCCTCCGCCGTGTGGGGCGCGTTGGCGAGCGGGTTGTCGTCCACCGGCCAGTCGCCGGCCTCGATGCGCGCGATCTCCCGCCGAATCGCGATCATGGCGTCGCAGAAGCGGTCGATCTCGGCGCGGGATTCGCTTTCCGTCGGCTCGATCATCAGGGTGCCGGCGACCGGGAAGGACATGGTCGGCGCGTGGAAGCCGTAGTCGATCAGCCGCTTGGCGACATCCTCGACGGAGGCGAAGTCCCTGAGCGGCCGGAGATCGACGATGCACTCGTGGGCCACCCGGCCGTTGCTGCCGGTGTAGAGCACCGGGAAATGGTCCCCGAGGCGCGCCGCGATATAGTTGGCGTTGAGGATCGCCACCGCGGTCGCGCGTTTCAGGCCGGCGGCGCCCATCATGACGATATAGGCCCAGCTGATCGGCAGGATGCCGGCGCTGCCCCAGGGCGCCGCCGAAACCGGGCCGATCGCCTGCTCCCCGCCGCATTCCGGATGAACGGGATGGCCGGGCAGGAAGGGCGCGAGATGGTCCTTGACGCCGATCGGGCCGACGCCCGGCCCGCCGCCGCCATGCGGGATGCAGAAGGTCTTGTGCAGGTTCATGTGCGCGACGTCGGGCCCGAATTCCCCCGGCCGGGCGATGCCGAGCAGGGCGTTCAGGTTGGCGCCGTCCATGTAGACCTGGCCGCCGCAGCCATGGACGATATCGCAGATTTCGACGATCCCCGCCTCGAACACGCCGTGGGTCGAGGGATAGGTCACCATCAGCGCGGCGAGCCGGTCGCGATGCTCCTCCGCCCTGGCGCGCAGGTCGGCGATGTCGATGTTGCCGTCGGCGTCGCAGCCGACGACGACGACCGAAAAGCCGGCCAGCACGGCGCTTGCCGGGTTGGTGCCGTGGGCCGAGCTCGGGATCAGGCAGATGTCGCGGGCGCCGTCGCCCCGGCTTTCGTGCCAGGCGCGGATGACGAGCAGGCCGGCGAGTTCGCCTTGGGAGCCGGCGTTGGGCTGCAGCGAGACGGCGTCGAAGCCGGTCGCCGCGCACAGCATGTCTTCCAGCTCCTCGATCAGCGCCAGCGTCCCGTCGGCCTGGTCGAGCGGCGCGAAGGGGTGGAGGCCGGCGAACTCCGGCCAGGAGACCGGCTCCATTTCGGCCGCCGCGTTGAGTTTCATGGTGCAGGAGCCGAGCGGGATCATGGCCCGGTCGAGCGCGAGGTCCCTGCCGGCGAGGCGCTGGAGATAGCGCATCATCTCGGTTTCCGACCGGTAACGGTGGAACACCGGATGGGTCATGAAGGAACCGCGCCGGCGCAGCGCGTCGGGCAGCCGGTCGGGCGTGCCGTCGAGCAGGGATTCGACACGGCCCGCATCCGCTGCGCCCGTCAGCGTTTCGGACAGGGCAAGCAGTTCGTCGGCGCCGCAGGCTTCGTCGAAGGCGACGCCGAAACGGTCGCCGTCGATGAAGCGCAGGTTGAGGCCGGCTGCCATCGCCGCGCCGACGATCTCTTCGGCCCGGCCGGGCGCCCGCACGGTGACGGTGTCGAAAAAGGCCCCGGCTTCGGCCTCCAGCCCGGCGGCGGCCGCCATGTCGGCAAAGGCGCAGGAGAGCCGGTGGACGCGCCGGGCGATCCGCTCCAGCCCGTCCGGCCCGTGCCAGACGCCGTAGAAGCCGGCCATGTTGGCGAGCAGCACCTGGGCGGTGCAGATGTTGCTGGTCGCCTTCTCGCGCCGGATATGCTGTTCGCGGGTCTGCAGGGCGAGGCGCAGGCCGGGCCGGCCGTGCGTATCGACCGACACGCCGACCAGCCGCCCCGGCATTTTCCGGGCGAACCGATCCCGGGTCGCGAAGAAGGCGGCGTGCGGCCCGCCGAAGCCCATGGGCACGCCGAAGCGCTGGGCGCTGCCGATCGCGATATCGGCGCCCCAGGCGCCCGGCGGCTCGAGCAGGGTGAGCGCGAGCAGGTCGGTCGCGACCGCCGCCAGCCCGCCGCCGCCGCGCACCGCCTTCACGCTCTCCTGCCATGCGTCGATCTGACCGAAGGTGTCGGGATACTGGATCAGGATACCCAGGGCGCCGAACGCGCGCTCCGGCGTCACCTCGCCGATTTCCAGTTCGATGCCCAGCGGGGCCGCCCGGGTCTGCAGCACGGCGAGGGTCTGGGGATGGCAGCGGTCCGAAACCAGGAACCGGTCGCTTTTCGCCCTGGCCGCCTTGCGCGCGAAGATCATGGCCTCGGCCGCCGCCGTCGCCTCGTCGAGCAGCGAGGCGTTGGCGATCTCCATGCCGGTCAGGTCGGCGACCATGGTCTGGAAGTTGAGCAGCGCCTCCAGCCGGCCCTGGGAGATTTCCGGCTGGTAGGGCGTGTAGGCGGTGTACCAGGCCGGGTTCTCCAGCACGTTGCGGCGGATCACCGGCGGCACGACCGTATCGTGATATCCCATGCCGATCAGCGAGCCGGCGACCGTGTTGTGCGCCGCCAGTTCGCCGATCCGCAGCAGGGCGGCGTTCTCCGTCGCCGGTTCGCCCAGCGGCAGCGGCGCGGTATCCCGGATGGCGGCGGGCACCGCCTCTTCGATCAGCGCGTCGAGCGAGTCCGCGCCGACGGTCTCCAGCATGGCCGCGATCTCGTCCGGGCCGGGGCCGATATGCCGGCCGATGAAAGAGTCGCGGTCCTCGAGTTCGGCGTAGCGGGCGGAGGGCATGGGAAACTCCCTGTTCTGTCCCGTGCGGCTGCCAGGGGCGACCGGGGGGAGGCGGGCGCGGCTAGCTCTGGCTGTCGACGAAAGCGGCGTAGGCCTCGGCGTCCATCAGGTCTTCCAGTTCGGCGGGGTCGGCCAGTTTCAGCCTGACGAACCAGCCGTCGCCCTCGGCGTCCTCGTTGACCGCAGCGGGGTTGTCTTCGAGCGCCCCGTTCGTTTCGATCACCTCGCCGCCGGCCGGCGCGTAGATCTCGCTCGCCGCCTTGACCGATTCGACGACGGCCATGTCATCGCCCTTGAGCACGGTCCGGCCGATCTCCGGCAGTTCGACGAACACGACGTCGCCAAGCTGCTCCTGGGCGTGATCGGTAATGCCGACGGTGCCGGTGGCGCCGTCGACCCTGAGCCACTCGTGGTCTTCCGAGTAGTAGGTGGTGGGCATGGGCTGCGTCCTTTCCGGATCGTTCGGGCGGCGGTGCGGACCGGGCGTCCGCCGCCGCGGAAATCGTCATCGCCGGTAGCCCGGCGCGATGAAGGGCAGGCACGCCGCCCGGGCGGGCAGCGCCCGGCCGCGTACCGTGAGGGTGAGCGGTGTGCCGGGGGCGGCATGGCCGGCCGCGACATAGCCCATGGCGACCGGGGCGCCGACCGTCGGGCCGAAGCCGCCGCTGGTCACCCGGCCGACCGGCGCGCCGCCGGCGTCGCAGATTTCCGCGCCTTCCCGCGCCGGCGCCCGGCCCTCCAGCCTGAGGCCGATGCGGCGGCGGGCGGCCCCGTTGCGCAACTGGTCGAGGATCGTCCCGGCGCCGGCGAAGCCGCCTTCGGCGCGCCGGCGCTTGCCGATCGACCAGGAGAGGCCGGCTTCGACCGGCGTCGTCGTCAGGTCGATATCGTGACCGTAGAGGCACAGGCCGGCCTCGAGGCGCAGCGAATCGCGCGCGCCGAGGCCGGCCAGGGCGACCTCCTCGCTGTCGAGCAGCGCTTCCGCCAGGGCCGTGGCATGGCTCGCCGGCACCGAGATTTCGAATCCGTCCTCGCCGGTATAGCCGCTGCGCGAGATCCAGAGCGGCGCGCCGCGCCAGTGGAACAGATCGCCCTGAAGGAAAGCGAGGCCGTCGGCGCCCGGTATCTCGGCCTCCAGCACCGCCGCGGCTTCCGGGCCCTGGAAAGCGAGCAAGGCCGAACTTTCGTCGACTTCGAGGGAACAATCCCAGCCGGCCAGCGCCGTGCCGAGATAGGCGAAATCGTCGTCCTTGCACGCGGCGTTGACGACGATCGCCAATGCGTCCCCCGAGGCGTCCCCCGATGCGTCCCCGGCCAGCCGGGTGACCATCAGGTCGTCGCGGATGCCGCCGTTGTCATCGGTGAGCTGGGTGTAGCGCATCCGGCCGGCGCCGAGCCCGGCGATATCGCCCGGCACCAGGCTTTCGAGCGCCTCGGCCGCGCGCGCGCCGACGATCCGCGCCTGTCCCATATGGGACACGTCGAACAGGGCGGCCCTGTCGCGCGCCTGCTCGTGCTCGGCGATGATGCCGCGATACTGCACGGGCAGCGCATAGCCGGCGAAATCGACCATCCGCCCGCCCTGTGCGACGTGCAGGTCGTAGAGCGGCGTGCGTCTGGCCGCTTCGGGTCCGGTGTCGGTTGCCATGGAAAGCCCCGGCCGGGTTGCGCGAGCGGGTCTTGCCGCGCCCCGCCGACGAACCGCCGGCCAGGCACGCCCCCTCTGTCGCACAACCTGAGAGCTTGAACCGGAACGGCTGCCCGCCCGGGGCGGCTGCCGGTCTTTCCCCTTCGGTGAGGCGGCGCAGGGCTCGCGCACGGCCGCCTGCTTTCCAGAGTCGCCTCCGCCTGCGGTCCCTTGTGCCTGAGAGATTCCGGGGCGGTTGCTCCTTCGGCGCCGGACGCGCAAACCGCGCGCCCGAACTCTCCCGCAGACGTCAGAGGCTATGGGCGAAAGGTTAGCGGAAGCGGGCGGCGAGTCAAGCCAAAGGCCGGCGCCTGCCCACAGGCACGGCTTATCGGCAGACCGGCGCCCTCATTCGGCGAAGCGCAGCGTCGCGGTCGAGCGGAGCGGCTCCGGCGTCGTCCATGCCGCGCAGTGCGAAGAAGTCCCTTTCTGCGGCCTCCAGCAGAATGCGGGCCTGCTTAGGGTCGCTCATAGAGCACCGTGCCTTCGCGCAGGGCGCGCGCGAGCACATGGTTGAGCGAATCGCGCCAGTAGTCGACCTCGTCGCGGCTGTAGACCAGAATGTCCTTGGGAACCCGAAAGCCCGAGAGCGCCCGCCACAGCCGCACCGCCTCCGCGCGCCGGTCGCGGCCCGGCCCGAAGGGCTCGGCCTCGATCACGATCAGATCGACGTCCGAGTCCGGCCCGGCGTCGCCGCGCGCGCGGGAGCCGAACAGGATCACCCGTTCGGGGTCCGCCTCGTCCACGATGGCGGCCGTCATCCGTTGTAAAAGCGCCTCATCGACATGCGCCATGACGCCGCCGCTCCGCCTTCCGCCTACAGCCCGTTATGGGTGCCGTCGCAGAAGGGGCCGTTGCCGGTCTGCTTGCACTGGCAGAGCCAGGCCTCTTCGGTCTCCTCCTGCTTGAAGACCAGGGGTTTCATCTCGGTCGCCTTGTGCGCACCGTCGCAAAAGGGCTGGTTCGCGCTCAGCCCGCAGGCGCACCAGGCATAGCTCTTGCCGGCCTCCAGGGTCACGCCCTTCGGTTCCTTCGCCGCGATCTGTCCCGCCATACCCAGTGCCCCCTTATTCCGGCAAAATTGCTGTCGGCGGCACCGTAGCCAAAGCGGCCACGCCGGGCAAGCCGCGAAATGTCTTTCCCATATATAGCTATATGGGTAGTATGGGACGATGAAGACGACGCTGGACATCCATGACGAATTGCTGGCGCGGGCCAAGCGCCACGCCAGGGAAACGGGACGCCCGCTGCGCGCCGTGGTCGAGGAGGGGCTTCGCCGTGTGCTCGCGCGCCCGGTCCCGCGCAGCCGTTACAAGCTGCCCGATCTGAGAGCGGGAGACCCGGCCGCGCCCGATCCTCTGGAGCGCTTTTCCTGGCCCGAACTGCGCGAAACGATCTATGACGATCCGGGGGGCGATCCGGGCGCCCGGTGATCGCCGTCGACACCAATCTTCTGGTCTATGCGCACCGCCGCGAAGCGCGCCTGGGCGACGCCGCCCATGCCGTTATGACCGAACTTGCCGAAGGCGACCGGGCCTGGGCCATTCCGTGGCCGTGCTGCTACGAGTTCCTGAGCGTGGTGACGAACCGCCGGATCTGGAAGGACGAAGCGACCGCGCCGGATCGTGCGTGGCGCCAGTTCGAGGCCTGGGCGGCGTCGCCGTCGAACCGCATGATCGGCGAGACCGACGATTTCCCGGACATCCTGGAGCGATTCGTAAACCGGCCGCACGTCGTCGGCGGGGTCGTCCACGATGCCCGCATCGCCGCCATATGCGTTGCGCACGCCGTCGAGGCGTTGTTTACGCGGGACCGCGATTTTTCGCTCTTCCCGGAACTCCCGACGCATGACCCCTTCGGAGCCGGGCGGCCGTTCCGCGACCATTGAACCGGCGGCCCCTTGAGAGAAAGACGGGTTGGGCGTAAGCAGCGGGCATGGCGGTCTATACCCAGGTGGCGGACGACGAACTGGCGGCGTTTCTCGACGCCTACGACATCGGCGCGCCCGTCTCCTACAAGGGCATCGCCGAAGGGGTGGAGAATTCCAACTATTTCCTCCAGACCGAGCGCGGCAGCTTCATCCTGACGCTGTACGAAAAGCGGGTCGATCCGGCCGACCTGCCCTTCTTCCTCGGCCTGATGGACCATCTGGCGGCGCGGGACATCGCCTGTCCGACGCCGATCCACGCTCGCGACGGCGAGGCGTTGCGCACGCTCGCCGGCCGGCCGGCCGCGATCATTTCCTTCCTGCAGGGGGTCTCGCCGCGCCGGGTCGATATCCGCCATTGCGCGCCGCTCGGCGGGGCGCTGGCCGGGATGCATCTGGCGGCGGACGGCTTCGCCATGGCCCGGCCGAACGCGCTCAGCCTTGCCGGCTGGCGGCCGCTGTTCGACCGCTGCGGCCCGCGCGCCCACGAGGTGCAGAACGGCCTGGCCGGCGAGATCGAGCAGGAACTGGAATTCCTGGAGGAAAACTGGCCGGCCGACCTGCCGACCGGCGTGATCCATGCCGACCTGTTCCCGGACAACGTGTTCTTCCTCGGCGACCGGGTGTCCGGCCTGATCGACTTCTACTTCGCCTGCAACGACTACTTCGCCTACGACCTGGCGATCTGCATCAACGCCTGGTGCTTCGAGAAGGACGGCAGCTTCAACGTCACCAAGGCGCGCCACATGCTGAACGCCTACCGCGCGGTGCGGCCCTTCTCGGCGGCGGAGCTGGCAGCGATCCCGGTGCTGCTGCGCGGCGGCGCGCTGCGCTTCCTGCTGACCCGGCTGCACGACTGGCTGTTCCACCCGGAAGGCGCGCTGGTGACGCCGCACAACCCGCTGGAGTACCACCGCAAGCTGCGCTTCCATCAGGGCGTCAAACGGCCCGGGGAGCTGGGGCTCGAGTGACGCGGGACAGCGAAGAAGGGCCTTCGGGATGACGGAAACGACGGCCGGGACAGTAACCGGCGGGCGGGCCGATACGCGGCTCGACCTCTACACCGACGGCGCGTGCAGCGGCAATCCGGGGCCGGGCGGCTGGGGCGTGCTGATCCGGCGCGGCCCGGACGAGGAGACGCTATGCGGCGGCGCGGCGGAGACAACCAACAACCGCATGGAATTGCAGGCCGCCATCGAGGCGCTGAAGGCAGTGCCGGAGGGCGGCGCGGCGACCCTCCATACCGACAGCGTCTATGTCAGGGACGGCATCACGCGCTGGATCGCGAAGTGGAAGGCCGGCGGCTGGCTGACGGCGGCGCGCAAGCCGGTCAAGAACCGCGACCTGTGGCAGGCGCTGGACGCGCTGCACGGCACCCGGCGCATCGACTGGCGCTGGGTGAAGGGCCATGCCGGCGACCCGGGCAACGAACGCGCCGACGAACTGGCCCGGCAGGGCATGGCGCCCTTCCTGCCGGAGGACATGCGGCCGGGCGCGGCGCGGAACCCGGTCCGAAATCCCCCGGCCGGCATGCAGCGCATCGTCCCCATGCTGAACTATGCCGATGCCCCGGCGGCCATCGACTTTCTCGTGCGCGCCTTCGGCTTCAGGGAGCGCCAGGTCTATGCCATGAAGGACGGGCGCATCGGCCATGCCGAACTGGCGCTGGGCGGCAATGTCGTCATGCTGGCCAGCGTATTCCCGGAGATGGGCCAGACGACGCCGGCCGAGGCCGCGAAATCGGGTTCCGACGGCTGGTACAGCCAGGTCCTCTGCTATGTCGACGACGTCGACGCGCACCACGCGCAGGCCAGGGCCGCCGGCGCCCGCATCACCGCCGAACCGGAAGACCAGTTCTACGGCGAGCGCCACTACCGCGCCGAGGACACGGAAGGCCACCGCTGGATTTTCGGCCAGCGCGTCCGGGACGTATCCGAGGCCGAGATCCGGGCGACCATGGCGGGGATGTAGCGGCCGGCAGAACGGGCGGCGCAGCCCTGAATTTCGGGAGACATCGACAATGCCGGAACTGCAGAGCGCCTTCGGGCTGGTCGTTCTGTTCGCGCTGGCCTGGGCGGTCGGGGAGAAGCGGCGGCGCAGCGCCTGGCGGGTCGCGCTGGCCGGGATCGGCCTCCAGGTCGCGCTCGCGCTCATCCTGCTCAAGGTGCCGCTGATCGCCGATCTCGTGGCCTCGCTCGGCCATGTCGTGACCGCGATGGAGCAGGCGACGCGCGAGGGCACCAGCATGGTGTTCGGCTATATCGGCGGCGGGGCGCTGCCCTTCACCGAATCCCGCCCCGGCGCGGCGTTCGTCTTCGCTTTCCAGGCGCTGCCCATCATCATCGTGACCAGCACCCTGACGGCGCTGCTCACCCATTGGCGCATCCTGCCCTGGATCGTGAAGGGAATCGGCTTTGTGCTGGAGCGCGGTTTCCGCATCGGCGGCGCGGTCGGCCTGGGCAGCGCGGCCAACATCTTCATCGGCATGGTCGAGGCGCCGCTCTTCGTCCGGCCCTATCTCAAGGATTTCAGCCGCAGCGAACTGTTCGTCCTGATGACCGTCGGCATGGCGACCATCGCCGGCACGGTTTTCGTGCTCTACGCCAGCATTCTGGCGCCGGTCCTGCCGAACGCCGCCGGCCAGATCCTGGTCGCTTCGGTGATCAGCGCGCCCGCGGCCATCGCCGTCGCCCTGCTGATGGTGCCGCCCGACGGGCCGCCGCAGGACAGCGGGAGCCTGCCGCCGCGCGAGACGTCGAGCGCCATGGAGGCGCTGGTCGTCGGCGCGCGCCAGGGCCTCAACATGCTGTTCCTGATCGTCGCCATGCTGATCGCCCTGGTCGCGCTGGTGCATCTGGCGAACGGCGTGCTCGCCCTGCTGCCGGATGTCGCCGGCGAGGCCGTCACCCTGCAGAAGATCCTCGCCCTCGTCATGACGCCGCTGTGCTGGCTGATGGGGATTCCCTGGGCGGAATGCTGGGACGCCGCCCAGCTCATGGCGACCAAGGTCGTGCTCAACGAACTGGTCTCCTACCTCGACCTGGCCCGGTTGCCCGAAGGCACGCTGGGCGAGCGCAGCCGGCTGATCCTGGTCTACGCCATGTGCGGCTTCGCCAATTTCGGCGGGCTGGGGATCATGGTCGGCGGCCTGACGGTGCTGATGCCCGAGCGGCGCAACGAGATCCTGGCGCTGTCCTGGAAGAGCCTGGCCGCCGGCGTGCTGGCGACCAGCGCCACCGGCTGCGTCATCGGCATTCTCGGCTGACGCCGTCCGCGCCCGGCCGGGACCTTGCGCAAGTCTTCCGACGATCTGTCCCTTTGCGGCTACGGCGCCGCCCTGGTTCTGGTCTGCGCGGGCGTCTGGCTCCACGCCGCCGACAGCCTGCTCGTCGCCACCATGCTGCCGGCCCTGGTCGCGGAGATCGGCGGCGAGGCGCTGATCGGCTGGACCGTCTCGCTCTACGAGATCGGCACCATCCTGACCGGCGCCGCGAGCGGCCTGCTGGCGGCCCGGTACGGCGTGCGCCTGCCGATGGCCGTGGCCGCCGCCGTGTTCGCCGCCGGATGCGCGATCAGCGCTCTGGCCCCCTCCATGTGGGTGGTTCTTGCGGGGCGTCTGTTGCAGGGCCTCGGCGGCGGCGGCCTGATGGCCCTCGCCTTCGTCGCGACGAGCGTCCTGTTCCCGAGGCCGCTGGTTCCCCGGGCCATCGCGGCGATTTCGGCGCTCTGGGGCGTATCGGCCTTTCTCGGCCCGCTGATCGGCGGCCTGTTCGTCGAATATGCCGACTGGCGCGGCGGGTTCTGGTTCTTTGCCGCGCAAGCGGTTGCGCTGTCGCTCTGGATCGGCTTCGGCGGCAACCTCGGCCTGGGCCTCGGCCGGCAGCCGCTGCCGGACCCGGCGCGAAACGCCGTATTCTCGTCGCGCCTGCTGCTGCTGGCCGCCGGCGTGGTGCTGATCGCCTATGGCGGAGTCGAAGTCGGTCCGCTGCGCACTGCCTTGTGCGTGCTGGCCGGCATCGCCGCCATTATCGCCTTTCTGGTCCTGGACGCGCGCGCGGGCGGGAGCCGGCTGCTCCCGCGCCGCGCCTTCGATCCGGCCGCGCCGGTCGGCTCGGGCCTGGTCATGATCTTCTGTCTGGCCGTCGCGACGATCGGCGTGACCGCCTACGGGCCGCTTTTCATCGTCCTGCTGCACGGCGCCTCGGCGCTGGTCGCAGGCTATATCGTGGCCTGCGCGTCCATCGGGTGGACGATCGCCGCGCTCCTCGTCGCGGTCTCGGCGGAGCGGCACGACCGGACGCTGATCGGCGCGGGCATGCTGGTCGTGGCGGCAACCATACCCGGCTTCCTCTACAGCGTGCCCAGCGGCCCGGTCTGGCTGATTGCGGCGTTCTCCGCCCTGCAGGGGGCCGGGTTCGGCATGGCCTGGGCCTTCGTCCTGCGCCGGATGACGGCGCTGGCGCCGGCGGACGATACCGAGCGGGTCGCGGGCGCCCTGCCGACCGTTCAACGGCTGGGCTACGCGGTCGGCGCCGCCTATGTCGGGATCGTCGCCAACGCCGCCGGGTTCGCCGAGGGGGCGGACGGGGCGGACAGGGCCGGGGTCGCCGAAGCGGCAAGGGCGGTCTTCGCCGCCGCCATTCCGTTTGCCGTAATCGGCCTGGCCGCGACCGCCCGGTTCGTCTTTCCCGGAGCC
Source organism: Rhodospirillaceae bacterium (assembly GCA_009840595.1). Taxonomy (GTDB): domain Bacteria; phylum Pseudomonadota; class Alphaproteobacteria; order Bin65; family Bin65; genus Bin65. The sequence goes on along the minus strand of VXNK01000066.1, from coordinate 11,982 downwards.
GCAGGGCGCCGTTCAGGCAGGAAAATCCGTGCGGGCGAGTGATGTCCTTCGGTTGGCCGCATCGATTGGAGGCTATGCAGTGGGATGGCGCGACTATATCGGCAGCGATCCGTCGATCCAGGCCGGCAAACCGTTGATCCGCGGCACGCGGCTATCGGTTGAGTTCCTGCTCGGTCTGTTTGCAGAAGGGTGGACGGAAGAGGCGGTTCTGGAGAGCTATCCCCAGGTTTCGCGGGAAGCCCTGCGCGCCGTGTTTGCTTTTGCACAGGAGTGCATGCGGGACCAACAGGTCTTTGACGTTAGCGACCGGGCGGCGGGTTGAGGTTTCTCGCCAACGAGAAAATCCTTTCACGACCGGGGATCGCCGTAGCCGTTGCGTAACGCCGCCCCGGTTGCCAGCTACGCGCCAATAATGCGAAGCTGCCCCGGCAACGCATATTCGGGAGGACCACGATGATCCGCTTGCACACATTCTGCGCTGCGGCGCTCGCTGCCGGCATGGCCTCCGGTCTTGGGGCCGGCCCGGCGAGTGCCGAGAAGATGACCTACCTGTTCCCGGCGCCGCCGATCCTGCCCTCTTTCGGACCGCTCCAGCTTGCCAAGCAACGGGGCTATTTCAAGGCGGCCGGTCTGGAGGTCGCCTTCGCCACGGCCAAGGGCGGCGTCGACGTCGCCAAACAGGTCGGCGTCGGCAACGCCGAGATGGGCGGCGGCCTGGCCGACAGCCCGATCATCGTGCGCGCTCAGGGCATCCCGGTGCGCTCAGTCGTCGCCTTCGGCGGCCGCGGCTTCATGCAGCTCGTCGTGCGCGAGGATTCCGGCATCACGACGCCCGCGGGCCTGAAGGGCAAGAATGTCTCCGTCATGTCGTATCAGGACACGACCTATTACGCCCTGCGCGGCATGCTGGCGGCGACCGGCCTCAAGGTGCAGGACATCAACGCCATGGCGGTCGGCCCCCGTGCCGTGCCGGGCATGGTGATCCAGGGCAAGGCGGTCGGCTGCGCGTGCGTGCCGGACTGGATCCCGCCGATTCAGGCCGCCAAGATCAAGATCAGGATCATCAAGTCCGAAGACTATTTCCCGCACATGGCCCAGGCCTCGCTGGCGTCGGACAAGCTGATCGCGGCGAATCCGGCGCTGATCAAGAAGTTCGTCGGCGCCGTGCTCAAGGGCATGAAGGACGTCATGGACAATCCGGCCGGCGCGGCGAAGGATTTCGCCAAGGCGGCGCCCATGTGGAAGGGCAAGGAAGGCTATGTCACGGCGGTCTTCAAATACTTCGCCGAGCTCGTCTATCCCGGCCAGAAGGTGCTCGGCGAGATCGACGCGAAACGGCTGGCCAAGCTGCAGGAGTTTTACGTCGCGCAGGGCATCGTGCGGAAGAAAGTGCCGCTCGACGATCTCTACACGAACCGGTTCGTGACCGGGAAGTAGCGCTGCGGGGATAGCGACGGGCCGGGCGGGCCGGGCCGGTCAGGCCGGTTCGGCCCCCGCCCGGATACCCCCGGATACTCCGCCGGCGGCGGTCACAGGAGTTCCGCCGCCAGCCAGAGCCAGAACGGCAGGGTCGCGACGCTTGCCGCGGTCTGGGTCGCGACCATGGCCGCCGCCGTCTTCGCGTCGCCGCGCAGTTGCCGGGCGAGGGCCTGGGCCGATACCGGGCAGGGCGCCGCGGCGTAGACCAGCAGGGCGGTGGCGTAGGTGCCGCCGACATCCAGCACCTCCAGCGCGATCAGTACCAGGCCGGGCAGCAGCAACAGCTTGACCGCGACGGCGGCCGCCACCGCGCGCCGGCCGGCCGGCGCGGCGTCGAAGGCCAGGCCCGCGCCGGCCGCCAGCAGCCCGAGCGGCAGCGCCGCCCCGCCCAGGCCCTGCAGGATGTCTTCGGCCGGGCCGGGGATTCCGGTGTCGGCGACGTTGATCGCGAAGCCCAGCGCAATGGCGATCACAATCGGGTTGAGCACGGTCTCGCGCACGATCGGCCCCACGGCGCCCATCGCAGCGCCCGTGCCACGCGTGCGCACCAGCGCGACCGCACCGATCAGCCCGGTGAGCGGCACGAAGGCGGCCAGAGAAAGCGCAAAGGCGGGCAGACCGACATCGTCGAACAGGGCGACGACGATCGCCAGCGCCGGATAGACGTTGCCGCGCAGGCTGCACTGCACCAGCGCGCCGTAGGCGCCCGGCTTCGGCGCCACGGCCCGGCGGACCGCATGCATCGACGCGGCGGCAACCAGCACGCCCGCGGCGGCCGCAACCGCGGCGTCCAGAGCCGGCAGATCGTCCAGGTTCGCCCCCGCCAGGCCGTGCACCAGCAGACAGGGCAGCAGGATGAAATAGGTCAGCCGGTCGAGGCCGGACCAGAAGGCTTCGGGCGCGAATGCCGCCCGGCGCAGCGTCCAGCCGAGCAGCATCAGAACGACGACCGGGGCGATCGCGACGACGATATCGGGCAAGGGGCTGCTCCGCCGCCGCGCCGTCAGGCCGGACGGTCCGGCGCCCGGCCTGCCGGCAGCATGGCGCCCCCTGCATCCCGGGGCGAATCCCGGGGTGCATCCCGGAGCGCGTCCAGCGCCCCCTGGAGAATCCAGGCCGCCGCCGCCTTGTCGACCACTTCGGCGCGGCGCTTGCGCGTCATGTCCGCCTCACCGATCAACAGCCGCTCGACGGCCGCGGTCGACAGCCGCTCGTCCCAGAAGGCGTAGGGCAGCGCGATCCGCCCGTCCAGATTGCGCGCGAACTGCCGGACCGACTGGCAGCGCCGCCCCTCGGCGCCGTCCATGTTGACCGGCAGGCCGTAGACCAGGGCGGCGGCGCCGCGGCCGGCGATCTGCGCCGCGATGGCCGCCGCGTCGGCGGTGAATTTCCTGCGGTGCACGGTGACCAGCGGCGATGCGATGGTGCGGGTGCGGTCGGAAATGGCGAGGCCGACGGTTTTCGCGCCGACGTCCAGGCCCATCGCCGGCGCATCGGGCGGCAGGCGTTCCGGCAGGTCGAGAAGATCGATTTCCGGCATGGCTCGGGCGGGCGGCGGCTGGAAGCGGCAGGCCCGATTCTAGCCGGAGGCCCCGCCATTGTCATGGGCCGTTGTGATGGTCGGGGCGCCGCAGGCCGGCGCGCCGGAACCGGAAGGGCTTTGCCGGCTTCAGTCGGCCGGCGATTTCCGCGTCGCGTCCACGGTCAGGCGCAGATTGTCCATCAGGACGCCCCACTTGAACCGTCCGAGCGCCTCGACCATGCCGGACTGGGCCTGTTTCCACAGCGGCAGGGCGGCCTCCAGCGCCTCCAGCCCCTTCCCGGTCGCGCTGACCAGGCGGGCGCGCCGGTCGTCCCCCGGCGCCACCTGCACCAGTCCGGCGCGCTCCAGCGGCTGCAGGTTGCGGGTCAGCGTCGTGCGGTCCATGACCAGCGTTTCGGCCAGCCGGCTCATCGGAATGGGACCCTTGGAGGCCGCCGCAGCCAGCACCGGCAACTGGGTGATCTTCAGGCCGATGGGCTCCAGCACCTGTTCGTAATGCTGGGTCACCACCCGCGTCGCCTGGCGCAGGTTCTGGCAGGTGCAGCTGGAAAGCAGTTCCAGCGCCGTCCGGTCACCGGATCCATCCGGCATGAAGGCCTCCATCGGCTCGTGATCGTGCAGTGCGATAGATATATGTTGCAATGCACCAAATTGAAAGGGGGTTTGCAGCCTATTGTACGCTGGCGGGCGGTCCGCTGCCCGGGCGCTGCCGCCGCTCCGGTCCCGGACGCCTACCGCCTCGGCCCCCGTCTGCCGGTGTGTCCGCAGGCGGCCCGGCCCGAACGGTCAGCCCATCGCCTTGATGCGGGCGTTCAGCCGGCCGATGCGCCGCGCGGCGGTGTTGCGGTGCAAAACGCCCTTGGTCACGCCGCGCATGATTTCGGGCTGGGCGGATTTGAGCGCGTCGCGCGCGGCGTCCCGGTCGCCGGCGGCAATCGCCAGTTCGACCTGTTTGAGGAAGCTGCGCACCCGGCTGCGCCGGGCGATGTTGATCTGCGTCTTGGCGCCGTTGCGGCGGATGCGCTTCCTGGCCGATTTGTGATGGGCCATCGTGTCTCTTCGCTGCGGTGTACGGTCGGCGTGAAACGCGCGCCGGCCGGAAGCGGCGGCGCGCAGGATGGGCGGTATAAAGGCCGCGCCGCCGAAAGGTCAAGGCGGGGAGCCCGTTCCCAATGGCCGCATCCCGCCCCCGCGCGGCAGCCCGGGCGCCGGGATTTGCGGCAACCGTTCGCCCGGCCGGTACAGTCGGGCCGGGCCCACACCGTGCGGCCGCCGCGGCCCTGCCCGGAGCGGCGGTATAAAAACAGTTATTTTTTAGAGGCTTAGTATTGACGTTGCCGTTCCGATTTGGCAGTCTTCCGCTCCGGTCGGGAACGGTCGCCCGGGCTGTGGCCGATCTGTTTCGCGACCGTTCCGGAAATCCGCCGCCGCGATTGGGAGCATCCGCACTTGCCATGACGAAGTCGGAACTGATCGCACGGTTGGCCGAGCGGCATCCGGACCTGAAGTCGAAAGTCTTCGAGCGCATCGTCTCGACGGTCTTCGACGAAATTGCCGACGCGCTGGAACGCGGCGACCGCGTGGAACTGCGCGGCTTCGGCGCGTTTTCGGTCAAGGAGCGGGCGCCGCGCATCGGGCGCAATCCGCGCACCGGCGCCACCGTCCAGGTCGCGCGCAAGCGTGTGCCCTATTTCAAGACCGGCAAGGAACTGCGCGAACGGCTGAACCCCGAGCGGACGGGCTGAACCGGCGGCGGGCCGGAGCGTGCCGGCAGCGGGCTCTCGCCACCGGACCGGCACGGCGCCGCGCCCCGGCCTTGCAGGAGCACCGGCATGAAACTCATCGGCTGGATCGTCATCGCCGCGGTCGGGATCGCCCTCGTCGCCTTCGCGACGCACAACTACCATGGCGCGCAGGTGAACCTGTGGCCGGCGCCGCTGGAATTGTCGCTGCCGGTCTACGGGATCGTCTTCGCCGGCATCGCGCTCGGCTTCCTCGGCGGCGCGCTGGTCGCCTGGCTGGCCGGCGGGAAGGGGCGGCGCAGGTCGCGCGAATTCCGGCGCACCGTCCGGACCCTGGAACGGAAACTGGAGCGCCGCGACGAGGCCGGCGGCGGCCTGCCGGCCGTCCGCGCGGGCTGAGCGCGTTGCGCGATTGCCCACGCGAACCGCAGGCTTCCCGGCCGGGACCGGGCGCAGCGGCGCAATCCGGCGGGAAACACAGTGAGGGGCCATGAGCTGGCTGGATAACATTCGTCCGAAAATACGCGCCCTGGTCACGCGCGAGGTCCCGGAAAATCTCTGGGTCAAGTGTCCGGCCTGCGATCAGATGATCTTCCACCGCGAGCTGGACGCGAACCTCAAGGTCTGCCCCCATTGCGGCCACCATATGCGCATCGCGGCCCGCGAGCGGCTGGCCGCCCTGTTCGACGACGGCGCATTCCAGGAGATCGAGCCGCCGAAAGCGGTCGTCGACCCGCTGAAATTCCGCGACCGCAAGCGCTATACCGAGCGGCTGCGCGACGCCCAGGCGGCGACCGGCGCGCGGGAGTCGGGCGGCGATGCGGCGATCGTCGCCCACGGCACGATGGGCGGGATGAAGGTCGTGGTCGCGGCCTTCGATTTCTCCTTCATGGGCGGGTCGATGGGCATCGCAGTCGGCGAGGCCTTCGTCGCCGCCGCCCGCCTCGCCGTCCTGCAGCAGGCGCCGCTGATCGCCATTCCGGCCTCGGGCGGGGCGCGGATGCAGGAGGGCATCCTCTCGCTGATGCAGATGCCGCGCACCGTCGTTGCGGTGCAGGAGGTGCGCGAGGCGCGCCTGCCCTTCATCTCCCTGATGACCGACCCGACGACCGGCGGCGTTTCCGCCTCGTTCGCCATGCTGGGCGACATCGCGATCGCCGAGCCCGGCGCGACGATCGGCTTTGCCGGCAAGCGCGTGATCGAGGACACGATCCGCGAGAAGCTGCCGGACGGGTTCCAGAGTGCGGAATATCTCCACGAGCACGGCATGGTGGACATGGTCGTGCCGCGCCAGGACATGCGCGAGACGCTGATCCGCACCTTGCGCCACCTGATCCGGCCCAACCCGCCGGCCGATGTCGTGCGGCTGAAACCCGCCCCCCGGATCGCCGCCCCGAAAGCGGCGAAGCCGGCGGCGGCCGGCCCAATGGCCGAATCAGTGACCGAATCCGGGGCCGAATCCGTGACCGAGTCCGTGGCCGAACCCGCCGCCGGTCCCGCAACCGGCCCCGCAGCCGGCAAGTCCGGGGGCGGGGCGCCGGCCGGGAAGGCTGACGCTCCCGCGGCGGCGCCCGAAGCGGAAGAATCCGGCGAAAAAGCCGGAGACTGACCGCACCCCTTGTCCGCCGCAACCGTCGACCGGCTGCTGGAGCGGTTTACCGCGCTCCACCCGCGCGTCATCGACCTGTCGCTCGGCCGGATCGAGGCGCTGCTGGCCAAACTCGGCCGGCCGCAGGACCGGCTGCCGCCGGTCATCCACGTCTCGGGCACGAACGGCAAGGGCTCCGTCCTCGCCTTCTGCCGCGCCGCTTTCGAGGCGGCCGGGCGCTCGGTCCACCAATATGTTTCGCCCCATCTGGTGCGCTTCAACGAACGGATCGTTCTGAACGGCCGTGACATCGGCGATGCGGCGCTGGTCGAGATCCTAGAAGCCGCGGACCGCGCCAACGACGGCGCGCCGATCACCTTCTTCGAGATCACGACCGCCGCAGCCTTCAAGGCCTTCGCCGAAACTCCGGCCGACGTGCTGCTGCTGGAAACCGGGCTGGGCGGGCGGCTGGATGCGACCAACGTCGTCGCGCGGCCGGCCGCAACCGGCATCGTCTCCATCGGCCTCGACCACCAGGGCTATCTGGGCGACACCGTCGAGGCGGTTGCGGCGGAAAAGGCCGGCATCCTGCGCGCCGGCGTTCCGGCCGTCATCGGCGACCTGCCGCCCGCGGCGCTGGATGTCGTCGAACGGGCTGCCGGGGCGGCGCGAGCGCCGCTGCTGAAATACGGCGAGACATGGCGCTTCGGGGCCGCCGCGGCCCCCGGCTCAGGCGGATCGGAATGGTCCTACACCGGGCCGGGCCGGGAATGCCGCCTGCCGCCTCCGGCGCTGCCCGGCGGCCACCAGACCGCGAACGCTGCTTTCGCCGTCGCGCTGGCCGATGCTTCCGGTGTCGCGCGGCTCGAGGACCGGCACTGGGCCCAAGCCATGCAGGTGGTTACATGGCCCGGCCGGCTCCAGCGGGTCGGGGGCGGCGCGCTCGCCGGACAGCTCCAGCCCGGCCAGGAACTCTGGCTGGACGGCGCGCACAACCCGCCCGCCGCCAGGGCGCTCGCCGATTGGGTGCAGACGCAGGCGCGCCCGGTCCACGCCATTCTCGGTCTGCTGGAAACCAAGGACCCCGGCGGCGTGCTGGCGGCGCTGGCACCGGCTTGCGCCTCGCTGACCGCCGTCCCGGTGCCCGGCCACAAATGCCATCCGGCGGACCGGCTGGCGGCGGCGGCGCGGGCGTGCGGCGCGTCCGAAACGGCGGCGGCGCCGGATCTGGAACACGCGCTCGACCTCGCGGCGGCGCGCGCCGCCGGGGGCGACACTATCCTTGTTTGCGGGTCGCTCTACCTGATCGGGCAGGCGCTGGCGCTGTCGGAAGGGTAGAAGCGGGTCAGGCGCCGCCGTCGAGGACCGAGTCCACCCATTCGTAGAGCTTGCTCTTCGGCAGGGCGCCGACCTTGGTGGCCGCCAGTTCGCCGTCCTTGAACAGCATCAGGGTGGGGATACCGCGCACATTGTAGCGCTGCGGGATCGACGGGTTCTCGTCGATGTTCAGCTTGGCGATCGAAATCCGGCCGTCCTTGTCCGCGGCCATGTCTTCCAGCGCCGGTGCGATCTGCTTGCAGGGGCCGCACCACTCTGCCCAGAAATCCACCAGGACCGGCGTGGACGACTGCAGGACATCGGCGTCGAAAGACGAATCGGTCACGTTGTTCAAGGCCATGCTTACCCCGTCCCTTTCCTCGGCGGCCGGCGCTTTCGCGGCCCGGCTTCCGTCATACAGTGCAGACCCCGGATCGGAACCCGGGGCGTGCCTACGATCTAGCGACGGGCAGCCGGCCGGTCAAGCGGCCGCACCCTCTCCTGTTACACCCTCTCCGGGCGCGTCCGGCGCATAGGGATCGAGCAGCGAATCGTCGAGCGCCATGAGCCGCGGGGCGGCGGTCCAGAGCAGGAAGCAGTCCACCCGGTGCGCCGGATAGAGGCGGCGCAGCAGGGCCCGGTAGGCGGCCATCTGGCGCAGGTAGACCGGCGGGGTCGCCGCGGGGTCGGCGGGCGGCGGGCGGTTGGTCTTGTAATCGACGACGGAGACGGTCTGCGCGCCGATGGCGAGCCGGTCGATCTGGCCGGAAATCACCGCCCCGCCGACCGTGCCGGTGACCGGCGCTTCGGCCATCGAGCCGGGGCCGAACAGGGGCCGGGCCTCGGGCAGGTCGAGCACGGCGCGGATCTCGGCGGCGATCTCGCGCTGTTCGTCCTCCGTCAGGCCGTGGCCGGGGCGGGCGAGGTATTGCGCCGCCGCCCGGCCGCGCCGGTCTTCCGGCAGGTCGGGAAGGTATTGCAGCAGACGGTGGATCAGGGCGCCGCGCCGGTACCGGTCCGCACCGGCGTCGAACGGGCCGAAGACCGGCGGCTCGTCCTCCGCCGGGCGCGACGGAGCGAGCGGCCGGGGCGGCTGCGCCTCCGGCGGCGGCGGGGCGAGCAGCGCCGGCAATGCCGCCGGATCGTGCACCGGACCGGCCTCCGCCGGCGCTGCAACCTCCGGCGGGGCGGGCGGCGCGGCAGCCTCCGGTGTCGCAGGCGGCGCAAGGCTGCCGTAGCGCAGGACCGGCTCGTCGAGCCCTTCGACGGAAACTTCGACGGCGCCATCCAGTCCGCGCAGGCCGCGCTCGACCAGCGTGTGCCAGCAATCGTCGTCGATCTTTCGCGGCCCGCGGCAGCCGCAGACGACCAGGGCGTCCTGCGCCCGGGTCATGGCGACGTAGAGCAGCCGGTTGTATTCCTGCCGCCGGGCCTCCCTGGCATCGTCTTTGAAACCCATCGTCCGGATGTCCGCGTCGGCCTCGGACGGCGCGATCAGCGGCAGGCTGCCGGTCGTTCCCGCGGCCGCCCCCTCGACAATCTCGGGCCACAGCAGCCTGTCGGCCGTTTTCGGCACACGGACCGTGTCGGGCAGGATGACGATCGGCGCCTGGAGCCCCTTGGCGCCGTGGACCGTCATGATCCGCACCGCGTCCGGGACGCTTTCCATGTCCCGCCTTGTCTCGACTTCGCGCCGGCGCAACCAGTGCAGGAAGCCCTGCAGCGACGGCGGATGGTCCCGCTGATAGTCGAGTGCCAGGTTGAGCAGCTCCTCCAGCGGCTCGACGGCGTCGGGGCCGAGCCGGCCCCAGAAGCGCTCGCGCCCAGTGGGCAATGGGGTCGGCTGCGGGGTCGGCGGCGCGGCCCCGGTCAGTATCGCCGTGAGCAATTCGTAGGGCGGCGTGTAATCGACGGTCGCCCGCAGGCCGGACAGGGTTTTCGCCGCCTCTCTCGACGCTTCGTCGTCCGCCGCCTGGAGGCGCGACCACAGGCTGGACCTGCCGCGCCCGTGGGCGAGATCGAACAGCCGGTCGTCGTCGAAGCCGAACAGCGGGCCCTTGAGGACCGTCGCCAGGGTCAGATCATCCTCCGGCAGCAGCAGGAAATCCGCGACGGCGAGCACGTCCATGACCGCCAGCTGCTCGGTCAGCACCATGCGGTCGGTGCCGGCGACTTCCACGCCGGCGTCCTTCAGCGCGCGGATCAGTGCCTCGACCAAGGCGTCGCGCCCGGGGCCCCAGCTGATGATTTGGCCCGCCCGCGGCGGGGGCGGGCCCCGGGTGCCCCCCGCGCGGGGCCCGCCCCGTCGCTGAT
>VXNK01000066.1:0-1990 GCA_009840595.1 Rhodospirillaceae bacterium | reverse complement strand
CCGGCGGGCGGTGCCGGCTACTCCCCCGCGGGGCGCCTCCCGCGCGGCTAACAGGCCCCCCACCACGGCGGCGCGCCGGCGCACCAGGATCATGATGTCGCCGGCGCGCGGCGTGCGCTGCACCGGTTCGCCGCCGGAGCGGTCCCAGACCAGGCCGGCCGATCCGTCGAGCCAGGCGCGCACCTGCCGGGCGATCCGGTGCGCCAGTTCCTCGGTCGGCGAGGCCGCGTCGGCGTCGATTTCCGGCAGCGTCCAGGGTCCGGGTTCGGCCGCCTCCGCCGGAGCGACGACCGGCCACAGTTCGACCATGCCGCCCTGGCCCAGCCGCGAGGCGGTGTGGCGCAGCGGCGCGCCGTTCCCGACCACCCCGTCGCGCGCCGGCCCTGCGGCGAAGCTGCTGTCCACCGCGTCCAGCACCTGCTGGACCGAGCGGAAGGAGACCTCGAGATCGACCGGCGACCAGGTCTCGTTGGCGGCCTGCACCCGCTCGCGGAAATTCTCGCGGACCCGGCCGAACACGACCGGATCGGCGCCCTGGAAACTGAAGATCGACTGCTTGACGTCGCCGACGGCGAACACGGTGCGCGGCGACAGCGGCAGGCTGTCTTCCGCCGGCGTGCGCTCGACGCCGGCGCCGGCGAAAAACTCCCGCGCGATCGCCTCGACCAGACGCCATTGCTGCGGGCTGGTGTCCTGCGCCTCGTCGACCAGGATATGGTCGATGCCGCCGTCCAGCTTGTAGAGCACCCATTCGGTCGCCGCCTTGCGGGTGAGCAGGTCCTCGGCCATCAGGATCAGGTCGTCGAAATCGAGAACCGCGCGCCGGCGCTTCTCCGCCTCGTAACCCTGGTGGACCGCCGCGCCGAGCCGGGCCAGCGCCGCGCTGCGCTGCGTGACGCCCAGCGCTTTCTTGCGATCGTACAGGGCGGCGAGCCGGGTGGCTTCCTGCCCCATGATGTTGAGCAGGTCGGGCAGCGCCGTGGCCGCTTTCTTCGTTGCCAGGCTGGCGAAGGGCTGCCGGTCCGCCTTCAGGAACGCGCCGGCATAGTCGTCGAGCGCTTCCGCCCGCGCCGCGTCTCCAGCGGCCAGCCAACCGGCGATCGTCGCCGCCTTTCCAGCATCCGTCGCGCTGCCGCTTTCCAGCGCCAGCGCCGCCTGCGCGAGCCCATCGCGATCGAACCGGCCTTCGGCGCAGGCTTCGGCGTCGAGCGCCGCCTGGCTTGCGCCGGTGTCGAAGCCGGCATCGCCGTACAGGCGGCGGACGGCCTTCGAAACCGCCGCTTCGTCCCTCAGCAGGTTGCGCAGCCGGCCGCGCACGCCGAGGAATTCTCCGAGCAGGGCGGTCAGGTCGTCCGGCCCGCCGAGCGGCGTGAGCAGCGCCAGTTCTTCGGAATACGGCCCCCGCCCCGGTTCGGCATCGGCCAGCACCCGGTCGCGCACGCCGTTCAGCAGGGCGCGCTGGTCGCCTTCCTCGATCACCCGGAAGTGGGGCGGCACACCGGCCTCCAGCGGGAAGCGCTTGAGCAGGGCCTGGCAGAAGGCGTGGATCGTCTGGATGCGCATGCCGCCCGGCACGTCCAGGCAGGTCGCGAACAGGGTGCGGGCACGCGCCGTCTCGGCCGCGACCGGCACCCGGCCGGTGATCTCCTTCAGATCCCGGCGCAGGGCGGCATTGTCCATCAGCGCCCACCGGCCGAGCCGGGCCGCGATCCGGTGGGTCATCTCCGCCGCCGCGGCCTTGGTGAAGGTGAGGCACAGAATGCGCGCCGGGGCGGCGCCGCTGAGCAGCAGCCGCAGGACGCGCCGGGTCAGCACATGGGTCTTGCCCGTGCCGGCGCTGGCGCCGACCCAGGAGGAGACATCCGGCTTGGACGCCCTGCCCTGGGCGAGCGAGGCGGCCCGACCGGGATCGGCCGGCGGCCCGGGGGCGCGGGCGGGGCGGGCGCCGGCCCGGCCGCCGCCACCGCCCGCGCCCACGCCCGGCTGCGCG
>VXNK01000109.1 GCA_009840595.1 Rhodospirillaceae bacterium | reverse complement strand
GCCGGGTCCGGCGACCGGATGGCGATCCGGCCGCGGCTTTCCGGCCGGAGCTGGCAGACCGACATGGTGATCCCGGAGAAGGGGTGCATTTTCAGGCCCGGCTTGTCGGCGCTGAGCGGCTGGAAATGGAACTGGATGTCGGGCGTCGCCAGTTCGGGCCGGGTCTTGCAGAAGATGCAGACCTGGCTGGCGCCCATCGCCATCGGCCCGCGCCGGGTCAGAATGTAGCGCAAGCCGATCGCGGCCCGGCGCACCGGGTTGTTGATCTCGTCGTTGAGCGTCGGGACGTTGACCTCATAGACCGAGCGGACCTGGAGATGGTCCTGCAAATTCTCTCCGACGCCCGGCAACTCGTGCCGGACCGCGATGCCGAGGTCGCTCAGGAGGGAACCGGGACCGATGCCGGAGAGCTGGAGAAGCTGCGGCGAACCGATGGCGCCGGCCGAGAGGATGATTTCGCCGCCGCCGCGCAGCGTCGCCTGCCGCCGTTCGCCGCCGACCGAATAGGCGATGCCGGTGGCGGTTATCGGGCCGGCCTCGTCGAACAGCAGCCGCTCCGCCAGGGCGCCGGTGACGACCTCCAGGTTCCTGCGGGAGCGTACCGGCTTGAGATAGGCTGTGGCGGCCGAGCAGCGCCTGCCGTTGCGGGCCGTGAGCTGGAAATAGCCGGCGCCCTCCTGCAGCGCGCCGTTGAAATCGTCGTTGCGCGGAATCCCGAGTTCTTCCGCCGCGGCAATCAGGGCTTCGCACACGTCGCGCTGGGCGCGCATGTCCGAGACGGCGAGGGGTCCGCCTTCGCCGTGAAACGCATCGGCGCCGCGCTCCTGGTCCTCGGCGCGCCGGAAATAGGGCAGCACGTCGTCGTAGGACCAGCCGTCGTTACCCATCTGGCGCCAGGTATCGTAGTCCTCCTTCTGCCCGCGGATATAGAGCAGCCCGTTGATCGCGCTCGATCCGCCGAGCACCTTGCCGCGCGGCCAGTCCAGGCTGCGCCCGTTCAGGCCGGGATCGGGGTCGGCCTTGAAGCACCAGTCGGTCTTCGGGTTGTGCAGCGTCTTGAAATAGCCGACCGGCACATGAATCCAGGGGTTGCGGTCCTCGCCGCCGGCCTCGAGCAGCAGCACGTTTTTCGAAGGGTCGGCAGACAGGCGGTTGGCCAGCACGCAGCCGGCCGAACCGGCGCCAACGATGACATAGTCATAGGCCATGCCTGCACACCTGCGCGCTGCGGTCAAAAAATAGCGTTCATCGTCACTCAACGCTTGCAGAACCGACAATATCTGCCATTATTGAGATTGTCAGTCTCAAACTTTGACATTTTTGTCGAAAGGTTGGGTGTGGCGGCCCCTAACCGATGCATCAGGAGGAAGCATCCATGGAATCGATCCCGGAAAAGACGAAGGGCGTTTCGCGGCGCGACATGCTGCGGATTTCGGGCCAGTTCGGCCTGTCGTCGACGTTGATCGCTGCGGCCGGGCTGACCGGCGCGATCACGGCGCCGCAGCTCGCCGCGGCGGCGAACTCGACCTACAAAAAGCGCTTCAAGAAAAAGGCGCGGTTCAAGCTGAAATTCGGCGCGGCCGGCTTCAACGAACGCAATCTGCTGATCGAGCGGGCCGGGTGCCTGCAATTCGTCAACGATCTGGAAGAGCGGACCGACGGCGAAATCCAGATCGAGTTCATCGGCTCCAACCAGATTTGCGGCCAGCTGAATTGCGTGACCAAGACGCAGCAGGGCATCGTCGATATCTACGCCGCGTCGACGCAGAACTCGGCCGGCGGCGCGCCCTACCTGAACGTGCTGGACTACGCCTACATGTTCCCGTCCCGCGCGGCGCAGTATCACTTCCTGTACTCGCCCAAGAGCATGAAGGTCCTGCGCGAGCCCATGCGCAAGCGGCATGGCATAGAATTCCTGTTCTCCCATGCGGAACTGCGCGGCATCATGCTCGGCCTGAAATGGAAGGACAAACCGACCGTCAAGAGCGTGAAGGAACTGGCCGGCACGAAGAACCGCGTGACGGGCACGCAGCTGGGCCGGATCGCGATGAAGCTGATGAACCTGAATCCGACGCCGATCGCCTGGGCGGAAACCCTCGACGGCCTGAAACAGGGCTTGGTCGACGGCGCCGAAACTTGGCCCTCCGCCGTGGCTTACGCCAACATGTCGCCGGTGGTCTCGCAGTGCGTCAATCTCGAGTTCTTCTGCGGCACCGAACATACGGCGATGAGCAGCAAGACGTTCGACAAGCTGGGCGGCGAACTGCAGGACGCCGTGATGGAATCGTCCTTTCTGACCCAGGTCCATGTCCAGGCGGCCAACGAGGTGGCCCTGGTCAACACGGTCGGCTTCTCCAATCCGCAGTTGCCCAACACGCTGTTCGCCAACCACAACGTCCGCGTTGCTTGGCTGAACGCAGCGGCGCGGCGCGAGGCGGAGGAGATGTGTTCGCCGGAATTCCAGCCCAAGCACTGGGAACGGTGGCGCGAGAGGCTGAACGGGTGGTCCGGCGGCCTCGACACCTACAAGTATATCTACGACGTCGCACGCGAGATTCCGGTCGACACGCTGGCCGAGAATGTCGAGCCGCGGCGCTGGTGGAAGGGCTAGGCGCCCGCCCGGTTCCGAGGCATGCGCCAGAGGTAAAATGGCGGGCTCCGCTTCCATTGCGGAGCCCGTCATCTCTTTCCGGTTCTGCCGCCCCGCCGGTGCGGTAGCGGTGGACAGGCCCGCGGGTAATCGGCTAGATCGGTGTTGTGCGGCGAAACGCCGGCCGCGTCTGTAGCCGGCGGAAACGGGGAGCGACAATGCGGCTACTGCGTTGGATCGACGCCCGGATCGAACGGTTCATCATCCTGGTCGCGTATGTCTTCATGGCCGGGATCATCTTTGTCGAAGTGATCCGGCGTTTCCTGCTGAGCGAGCAGGTTGCCTGGTCTTCGACCATCCCGATCTACCTGTTTCTCTGGGTCGTCTGGATCGCCTGCGCCTACAATGTGCGCATCCGGGCGCATCTCAGCTTCGATGAAATCCGCTCCCGGTTCTCCCAGCGCGGGCAACTGATGTGCCTGCTGCTGGACGCTGTCCTCTGGATCGTTTTTTCCGTCATCGTCATCTACTACACGACGAAGCAGGTCCTGCTTTCCAGGGATAATTTCGCCATCGTCCAGGGCACCGACGAAGTCATGCAGTGGTGGTTCTATATCGTGACGCCGCTAGCGTTCGCCCTGTTGATCGTGCGGGTTCTGCAAAACGTGGCGAAGGATATTTCCGATTATCGCAACGGCCGGCCGCTGAAAATTCAGACCGGCATGCTCGGCGAGTAGGAGGCGGGCATGCAGACGCTCTGGATCCTGCTGATTTCCGGCGTCGTTACGGTCTTTTTCGCCGTCGGCGTACCGATTTTCCTCGTCATCGGCTTCTGGGTCATCGGGGTCAGCCTGGCGATCGACTTCACCCTCGCCAATCTCGGCGTAACGCTGTTCGAGGGGCTCAATTTCTTCGGCCTGCTGGCGTTGCCCCTGTTCATCCTGACGGGCGATCTGATCAAGGGCGCCGGCATTGCCAAGCGGCTTTCCGAATTTGCCTATTCCATGCTCGGCTGGCTACGCGGCGGTCTCGGCATGGCGTCGCTCGGGGCGTGCGGTCTCTTCGCGGCAATCTCGGGATCGAACTCGGCGACCACCGCCACCATCGGTTCGATCATGCATCCGGAAATGACCAAGGGCGGTTACGACCGGAATTTCGCCGCCTCCACGATCGCCGCCGGCGGCACGGTCGGCATCATCATCCCGCCCTCGATCATCTTCATCGTCTACGGCTTCCTGATGAACCTGTCGATCTCCGACCTGTTCATCGGCGGGCTGCTGCCGGGCATCCTGATGATCGTCGCCATGCAGTTCGTCTGCTGGCTGATCTGCCAGTTGAACGGCTGGGGACATCTGATCTCGATCGAATTCCGCCGCATCGTGAAGACGGCGATCGGCGCGTGGATCGGCTTCGGCGCGATCGTCCTGGTCATCTGGGGCATCTATTCCGGCAAGTTCTCGCCGACCGAGGCGGCGGGCGTGACCGCGGGCTTCTGCATGATCGTCGGCCTGATATTCTTCCCGATCTACCGTTACGTTCATCGCGGCAAAGCGGCCGACGCCGACTGGATCGAAAAGGAGCAGGAGGAAGTCGCGGCGCTCTCGGCGGCCGACCGGGCCGGCCGGGGCAATCCGGTGGCCGAGCAATATTCTGAAAATACCGGGTATCTCGAGCGGATCGTCATCCCGGGTTTTTCGTACCGGGAACTGCCCGACCTGATCATGCGGTCCGGCCAGATAACCGGCGTCCTCGCGCCGCTGATCGCGATTTCCGTCGTGATGCAGCAGATCCTGACCCTGTTGGGGGCCAAGGAATTCTTCACCGACTTCGTCGGCGGGATGGGCGGCTACTACGCCGTATTGTTCGTTTGCATGGCGATCGTGCTGCTGGCCGGGACCATTCTGGAGAGCCTGCCGAACACGATCATTTTCGCCCCGATTCTGGCGCCGATCGCCGCCCAGTTCGGCGTCGATCCGATCCACTTTGCCGTCGTGTTCCTGATCGGCGATGCCATCGGGTTCATCACGCCGCCCTATGGGCTCAATCTGTATGTCGCCAGCAGCATCACCAACATCCCGTATTTCCGATTGCTGTATTATACGATGCCTTATTTCATCGCCCTGTCGATCGTGTGGCTGGTGGTCGCGCTTGTGCCCGACATTTCCACCATATTGCTCGTGCATGAGGGGGCGGGCACGTTCCAGCATAATTGATTGCCGGCCGGACGTCCGTTGAATCCCGGATCACCGCCGCAGCAAGACCGCCTCCCGGCAGGACTACGTACCCTGCAGGTCATTCAGGCGCTGCTGGACGCCGGCGTGCCGCTGACGCCGACGGCGATCAACGACCGGCTCAATCTTCCGAAAGCGACCATCCACCGGATCTGCCAACGCCTGCTCGACGCGGAATGGCTTGCCCGGGACCTGGACGGGAAACGCCTGCTCCCCGGCCGGCATCTCGTCGCCTTTACGGGCCGTCTGGCGGTTTTCTCACGATATATGCATGCCCGGGTCGCGATCCTTCGCCGCCTTTCGGAAGAGATCGGAGAGACCTGCAACATCACAATCCCGGTCCGCGAAGGCATGGTCTATCTCGACCGGGTCGAGACGCGCTGGCCGCTGCGTATCCATCTGCCCGTCGGCGGAACGGTGCCGTTCTACTGCACGGCAAGCGGCAAGCTCTACCTGAGCTCCCTGCCGAGGTCGAAGCAGCACCGGATCGTGCACTCGCTGCAACTCGATAGCCTGGCGAAGAACACGATAACCGATCCGGAAGCCCTCCTGGACGCTCTCAAGGACATCGCGAAAGACGGTGTCGGCACGGACGACGAAGAATTCGTGCAGGGCATGGTCGCCGTCGCCGTACCCATCGACGACGAAAGGCATCGGCTGATGGCAACCGTGGCGGTGCACGGTCCGGTCCATCGCATGTCGTTCGAAGAGGCCCGGCGTCATGTCCCCGCGCTGCGCGAGGCGGCCGGGGAACTCCGCGCTATCTTTCTCGAGGACCGGCCCTGATTTCCGGCGTGCCGGTTTCGTAACGGAAGCGGGCCGGCGCTTTGTCGGGGCCGGCGCGCAAACGGTTCGGGCGTGCGGCGCCCGCCCGCCTTCAGCCGCCGCTTTCCGCCTCGATCATCCGGCGCAGGTCGGGTTTCGAAACCTTGGCGATGCCGCCGGTGCGCGGCAGGTCGTCGAGGAAGCGGATCTCCCGCGGCTGCTTGAAGTCGGCAAGCGCCGCCATGCAGCGCCGCTCGATGGCGGACGTCAGCGCCGCCAGATCCGGCGCGTCCTCCGACCCGGCCTCCGACCCGGCTTCCGATAGGCCCTCCGGCACCACGAACGCCACGGGCACCTCGTCGCGCAGCGCGTCGGCCTTGCCGACGACCGCAACCTCCGCGACGCCGTCGATCTGCCCGATGACCCGCTCGAGCTCGGCCGGGCTGACATTCTCGCCGCCGACCTTGAGCATGTCCTTGGCGCGGTCGGCGAAGCCGATCAGCCCGTCCTCGTGCAGCGTCACCAGGTCGCCGGTGATGAAATAGCCGCGCTCGTCGAACGACTCCGCCGTCGCCGCCGGGTTGTCGAGATATTCCCGGAACAGGGACAGGCCCGGCGTGCCGAGGATGCGCAGCTCGCCGGTCTCGCCCGGTTCGACCGGGCTTCCGTCGTCGCGCAGGACCGCCAGCCGGTATTCCGGCGCCGGCCGGCCGATGGCGCCGTCGCGCTTGGGCAGGCCGGGATCGCCGACGATGCCCTGGGTGATGATCTCGGTCATGCCCCACCAGCCGAGCAGCGGAACCCGGAAATGCGCTTCGACGGATGAATCGAGCACAGCGTGGCCCCAGTTGCGGAACCAGTGCCGCTCGGGCACCGGCTCGCGCCGCAGCGCCTCGGAGCAGAAGGGCACCAGCGAGGCCCAGGTGCAGCGGTGCGCCACCGCCGCGGGCCAGAAATTGCGCGCCGAGAAGCGCGGCTGGAGCACGACCTCCGCCCCGGCCCAGAGGCTCGCCATGGTCGAGTAGATGCCGGAGACGACGTGAAACAGCGGCAGAGTGACGAGGTGGCGGTCGGCCTCGGTCAGCCGCTCGTGGTTGGCCGAGACCTGGCCGCCCCACAAGACGTTGTCGTGGGTCCAGACGACGCCCTTGGGCCGCGCCGTGCTGCCGGAGGTGTAGTGAACCGCCAGCGGCCGCCGGCCGTCACCGGCCGGGGCGGGGGCTTTCGCGGCGTCGCCGAACAGCGCCTCGAACCGCTCGTCGCCGGACGGCCGGTCGGCATCGCGCGGCTCCACGCCGCCGTCGTGCGCCGTGACGGCGAGCCAGTCGAGCCCGGTGCAGAAGTCCCGGACCCGCGCCGCAAGAGCGGGCTGGGTGATCGCCGCGGCGACGCCGGCATGGTCGGCGAAATACGCCAGCTCCTCGCCGCTCGCCCGGGCGTTCGTCGCGACGGCGACGGCGCCGATGCGCGCCAGCGCGTGCCAGGCGAGCAGATATTCCGGCGCATTCTCCAGGTTGATCATCACCCGGTCGCCGGGCCGGACGCCGCGGCGCGCCAGGCCGTCGGCCAGCCGGGCGGCATCGTCGGCGAACGCGGCGTAGGTCCAGGATTTGGCCGTGCCCTCGAACGGCGCCCAGGTCAGGAAATTCCGCTGGCCGTGGCTCTCCGCCCGCTTCAGCAGCAGGCTGGCGAGGTCGAGGCCGGCATAGGGGCTGACATACGGTTCGTCGCGCATCGCAGGGCGGTCTCCACACTGTTGCTCAGGGTCGGTTGCCCAAGGGAGGTTTCATGGGGGGCGGTTTCATCGGGCGCCGGCCTCCGCAGGGCGGGTCCGGAAGAAGGACTTGCCGCGCTTTTCCAGCACGGTTTCGCCGTCCCGGTCGATGAGCGTGGCGAGAACCCGCACCAGCCCGCGGTCCGGCCGGCTGCGCGAGCGGCGGCTGTCGATCACCTCGACGCGGAGCGAAAGGGGTTCGCCGGGCCGGACGGGACGGCGGAATTCCAGCCCGTCGACGCCGGGCGAAGCGATGACCGCGGCGCGTTTCAGGTAACACTCGTACTGCATGCGCTGCATGAGGGCGGCGACCTGCCAGCCGCTGGCGATCAGGCCGCCGAACTGGCTCTGCGCCGCCGCCGCGGCATCGGTGTGGAGCGGAACCGGGTCGAACTGCCTGCCGAAAGCGACGATGTCCTCCGCGCTGAGGCTCATCTCGCCCCATTCGAACACCCGGCCGGGCGTGAAGTCCTCGAAATACAGCGTCCCGGTCCGGTCCGGTCCGGCACGATCCGGCGCGGTCATGGTTCGAGGCCCTCTCCTGCAGGGTCCGGGCGCCGGCGTCCGCCGGACAGCCGAAGATGGTGGATCGCCAGACAGACGGCGGCGACGCCCAGGGCGCCGATGGCGACCTCCTGCGTCTTGACCAGCACCAGGACCGCCAGCGCCAGCCGCAGCCCGATTTCGGCGGTCGACAGGCGCGCCCGGTCGTAGCGGCTCAGCGCGCTCGCCACCAGATAGAGCGCGACCGCCAGCCGGAAGACGAGCCAGGCGAGGCCGCCGAAATCGATGCTTCCGTCGTAGCCCGGCAGCCAGGTCTTGGTCGCGCTCACGCTGCCGTCGAGGGACTGTGCGATCTGGGCCTGCTCGATCAGCAGAAACTCCGGATAGAAAGCGAACACGAAGGGGATCGTGAACATCACGATGCCGACCCGGACGGCCGCGAAGCCGGTCGACAGGGGCTCGGCCTTCGATATGGTCGAGGCCGCGAAGGCGGCGATCGCCACCGGCGGCGTGATCGCCGAAGCGACCGCAAAATAGAAGATGAACATGTGCGCGGTGAACAGCGAGGTGCCGAGCGCGACGAGCAGCGGCCCGATGATCAGGATGACGTTCACATAGGCCGGCAGGGTCGGCATCCCCATGCCGAGCAGAATGGTCGCCAGCATGGCGACGACCAGCGCAATCATCAGGTAGACCGAACCGCCGAGCACGAATTCCTGGCCGAAAAGAGTGAAGGTCGAGATCGTCTTGAGCCAGTTGAGGATGTCGATGGTGAGAATGCCCGTGATGCTGGTGAAGCTGATGCAGACGTCGATCACCGCGACGGCGACGAGGAGGAGGAACAGCTGCGCGATCACCAGCCCGGCCTCTGCGAGGGCGCGGATCACCCGCGACGGCGCGCGCCGGATTTCGGGATCGAGGAACAGCAGGGCGATCAGCAGGGCGACGGCCCAGAAGCCGGCCGAGTCCGGATCGCCGGCCGCATTCTTCA
Source organism: Rhodospirillaceae bacterium (assembly GCA_009840595.1). Classification (GTDB taxonomy): domain Bacteria; phylum Pseudomonadota; class Alphaproteobacteria; order Bin65; family Bin65; genus Bin65. Next base: position 17,210 of record VXNK01000109.1, on the reverse strand, counting down.
GGACCTCGAGCAGCCAGGGCAATGCCTCGCCGGAAGCCGGGTCGTATCCGGCCAGAAAGCCCAGCAGTCCCGTGCCGATGCCGTCTTTCGTGCTGAGCAGGAGGACGAGAATGACGACGATCGGCCCGGCGATCATCGACAGGTTGGTCCAGTCCCTCCGCGTCATGTCGTGGTCCCCGGAGCCCCGCCCGACGGCGGCGAGCCCGGTGCGCCGCGCCTCGAAGACCACGGTGAGGAACAGGCTGAAGAAATAGGCGACCGCGGGCAGGAATGCCGCGACGATCACCTGGGAATAGGGCACGGTCGACAGCGCCGCCAGCACGAAGGCCGCGATGCCCATGACCGGCGGCATGATCTGCCCGCCGCTCGACGCGGCCGCCTCGACGCCGCCGGCGAAGGTCGGCTTGAAGCCGGTGCGCATCATCATCGGGATGGTGAGGGTTCCGGTCCCCAGCACGTTGACGACCGGCGCGCCGGAGACCGTACCGAAGGTCGCCGAGCCGACGATGGCGGCATGGGCCGGCCCGCCGCGCAGGCCGCGCGTGACCCGGAAGGCGAGCTTGATGAGGGACTGTCCGCCGGCCGACGCGCCGAACAGGGACCCGAGCACGACATAGGGAAACACGATATTGACGATAACGCTGAGGAAGCGGCCCAGGATGCTGTTCGATTCCTGGATGATGGCGTTGCGCGCGCCGATGACGCCGGCGGAATAGTTGCGGACGCCGTCGGATTCGGTGCCGATCGAGGTCGTCAGATAGCGGTTGCCGCTCCATTCGAAATACCAGGCGGCGGAGGACAGGACCGTATAGAGCCCGATGACGATGGCGACCGCGATGATCGGAAAGCCCCAGGCCTTGACGATGTAGATGAAGAAAACCGCCAGCGCAGCGAGCAGGAAGGGCAGGATCCAGTTGCCGAGGTTCGACTGGCAGTCGGGAAACTCCTCGACCGGGTCGATGCCGAAGATTTCCCTGTACTCGGCGGCCCGCGCGGCCGTCTCCGCCATGAGCCGGGCGCGCTCGCCGGTGATTTCGTCGATCAGGCAGACCTGCTCGTGCTCGATCAGATAGACGGCGGCCATGCCGAGGATTGCGGCGAGCATCAGCAGGTCGAGCGCGATGCCCAGCCCGCGCTGCACGGCGGGGCGGCCGCGCCAGGCCCGTCCGAAGGACACGGTCAGGAGCGCCGTCGCCATCATCAGGACGAACATCAGCGGAAAGAAATATTCCGAACTGTACTTGCTCAGGCGCGGGACGCCGCCCAGGCCGGGGATCTCCCGGACGAGTTCGAGCAGCCCCGGAATGCTCGGCAGGTTGTTGGCCATGCCCAGGACGACGAGAACGAAGGCGATGCCCAGGGCGAGGCGGCCCGTCCAGTGGGCGTTCGCCCCGGCCTGCGGCTCCGGGACTTGCGTTTCCGGGATTTGCGTTTCCGGACTCGGCATTTCAGGGACCGGCGGTGCATCCTGCATGCGGTTCGACCGGCAATTCCTGGCCCGCGGCGGCCAGCTCGATCAGCCGGGTACCGGTCGTAGCACTTTATGCCGGGGAGGGGGCAATCCCCTTCGCCGGGCCGAGACCGTCGCGGCGTCGCGATCCGTCGCGGAACCGGCGACCCGGAATCGCGTTCCGGACGTTGGCGCGGGCATGTCAGCGTCTTGACAGTGGTATCGATTTAGTAAAGCATCGATGCCGTGATCGCTCGCAGGCCCTGCTAGGTCGGGTCACCCGCTGAATACAAAAGCCTGATGCCCGACGTGGGATAGCTTCCCGCGTTCAGGCGAATAGGCGGGACATCTCTGCATTCTCTGCGAGTTGGTCACAATGGCCCGGCGCCCCGGTCGGGTCCAGTCGGTATGTGGCCTGACTGGAGGGGGATGTCTTGACCTTGGTCAAGCGGAGTTCGTATTTCCGCTTGATTTTGCGGGCGACACCGGCGGTCGGCGCGATAGCGCTGACCGCCGCCTTGCACACGCCTCCCGCCAGGGGCGCGGACTATTCCTGGCCGGTGACGCGGGTGATCGACGGCGACACGGTTGCGGTCGATGCGTCGGCCGATTTTCCGCTCGAGCTTTCCAGGCTGAGGGTGCGGCTGCGCGGCGTCGACACGCCGGAGAAAAGCCGGCGCGCACTGTGCGCGGCGGAACGAGCCGCAAGCCGGGCGGCGACAGCCTTTACGAAGCAGCAAATCGATAACGCCAGGCAAATCGTCGTGCGCGATCCGAAATGGGGCGCGTATGGCGGGCGCGTGATCGCCGATCTCGTATTGGACGGAAGATCGCTCTCGGACGCGCTGATCGAGGGAGGTTACGGCGTTCGCGATCGCGGCAGGCAGACGAAGAAAGAGAGGACAGAGAACAGGTGGAAGAAATGGTGTTCCGCCGCCGCCAAATAGACTCCGGCGGCGGGTCCTCAGAGGTTTTCGGTTGCTCTACTCCGCCGGTTCCATCCACCCCAGCGTCTCTTCCGTAGCCCGGCTCGGCACATATTCCGCGGCGCACCAGCCGTCGTAGCCCAGCCGGTCGAGCGCGGCGAAGACGGCGGGAAAGTCGATGCTTCCGGTGCCGGGCTCGTGCCGGCCGGGATGGTCGGCGAACTGGATATGGCCGATGCGCGGCAGGATCTCCTCCAGTCGCGGGATCAGCCGGCCTTCCATGATCGCCATGTGATACAGGTCGTGTTCCAGCGACAGGTTCGGGTGGCCGGCCCGGTCGATGGCCTCGATCGCCTGCGCGCTGGTCGACAGCAGGAAGCCCGGCCGGTCGACGGTGTTGACGGCCTCGACGACGACGCCGGCGCCGATCCCGGCCATGAGGTCCGCCGCGACGCGCAGATTCTCCGCCAGCGTCGCCAGGCAGCGTTCCCGCGCAAAGCCGTGCGATTCGGGAAAACCGGCGAGCACGTTGACGTTGCGCGGCCGGAGCACGGCCGCTGCGTCGCGGGCCTGCTCGGCGGCGCGGCGGAATTCCGCTTGCCGGCCCGGCGTCGCGGCGAGGCCTGGCCCGCCGTCGAGCATGTCGCCGACCGGAATGTTGATGACCGAGACGGCAAGCTCCGCCGCGTCGATCGCCCGCTGCCATTCTGCGGCCGGCCGGTCGTAGGGAAACTGGATCTCGACCGCCTCGAAACCGGCCGCAGCCGCCGCGGCCGGCCGGTCCAGCCAGTCGCGCTCGGCGAACAGCATCGAGATGTTGGCGGAAAAGCGCGGCATGCGGGGGCTCGCGGACGTGGGCGGAAGTGCAGGCGCCGCATCCTGACGCTTTCGGGCCGGCCGGTCGAGAGGCGGCGCCCGCCGCCCGCGGCAGGGCAGCCCTGCGCGCAACACCCTTCCCGCGCGGGCGCCGGGCGGCTATGCCCGCGCCATGCTTATCGAGAATCCCTGGTTCTGGGCCGCAGCGGTTCCGGCGGTGCTGATCGTCGGCATCTCGAAGGGCGGGGTCGGCGGCGGACTGGGCACGGTCGGCGTGCCGATCCTCTCCCTGGTCGTCGACCCGCGCATCGCCGCCGCGGTGCTGCTGCCGGTGCTCTGCCTGATCGACCTGATGTCGCTGAAGGCCTATTGGGGCCGCTGGCACCGGCGCAACATGCGCATCCTTATCGCTGCGGCGATGATCGGCATTCTCGCCGGCGCGCTGACCTTCAGGCATCTCGACGCCGACGCCATCCGGGTGCTCATCGGCGTCATCGCCATCCTGTTCGCGCTGCGCACCTGGCTCGGCGCGCGCCGGTCCGACCGGCCGGCGAGCGCGCCGAACGTCCTGCGCGGCGGCCTGTGGGGCGCGGTCGCCGGCTTCACCAGCTTCGTCTCCCACAACGGCGGGCCGCCGGTCGCGGTCTACCTGCTGCCGCAGAAGCTCGACAAGACGCTGTACCAGGCGACGACGGTCGTGTTCTTCGCCGCGATCAACTATGTCAAGCTGGTGCCCTACTGGCTGCTCGGGCAGTTTCCGGCGACCAACCTGACCGTATCGGCGGCCCTGTTCCCGCTCGCCGTCGCCGGGACGCTGCTCGGCGTGTGGCTGCACACCCGGATCTCCGACCGCCTCTTCTTCATTGCGGCCTATGTCCTGCTGTTCGGCATCGGCATCAAGCTGGTATATGACGGCATGACGGGCTTGCTGGCCTGAGCGAGGGAGGCAAAGCGCGATGGCGACAGACGCGGCAGCGCGCCGGGAAGAACGGCGCCGGGCGGTCGAGGCGGCGGTGGCGGACATCCGCGCCATCGAGCGCGACCACGGGGTGACGCCGGACGGCCTCGCCCGGATGAAAGAGCGCCTGCTCGATCTTGCCGCGCAGGCGGACCTGTTCCCGGCGGAGGATTTCCCGCCGCCGGACGGGGATGTCGACTTTCCGGCCAACGTCTACCGGATCGCGGAGGATGACGATCACCGCTTCGCCCTCTACGTCCAGTCGGCACTGGGCGCGCTGGATACGCCGGCCCACAACCACACGACCTGGGCGGTCATCGCCGGCATCCGGGGCGACGAGCTGAACCGCTTCTGGGAGCGCACGGCGGACGGCGGCGTGGCGGAGACCGGCCGGCGCGTGGTGCGCCAGGGCACGGCGGTCGCGTTCCTGCCGGACGAACTGCACTCCATCCATGTCGAGGCCGGCGACCGGGTCGTCAACTTCCACATGTACGGCCTGGCGCTGGACCGTCTCCACGAGCGGGAGTATTTCCGGGACGACGACCGCAGCTGGCGCAACTTCCCGGCCCAGGAGGGCATCATCGAGGCGCGCGGCGGCTGACCTTTCCCCCGGCATTGCCCGGCACGAACCCGGAAACGATCCCGGAAACGATTCATGAGCCTCTACATCTCCCCGGCGGACCTGCACGCCGCCCTGCAGGACGGCGACGAACTCGCGCTGATCGACGTGCGCGAACAGGGCGTCTTCTTCCATTCCCACCTGTTCTGGGCGGTCTGCATTCCGCTGTCGCGCCTGGAGCTGCTGATCCTGGACCTCGTGCCGCGCAAAGGCGTGCGCATCGTGCTGTGCGACGACGGACCGTCGGGCATCGCCGGCGCGGCGATGGAGGTCCTCGGCGCGCTCGGCTATAGCGACGTCCGCATTCTCGAAGGCGGCACGGCGGCCTGGGCGGAGGCCGGCTACGAGCTCTATTCCGGCGTCAACGTGCCGTCCAAGGCGTTCGGCGAATTCGTCGAACACGCCTACGACACGCCGCGCATTCCGGCGCAGGAACTCGACGAACTGATCCGCTCCGGCCGGGACATGGTGATCCTGGACAGCCGGCCGGTCGAGGAATACCGCCGCATGAACATCCCCGGCGGCATCGACGTGCCGGGCGCCGAGCTGGTCTACCGGGTCCATGAGATTGCGCCCGATCCCGACACGCTGGTCGTCGTCAACTGCGCCGGACGGACGCGCAGCATCATCGGCGCCCAGAGCCTGATCAACGCCGGCATCCTCAACGATGTCGCCGCGCTCAAGGACGGCACCATGGGCTGGGAACTGGCCGGCTTTGCCTGCGAGCACGGCGCGGCGCGCTTTGGCCCCGAGCCGTCCCCGGACGCTTTGGAGCTGGCGCAGGAACGGGCCGCTGCGGTCGCCCGGCGCTTCGGCGTCCGCTTCGCCGACAAGGAAGCGGTCGAGGGCTGGCAGGCCGAACAGGGCGTACGTACGCTTTACCTCCTGGATGTACGTACGCCTGAGGAGTTCGCGGCCGGCCACGTTGCCGGATCGCGCCACGCGCCGGGCGGGCAGCTCGTCCAGGCGACCGACGAGTATGTCGCGACCCGCAACGCCCGGATCGTCCTGTTCGACGACGAGCGGGTGCGCGCGGTGATGACCGCCTCCTGGCTGATCCAGCTCGGCTGGCCGGACGTCCACGTCTATGACGGCGCGATCGACGACTGGCCGATCGAGACCGGGCCGCGCCCGCCGGCGGCGCCGGAGATCGAACGCTGGGAGACGATCGGGCCGGACGACCTAGAGCCGGACGACCACATCCTCGACCTGTCCGACAGCCTGACCTACCGCCGCGGCCACATCCCCGGCGCCTGGTGGGGCCTGCGCAGCCGGCTGGACGAAGCGCTGCTGCCGGACGACGCGCGGATCGTGCTCTACGCCGACGACGACCGGATGGCCCATCTGGCGGCAACGACGCTGTCCGGCCTGGAGATCGAAGACGATTTCGTCGTGCTGGCCGGCGGCCTCGAGGCCTGGCGCGCCGCCGGCAAGCCGGTCGAGCCCGACGACGGCCGGATGACCCTGGCGACGACGAAGCCGAACGACGTCTGGTACAAGCCCTACGACACCGACGAAGAGGTCCGGGCCAAGATGGAGGAATATCTGGTGTGGGAGGTTGCGCTGGTCGAGCAGATCGCGCGCGACGGCACCGTGCGCTTCCGCACATATCCGTGACGCTCCCGCAATGATCCAGACCATGGAAGCCCGCGGCATGGACGCGGGCATGGATCCGTCGGACATTTCCGCGCCCCTGCCGTCCGCCACCGTGCTGCTGCTGCGCGACGGCGCACGCGGCCTCGAAGTCTTCATGGTCGAGCGCAGCGGCCGGGTCGGCGCCTTCGCCGGCGCGATGGTGTTCCCCGGCGGCAAGGTCGCGCCCGAGGATTCGTCGGCCGAATTGCGCGCGCTGGCCGACAATGGCGGCGATCTGGACGATGCGGCCTTCGGCTTCGCCGTCTCCTCGGTGCGCGAAGCGTTCGAGGAATGCGGCGTCCTGCTGGCCCATCGGGACGGCGCCACGCTGACCGACGCCGAACTGGCGCCCCTAGCGGGGTTCCGGGACGCGATCGGCCGCAACCGGATTCCCTTCGCCCGCTTCCTTGCCGACCACGGCCTGCGCCTGGACATGGCCGGGCTGGCGCCCTTTTCCCGCTGGGTGACGCCGGTGTTCCGGCCGAAGCGGTTCGACACCATGTTCTTCCTGGCCGCCGTGCCGCCGGACCAGACGCTGAGCCACGATGGCAGCGAGACGGTGCACGGCCTGTGGACCCGGCCGCAGGAAGTCATCGACGCCGCCGACCGGGACCGGAAATATTCGCTCTATTTCGCCACCCGGCTGAACCTGATGGACCTGGCGCTGAGCGCGACTGTGGCCGACGCGCTCGCCCGCGCCGCCGGGCGGACACCGCCGCAGGCCATGCCGTGGCGCGAGATGACGCCGGACGGCCCGCGGCTGCGTATCGACGCCGATTCCGGCTATGCCCTGGTGCAGGCAAGCCTGGAGGTCGCCGGCGGCATCGCCCCCTTGCCGAACTGATGTTCGCCCTTATATTAGAATTACTCTAATCTAGAACGAAGCGGGCCGAAAATGAACGTGCTGACGCGCGCCGACATCATGGCGATGGCCGACTACGGGAAGGTGCGCGCGGAAAAGCGCCGCGAGATCGCGCAGGTGAAGAGGAACCGGCGGGTCGAGGTCGGCCCCTTCGCGACCTTCTATTTCGAGAACCGCGCCACCATGTGGCACCAGGTCCACGAGATGCTGTTCATCGAGAAGGGCGGCGAAGACCAGATCGCCGACGAGCTGGCGGCCTATAACCCGCTGATCCCGAACGGCCGCGAACTGGTCGCGACGGTGATGATCGAGATCGACGACGAGCGCCGGCGGCGCACCGTGCTGGCCCGGCTCGGCGGTTTCGAGGAAACCATGTTCATCCGCTTCGGCGAACACGAGGTCGCCGGGGTGCCCGAAGACGATATCGACCGCACGACGGCCGACGGCAAAGCCTCCTCCGTCCAGTTCGTGCATTTCCCGTTCACCGAAGCGCAGGCCGCGGCCTTCAAACGGGGTGCGTCCGGCGCGGGCGAGGCCGTCGTCGGCGTCGGCCATCCGAACTACGCCCATATGGCCGTGATGCCGGCGGCAGTGCGGGAGTCGCTGGCGGCCGATCTGGACTAGGGCCCGCCGGTCCCGGATGAGCCTGCGCTGCGGCTGCCGCCCGGGCGGCGCCGGCCGGGCCTGCGGCGTCAGAACCCGACGAGCACTTTCGGCAGGTAGGTCGCCGCTTCGGGCACCAGCGCCACGATCAGCAGGACGATCGCTTCCAGCACCACGAAGGGCGCGACGCCGCGATACATGTCGCGATAGGTCATTTCCGGCGGGGCGATGGTGCGCAGGTAGAAGACCGCCGGCGCCATCGGCGGCGTCAGATAGGCCGTCTGGATGACGATCACCACCATCACCGCAAACCAGATGCCGTCGACGCCGGCGGCCTTGAGCTGCGGCAGGAAGATCGGCAGGCAGATCAGCACGACGGTGATCCAGTCGAGCACGAAACCCAGCAGGAAGACGATGAACAGGAACAGTGCCACCATCTGCGCCGGGCTGAGCTGGAGATCGTCGACCAGCCCGCCGACCAGCGTCGAGCCGCCGATGACGATGAAGACGCTGGAGAACATGTTGCCGCCGACGACGATCATCATCACCATGGCGGTGACGGTGAGCGTCTTGCGCAGGCTCGCCCGCAGCAGGTCGAAGCTGAATTCCCGGTAGGCGAGCGTCAGCAGGATGGCGCCGACCGAGCCGACCGCCGCCGCCTCGGTCGGCGAGGCGATGCCGGCCAGGATCGCGCCCAGCACCGCGGCGACAAGCACTACCGCTGGCGCCAGGCCGGTGACCGTGATCACGAGCTTTTCGCGCAATGGCAGCGCAATCGCCTCGGGCGGAACCCGCGGCGCATCCTGCGGCCGGAACGCGGCCCGGACGTAAATGTACAGAATGAACAGCAGCACCATCAGCCCGCCGGGAACGATGATGCCGGCGAACAGTTCGCCGATCGAAAGCTCGGCGAGCGAGGCGTAGATGATGACGACGATCGACGGCGGGATGATCGTACCGAGCGAGCCGCCGGCGCAGATGGTGCCGGAAATCAGCCCCTTGTCGTAGCCCAGCTTCATCATGGCCGGGATCGCCATCATGCCGATCACCGCCTCGACCGCGCCGATGATCCCGGTGGCGGCGGCGAAAACGGCGCTCATCGCAATGGTGGCGATGGCGAGCCCGCCCGGCAGGAAGCCGAGCCAGATCTGCATGACGCGGAACAGCCGCTCGGCGATCGCCGAGCGTTCCAGCATCGCGCCCATGAAGATGAACAGGGGGACGGCGGCCAGCATCGAGGCCGTCGAAATCCCTAGCAGCCGGTCGAAGAAGATCGAACCGATCGCTTCCCCGAAGGTGCCGATGCCGAACAGCAGGGCGACCGCCGCCAGGCTGAACGAGACCGGCATACCCAGGAAGATGAAAAGGAACAGCGCCGGGAACATCAGCGCTGCGGTCAGGCCTCCGCTCATCCGCCCCTCGCCGGGCCCGATGCCGTCCCAGATGCAGTCATGGGAATCAATGGGCCTCGGACCGGTCCGGCCGGCGCACCCGGTCCGGCGCCCGGATGCCGATGCCGTGGCGGACCGCTTCGGCGACGGCCTGCAGGCAGAAACAGACCAGCCCCAGCGCGATCCCTGCATAGAAGGGCCAGATGACCGGCGCCCAGGGGCTCACCGGCTCCAGCTCGCCGGTCAGGAAGGCGATCACGGCGTTCTTCGTCGCGATATACGCCAGGACGGTAAAGATCGGCAGGATGAAACCGATATAGAAGACCAGGTTCAGCCCGTGCTGGATCCGCACCGGCAGGCGCGAGGACAGGAAATCGATCCGGACGTGAAGGTTCTTCGACAGCGCCAGCCCGGCGCCGAGCAGGAAGATCGTGCCGTTGAGCATGTAGGAGATGTCGTAGGACCAGACCGTCGGCGCGTGAAAGGCGTAGCGCGCGACCACCTCGTAGAACATCGCGGCGACCAGAAGGGCGATCATCGCCATGGCCAGGCCGCCGACGAGCCTGGAAAAGCCGTCGATGGCGCGGAGCAACCGGTTCAGCATGGCAACCTGAAATACAGAAAGCGGCGCCCCGGGCAGGCGCCGCTTCCCGCAATAAGCGATTACCCGAAGCCGGCGAAGGTTACTTCACTTCCCAGATCCGCGTGAAGGCGTTCTTCGCCCAAGTGTCCTGATAGGCCTTGTAGGACGCCCAGATGTCCGCCATCCAGGGCTTGCCGGCCGCCTTCGTCTCGGCGACCTTCTTCTCGATCCAGGCGCGCCCGGCAGACTGGATTTCCCTGACCAGCGCCGCTTCCATCTGGACGATCTCGTTCTTGCCCGACCGGTATTCCTTCATGGCCTTCTGGTCGGTGTCGCCGAGGCCGAGATAGGTGTTGAGCACCGTCATCTTGGCCGCTTCCTTGATCGCCATCTGGAGGCCTTTCGGCACCTTGTCGAAGCGGTCGGCCTTCAGGAACATCTCGGTCATCGTGCCGGGCTGATGGACGCCGGGCAGGATGATGTATTTGGCGACCTTGTGATAGCCGAGCGCGAGGTTGCCGCCCGGCCCGGCATATTCGACGCCGTCGATCGCCTTGCGCTGCAGCATACCGAAGATTTCCCCGAACGGCGTGACCGTCGGCGCGCCGTTGAAGGTCTCCTTCAGGATGGCCGCCCAGGCGCCGGTCGTGCGGTGCTTGTAGCCGGCCAGGTCCTTGCGCGTGCGCACGGGCTTGTGCGAATGGGCGAAGATTTCCGTGGTGCCCTGGCCGGAATAGAAGCCCGCCAGGCCCATATGCTTGCGGCGGAAATCCTCATACATCTTCTGGCCGCCGCCGTTGAAGAACCAATGCATGAACGGCTCGGGGCCCATGCCGCCGGGGAACCCGGAGAACAGGGCGTTGGTCGGGTCCTTGTTGACGAGGAAACCGGCATAGCTCCAGCCCATGTCGACCGTGCCGTTCTGGACGGCGTCGTAGATCTTGAACGGGTGGGCGAGCACGCCGGCGCCGTAGGGCGTGATTTCGACCTTGCCGCCGGTGTAGAGCTTGACGCGTTCCGTGAAGCCTTCGACGAACAGCTTGAAGACATAGCTGTTCTTCGGCGCAATGGTCGCCATCTTCCACTTGAAGTCGGCCGCGCCTGCCGTACCGGCGCTGGCCACCGTTATCGCGGCCGCGACAAGCAGCCATTTTCCGAACCGAGTCATTCCTGTTCTCTCCTCTCCCTCACCTGACCGCGCGCTGCCGGCGCACCGCGTTCGATGGTCATGGGCCGTATGGTATGCAATTCGGGCGACGCTGCGCAATGCGCCTTTTCCGTGCGCCGGCGCCCGATTCCGCAATAATCGCGGGAATTCGGCCTCTGTGGACCGCCCGAGCCGGTCCGGCAGCGGCACCCGCTGTTGGCGAACCGGCATTTCGTATACCATCCGTGCCGATCCGCCCTGCAAACGGAATTGAGAATCTGCCCGCAATGATCCCCGGACTGGACCATATCGGCATCGTCGGCGCCGACCTCGAGGCGATGGAGGCGGCATACGCCCGGCTCGGTTTCACGGTGGCGCCGCGCTGCGAACTGGTGGCGCTCGCCGGAGACGGCAGCGCAACGCCGCTCGGCCAGGTCAACAGCCATCTGGTGTTCGGCCGGACCTATGTCGAACTGACCGCCGTCGAAGGCGATCTTGAGACTCATCATTTGCGCGACGCCATCGCGCGCTACTACGGCTTCCACATCGTCGTGCTGACGGCGGACGATGCGGACGCGGCCCGCGACCGGCTCACCGGAAGCGGAATCGACGCGCCGCCGACGGCGCTGGCCGGCCGAGAGGTGCGCTATCCGGGCGGGCGCGGCATGGCCGGCTTCCGCTGGTTCCGGGTGCCGAATGCCGACCTGCCCGACGCCTTCGTCTGCTATGTCGAACAGCTGACCCCGGACCTGGTGTTCGACGCGTCGCTGAACGACCACCCCAACGGCGCGCGGGAATTGCAGGATATCCTGATTTGCGCCGACGATCCGGCCGCGGCCGCCGCTCGCTTCGCCAAGGCTTCCGGCGCGGCCGTCGCCGCGGGGCCGGACGGGCCGGGCGTCGACCTGGCGGTCGGCCGGGCGCGTTTCCTCGACACCGCGGCGCTGCAGCGGGCGTTTCCCGGCGTTGCGCCGCCGGCCTTGCCCTGGGCCGCCGGTTTCACGGCAAGCTGCCCGGATTTCGCAGCGACCCGGCGCTTCTTCCGCGATTCGGACCTGCCCTGGCGCGGCGGTGCCGACCGGCTGTGGCTCGCACCGGACCATGCCTGCGGCGCCATCGTCGCCTTCGCGCCGCCGGCATGATGCAGCCCTGGCAACTGACCGCGGCTGCGGCGGCGGACGCCATCGCCGCCGGAAGCCTGACCAGCGAAGCGCTGGTGCGCGCCTGCCTCGACCGGATCGCCGAACGGGAAGCGGCGGTGCAGGCCTGGGCCTGGCTGGATCCGCAGGCCGCCATCGCCGAGGCGCGCCGGCGCGACGCCGAACCGCCCCGCGGTCCGCTGCACGGCGTGCCCGTCGGCGTCAAGGACATAATCGATACCGGCGACATGCCGACGGAGTACAACTCGCCGCTCTATCCGGGCCATCGGCCGGCGCGGGACGCCGCCTGCGTTTCCATCCTGCGCAGCGCGGGCATGGTCGTGCTGGGCAAGGTGGCGACGGTCGAATTCGCCTCGCTCGGCCGCACCGCGCCGACGCGCAATCCGCTCGCTCCCGGGCACACCCCCGGCGGCTCGTCGAGCGGGTCGGGCGCTGCGGTGGGCGATGGAATGGCGCCGCTGGCGCTCGGCACCCAGACCGGCGGCTCGGTGATCCGGCCGGCCTCGTTCTGCGGCGTGTTCGGCATGAAGCCGAGCTACGGCCTCATCGGCACCGAGGGTATCAAGGTCTATGCCCAGTCGCTCGACACCATCGGTTATATGGCCCGGTCCGCGGAGGATCTGACCCGGCTGTCGCTGGTGCTCGGGGTCGTGGAGGAAATGCCGGAGCCGGCAGCGCTGGCGGCGCTGCGCATCGGCGTCTGCCGGACGCCGCACCGGACCGAAGCCGCACCGGAGACCCATGACGCCATCGACCGCGCCGCCGGGCGGCTGGCCGATGCCGGCGCGACGGTCGAGGCCGTCGCCGATCCGCCCGCCTTTGACGGGCTGACCGAGGCCCAGGACCGGATCATGCACTGGGAGGGCCGCGGCGCCTATCGCGCGGAATATCTCGCGCAGCCGGCGCTCCTGCACCCGGCCTTCCGCGACGAGGTGGAAAACGCCAAGGGCCGGACGATCCCGCAGATCAACGAGGCCTACGACCGTATGGCCGTTGCGCGCATCGACTTCGCCGCGGCGTTCGCGGGCTGCGACGCCTGGCTGACGCCGGCGGTCGTCGGCGAAGCGCCGGCCGGACTCGAATCGACCGGCGAGGCCCTGTTCAACCGGATGTGGACCGCGCTGCACGGCCCTTGCATCACGATCCCGGCCCATCGCGGCCCCAACGGCCTGCCGGTCGGCGTGCAGATCGTCTCGCCGCGGCTCAGCGACGTCCGCCTGCTCGCGGTCGCCGAAGCGGTTTCACCCGTTCTGGCGGAGCGTTAGCTGCGTTCAACAGCGCGGCGTCACCGCCGGCAGGGCGTCGCAGGACGGCAAATCCGCAATATCGTGCAGCAGTTCGAACAGGGCCGCCGCCGCCGTGGGCTCCATTTGCCGCGACGCGCAGTCCATGAACTTGGCCTTCAGCTCCTCCGTCGTCATCGGGTTTTCGGCATGGCCGCGCCAGCGCGTCACCTCCCGGCTCGATACGGTGCTGCCGTCCTTGAGGTCGAGATGGACGATGTCGGCCCGCGCGCCGGAGGCGTAGACCGGGTCGTCGTCCGGCCCGATCGTGCGTTCGACCCGGTCCATCAATACCTGGACGTCCGGCCGCTGCACGAAGGAATCCTCCAGCTGGTCGAAGCCCAGGGCCCCGGCGATCAGGCCGGCAGCGGCCGTGAACTCGGCGCTGAATTTCGCCTCCAGGCCGGTTTGCGGCTTGCGGAACGGCATCACCCGAGCGTGGCGTTCGCTGAGGCAGTAGCGGACCCGCTCGATCTGCCCGATATCGATTCCCGTGTCGTGCAGCTGGATCGCGCAATCCGCGCCGCGCTGGGCGGCGCCGACGATCGGATAGCGCTTGACGTTCAGCCGTTCCGCGACGATGCCCCAGTCCCGGCCGAGCCGGTCGGCCGGGCGGGTTACGTCGGCGTCCCGCTCCGGCGACAGGCCGAGCAGATAGCCGTCTTCGCCGTCCAGCGCATGGGGACCGGCCTCGACCCCGGCCATTGCCAGCCGCACCGCCGACAGGCCGGCCTGGGCCGCGCGGCCGCCCTGATAGGGTTTGGCCATGGTGCCGAAATTCGCCATCACGCCGCCGCCATGGGCGACGCACAGGCCGATCGCGTTGCGCACCGTGTCGCCGTCCAGCCCATGCAGGCTGGCCGCCGCCGCGGCAGCGCCGAAGGCGCCGAACACCGCCGTCGGATGCCAGCCGCGGTCGTACAGGTGCCCCGGCTCGCGCGTCATGATCTCGCGCCAGACCTCGTAGCCGACGACATAGGCGCGGACCATGTCGGCTCCGGTTGCGCCGACATGCTCGCCCTCCGCCAGGATCGCCGGCACCAGGACGGCGCTGACATGGTTGGAATAGGCATAGTCGTCGTAATCGAGGGCGTGGGCGGTCGCCGCGCCGACCAGCGCGGCGTCGGGCGCGCTCGCCCGTTGCCCGCCCAGCGCAACCCGCGCTTCCGGATTGCCGCCGCGCGCCGCGACCGCCGCCGACAGGGCTGTGTAGACGGGCTCCGACAGGCCGGCAATCATCACCCCGACCGTGTCGCAGAAGCCGGTGCGCACCACGTCCCCGGCGCCGTCCGGCAGGGTGTGGGCGTCCGCATCGGCAATGAATGAGACCAGACTCTCGGTTAGCGCGCCCACCTCGCCTCCTTTATTCGCGGAACCATGTTGTATACCATTTGGCGACGATAGCCGGAAAACCGGTGCCTGAACATCGAATGACAGCAACCGAAGACACCTCGACAGCGCATCAGAAGGCGTATGAGCGGATCCACGAGCTGATCCTGACCGGCAGGATCGCGCCGGGAGAGCGCCTGCGCGAACGCAATCTCGGCGCCCTGCTGGGACTCAGCCGCACGCCGGTGCGCGAAGCTCTGCGGCGCCTCAGTTCCGAAGGCACCGTCCGCTTCGAGCCCAACCGCGGGGTCTATGTCGAGGAAATCGACCGCGGCGAACTGCTCGAAATTTTCGACATCGGCGCGGCGCTGGAGAGCCGCTGCGCCCGGCTGGCGGCGCGCAAGATCGGCGGCGAAGCGCTCGATGTGCTTCAGGACTGCCTCGACGGCATGACGGGCCTGGCCGCCCGGTCGGAGCGCAATCCGGGCCCCGACTATGTCAAGCTGGACAAGCGCTTCCACTCGACGATCGTGGCGGCGACCGGCAACCGGAAGCTCCAGGCGCTGGTCGAGCATGTCGTCAGCCTGCCGGTATTGTCCTCCGCCTTCCGCCAGTACGGGCCGGAGGATTTCCGGCGCAGCGTCCGCCAGCATGGCGAAATCCTCGAAGCCATCCGGTCGGGCGACGAAGCCTGGGCGGAGGTGGCGATGCGCAACCACATCCTGACCGGACGGAACGCCGTCGTGAAACAGGACGCAACGGCCGGGGACTGAGACCGGCGAGGTCCGGGGGCGGCCGGCCCGGCGCGCGCGAATGCTTTGACCTGAAAGACGAAGCCCCTATTCTGGTATACCATCCGGCCGTGGCGGCGCGTTCCGCTGCGGCGCAAGACCGACCGGAGGCGGCGTGTACCAGATCGGCATCGATGTCGGCGGCACGTTTACCGATTTCGTCCTGCACAACGACGAGACCGGCGAAACGTCGATCCACAAACTGCCGTCGACGCCCGACGACCCGTCCCGCGCCGCCATCGCCGGCATCGAGGCCCTGAGCACGCGGGAGGGATTCGATCCGGCGCAGCTGAACCGGGTGGTCCACGGCACGACCATCGCGACCAACATCATCCTGCAGCGCACCGGCGCCCGGGTCGGGCTGATCACGACCGAGGGGTTCCGGGACATCCTGCATATCGGGCGCAAGAAGCGTCCGCTCAATTTCTCGAACTACCAGGACGTGCCGCGCCAGACCGCGCCGCTGGTGCCGCGCCGGCTCCGGCTGACGGTTCCGGAGCGGGTGCGCGCGCCCGACGGCGCCGTCGAAATCCCGCTCGACGAGGACGCGGCGCGGCGCGCCCTGCGCACGCTCGCCGGGGCGGGAGTCGATGCAATCGCCGTCGCCTTCCTGTTCGCCTTCCTCAATCCCGATCACGAGAACCGTGTCCGCGACCTGGCGGCGGAGGAGTGCCCGGACGTCTTCGTCACCTGCAGCCACGAGGTCTCGCCGCTCCACCGCGAATATGAGCGGTTTTCGACCACGGCGCTGAACGCCTATGTCGGGCCGGCGACGGCGACCTATACCGCCCGCTTCGGCGACGCGCTGGATGGCCTGGGCGTTCGCGCCGATCTTCGCCTGATGACCTCGGCCGGCGGCGTCATCGGCTCGCGCATCGCCGCGCAACGGCCGGTCGCGCTGCTCGCCTCGGGGCCGGTCGGCGCGCTGATCGAGGGCATCGCGATCGGCCGGTCGATCGGCCATCCCGGCGTCATTACGCTCGACGTCGGCGGCACGTCGGCCGACGTCGGGGTCGCGCGCGACGGGGCGATGCATCTGAAGCATGTGCTCGACACCCGGATCGGCGACTACGACGCCATGGTGCCGATGGTCGATGTCAACAGCATCGGCGCGGGCGGCGGCTCGATCGCCTTTGTCGACGAGGCCGGCATGTTCCAGGTCGGCCCGCGCAGCGCGGGCGCCGTGCCCGGACCGGCCTGCTACGGCCACGGCGGCAAGGAGCCGACGGTGACGGACGCCCTGGTCTGCCTCGGCTGGTTCCGTCCGGAAACCCTCAGAAGCTCGGGCATCGCGATCGATCCAGCGCTCGCCGAGCGCGCGATCCGCGGCGCGATCGCCGAACCCCTCGGCCTTACCCTCGAAGATGCGGCGCTGGGCATCTACCGGATCGCCTGCCGGCACATGATCGATGCGATCCGGCTGGGCAGCGTTTCCAAGGGCTACGATCCGCGCGATTTCGTGCTGGTCGCGTTCGGCGGGGCCGGGGCCGCCTTCGCCGCGGAGATCGCCCGCGAGCTCGGCATCCCCAGAACGGTGGTGCCGCGCCACCCCGGCGGGGGGGCGGGGCCGCGCCGGGGGCGCGGCGCGGTTGGTCGGGGCAATATGTGAGGGCGCGCGGGGGGGCGGGGGGGGGGGGCCCCGCAACTCGTCGACGCA
>VXNK01000132.1 GCA_009840595.1 Rhodospirillaceae bacterium | reverse complement strand
GAATGCGGCCTTGAGCACACTACGCCACATAAATATTGGCTGCACATAAGTCGAGGAAGAGCAGATGGAAGGTCTCGACCTCGCCATGCCCGGCAAGCGCGCGGCAATAGTCGATCACCCTGCCATAGCCGGTGAAGTCCGGGCGGACGGTTCCGGGCGCCGCCTCCCTTGCCATGGCGACGCCGAGCGCTTCGGCGGCCTTCAGCACGGCGACGGCGTCCTCGGTCATGCCGGGCGTGCCGCGCAGCCGGTCGGGCCGGGCGGCGAGCGCGCGCGAGGCGGTGCCGAAGCGTTCGATCAGGCTGGCGGCCAGCGCAGCGCCGTCGTTTCCGGCATGGCATCCGGCGAGCAGCAGTTCGAGCAGTTCGCGCTCGTCCACGGCCTCGCGCCCGGCACGCAGCAGACGGGAGCGGAGCCGGCGGCGGCGCGCGTTGCGTTTCACGGACGCGGGCGGCGCCGGCATGTCGAGGATCGGCATGTCGTGGAAGCCGCAGGCGGTGTCGGGCATGGCAATGCTCCGTGACGGGGGAAGAACGCGTCCCGGATCGAGGTCCGGGGGGGCGTGTTTGGCTGGACGGGATCAGTCGTCCTCGGGGAACATCACGGTGATGACCGCCGCTTCGTCGTCGCCGGCGCCGATCGCCACGATCGGGTAGTGCCGGCGGGGCGGGCGCTCGCTGTCGCAGAGGTCCTTGCGGATGTCGCGCACCAGCACGCACATCCTCACACGGTCGCTGTTCGAGGCGCGGAGCGCGTAATGGCGGGCCATCCAGAGCACATCCCAGAGCCGGCCGCTCTCGCTCTGGAAACCCTGGTAGCCCTCGGGTAGCGCGACGAGTCGGTCCCACACGGAGCGGGAGAGCGCGACGGGGATTTTGAAGCCGGCCTCGCGGGCGGTCTCGGTGACGTCGACGAGCACGCCGTCCTCGATCGCCTGGCTGCGAGTATAGACGGAGATGACGGGGCCGAACGGCTCGGCGGTGCGGGGATCGGGCATGGCGAAGTCCTCGATGGGGTCGAACGGAAACGCCCCGGATCGGAGTCCGGGGCAGGCTCCCGCCCCAGGGACTCCAGGGCAGGGCGAGTACGGTGCGGATGCGGACCGGGCGGGGTCAGGCGGCCGCGGCGTCGGGAAACGGATCGGACGGGCCGAGCTCGACCGCGACGCGGCCCTGCGTCACCGTCACGGTGACGGTGCGGTCGGGCGGCATGAGCCAGAGCAGGTCGGTCCAGACGGCATTGGCGATGGCGCGCTTCTGCGCTTCGTCGGTCGGGCTCTGCCGGTCGGAAATGGACAGGGTCATGGGGCAGTCTCCCTTGTGTCGAGCGGGTGGAAATCCGCCGTGGGCCTCACCGGGCCGCGCCGGCGCTGCCGAGGGTCACGGTCACGTCGGGCCGGCGGATGCGGATGTCGACGGCGCGGCCCTCAGGCGCCAGCCACATCAGCTCGCGACGCACCGCGTCGGCCAGGGACTGGCGGCAGGCGTCGTCGTCCGACAGCAGCAGCCGGGTCGCCAGATGCAGCGCGTCCTCGTCGAAGCGGCCGAGCTGGGTCTCGTAGCTGTCCGCCCCGGCGTCGTCCGACGGCGAGAAGAAGCCGTTGCGGAGCAGTGCCGCGAGCTGGTGCGGCTGGAGCGCGCTGTCGGCGGTCACCAGCGGCAGGGCGTCGTGGAGCCAGCTCCAGGCCTCGCCCGCGAAGGCGACATCGGCCGGCAGGGCGAGGGCGTCCGCCGGACCGTCCGCCGCCCGGACGGCAAGTTGGATACAAACCGCTTCCGGCCTGGGCGGCAGCTCCGCGGCGGCCGGCCCTGTGCGCGCCGGCAGCGGGGCGTCGTCCAGCGCATGGGTCTTGCCGTCCAGCGTGACTACGACGGCGATGCCGGTCGTGCGGTCGAGCCTGTCGTACCAGCCATAGCCGTCGAGCCTGCGGTCGGCCTCGAACAGGCGCGGCGCGGCGCCGTCCCGTTCGGCGGCGCGCCACAGCGCCTGGTCCTCCGGCGGCTCGGTTTCGCAGGCCATCACCAGCGCGTCCTTGCCGGCGGGTGCGAGCTTCGGCGGATCGCGCCAGTCATCGACATGGGCGATGGAGGGCCGCCAGGGGCGGAGCACGGCCGGCGGCGGCGCCATCTCGATCCCGGCCTCGCGCGCCCGCGACCAGTCCTCGAAGGCGGGGCGCGGGTTCGGATCGGTCGCCATGGCGCGGTAGATCGCGAGCCGGGCGGCCGCGCGCATCTCCTTCAGGAAGGCGTTCTCGACCGCCTCCTTGCGGGCCGGCAGCACCAGCTCCAGATCCGGGCAGTCGTCCACGTCCGCCAGCACGCTCCAGGCCGGGCCGTGGACGGTCTCGACGGTGGGCAGGCCGACCGTAAGCGTGAGCCCGAAGAAGCTGAGGTCGGGGTCCCTGTAGCCGTCGCGGCGGTTTCGGAAGACGCCGAACACGAGGCCCCGCCAGGGCTCGGCATGGACGGCGCCGTCGAGAAAGGCGCGGCGCGGCAGTTGTTCGGGGGCGGCATCGCCGTCGGTGCGGTCCTCGAAGATCACCGGCAGCGGGTAGTGCCGGGCGGCGG
>VXNK01000033.1 GCA_009840595.1 Rhodospirillaceae bacterium | reverse complement strand
ACCCCTCCCCCTAACCCCCTCCCCCAAGGGGAGGGGGAATGTTTTGAATTTCCTGTCGAATCCCGTCAGCCGCAATTCAGAGGAATCGATAAGTGGGACTGCAACGACCAAAATCGCCGAAGGCAAAGCCATGATCGACCGTTCCGACGCCCGCCGGGCCTCCGGATTGCGCCTCGTGCAGCTATGGGTGCCCGATTCGCGGGCGCCGGGATTTGCCGAGGAGTGCCGGCGCCAGACCGCGTTGGCGGCCGCATCCGACCGCGCCGACGCCGACCTCGGCGGCTTCCTCGACGCCGCGCTCGAAGACCTCGGCGTATGGAAGTGAGGAAAGACCCGGTAGCGACGGGCAGTTGCCGATGAAGCGTGGCAACCTCGCTACCGTCGCGTCACCCGATCCGCCGCCGCGCCCCTATCCCCGGAACGGGCTGGCCGGGTAGGTGCCGAGGAGGGTCCATTCGGTGGTGAAGAAATCGAGCTCCTCGAAGGCCCATTTCATGGCCTGCTCGTCCGGGTGGCCTTCGACGTCGGCGTAGAACTGGGCGACGGTGAAGGCGCCGTCGATGATGTAGCTCTCCAGCTTGGTGATGTTGATGTTGTTGGTCGCGAAGCCGCCGAGCGCCTTGTAGAGCGCGGCCGGCACGCTGCGGACCCGGAAGACGAAACTGGTGATCGTCTTGCGGCTGCCGGCCGCGGGCGTCAGATGCTCCGGCCCCATGATGATGAAGCGGGTCGTGTTGTGGTCGGCGTCCTCGATCCGGTCGCGCAGAATCTTCAGGCCGTAGATGTCCGCCGCCAGGGACGACGCGATGGCGCATTTCGCCCGGTCGCCCCATTGCGCGACGTCGCGGGCGGCGCCGGCGGTGTCGAAATGGATGACGGGCTCGGCGCCCAGCTCGGCGATCAGCCTGCGGCACTGGTCCAGGGCATGGATATGGCTGTGGATTTCCTTGAGGCCGCCGATGTCGGCGTCCGCCGTGCCGAGCAGGCAATGCTCGACCCGCTGGAAATGCTCGCCGATGATGTACAGGCCGGAATGGGGCAGCAGGTGATGGATGTCCGCCACGCGCCCCGCGACCGAATTGTCGATCGGGATCATGGCGAGCCGGGCCTCGCCGTCGCGCACCGCGGTGAAGCTGTCCTCGAAGGTCGCGCAGGGCAGCGGCTGCATGTCCGGATAGACCTGGCGGCAGGCGATGTGGGAGTTCGCGCCCAGGGTGCCCTGGAAGGCGATGCGGTTGGCGGGGGTATCGGTCATGCCTCTTGTTCCAGCAATGCCCGGGCGCGTGCAAGGTCTTCCGGCGTGTCGACGCCGAAGGGGACGCCGTCGGCGACCGCGGCGTCGATCCGCATGCCGGCCTCCAGCGCGCGCAGCTGTTCGAGCTTTTCCCTCTTTTCCAATGGGCTCGGCGGCAGGGCGACGAAGCGGTCCAGGGCCGGCCGGCGCCAGGCGTAGATGCCGATATGGTGCCAGACCGGCCCGGCGCCGGACGGCGCGGCGGCGCGGGTGAAATAGAGCGCCCTACCGACCGTGGGGCCGGCCGTGGGGCCGGCCGCGGCGCCGTCCGCCAGGCTCATCACGGCCTTGACGACATTCGGATTGTCGCGCTCGCCCGGATCGGCGGTCGGCACGACGAGGGTCGCGATATCGACCGCCGGGTCGCGCAGGGGGATGAGCGACGCGCGGATCAGGGCGGGGTCGATCGCCGGCAGGTCGCCCTGGAGGTTGACGACGGCGGCGTAGCGGCCATCGGGGTCGCGGATCGCCGCGGCGGCGTGCACCCGGTCGGAGCCGGAGGGCAGGCCCGGATCGGTCATCACGGCCTCGCCGCCGGCCGCCTCGACCGCCTCGGCGATCGCCCGGTCGGCGCAGGCGACAATGACCGGGCCGACATCGGCTTCGACGGCGCGCCGCCAGACATGGACGATCATCGGCGCGCCCGCAATTGTCGCAAGCGGCTTGTCCGGCAGCCGCGTCGCGGCCAGCCGGGCGGGGATAATTACCAGCGATTCCCGGCCGTTATCGGTCATAGATCGGGCGTAACCCGCGGTTCGCAAAGGATTTATGTGACATCGTGTCGCCAAGCCCCGGCCTGTCGGGGCTGCGGGGCCGTCTCTATAACCGGGAAACCGATTTCAGATTTCGTCGACGCCGCGCCCGCCCGCTTTACCCGGGGGCGTGCAGCGGCGGCCCGACGGCGGTTCGCGCCGGAGGCCGCCCGCCTCCCCCGAGGGCGCGCCGCGAGAGCCGCGTTGCAGGGAAAGTCCGGTCGCCGCCATGAATTTCAACTCCCTTGCCGCCTCCGTCCTGATCGTGGGCATCAGCGCCCTGGTCATCAGCAAGGTGGGCGATATCCTCGTCCCGGAGGAGCATTTCTCCCACAAGGCCGAAGCCGCGCACACGCCCGGAACCGCCGCGCCGGCGAAAAAGGCCGAGCCGGACCCGGCGATCGCGGTCGCGCTGGCCGCCGCCGATGCGGCCAAGGGCGAGAAGCTGGTGCGCAGCAAGTGCAAGTCCTGCCATACCTGGAGCAAGGGCGGCCGCAACAGCGTCGGCCCGAACCTGTGGGGCGTGGTCGGCCGCGAGAAAGCGACCGTCGACGGGTTCAGCTATTCCTCGGCCATGAAGGAGGCCGGCGGGAACTGGTCCTTCGAGGAAATGTACAGCTTCCTCAAGCGGCCGAGCGCGCAGATCAAGGGCACGAAGATGACCTATCGCCTGCGCAAGTACAAACAGCGCGCCGACGTGATCGCCTTCCTGCGCACCCAGTCCGATGCGCCCCTGCCGCTGCCCGAGGCGGGCGCCGCGACAGAGAAAGCGGAATAGCCGCCCGTCGCGCGCCCCGGATGGGAAGGGGCGTTGCGGCGCCATGACCGGCGCGTGCCCCGAAGAATTCGTTGAGATCGCAAACCGGCTGGCCGACGCGAGCGGCGCGGCGATCCGGCCGCATTTCCGCCGCAGGATCGCGGTTGCGGACAAGCCAGACCTCAGCCCCGTCACCGTCGCCGACGAGGCCGCCGAGCGGGACATCCGCCGCATCCTGGAACGGGCCTGCCCCGGCCACGGCATCGTCGGGGAGGAGTTCGGTTCCGACGGGGCGGGGCGCGACTTCGTCTGGGTGATCGACCCGATCGACGGCACGCGCAGCTTCATCTGCGGCGTCCCGCTCTTCACGACCCTGATCGCCCTGCTGCGGGACGGCGAGCCGATCCTCGGCGTCGTCGACCAGCCGGTTCTGGGCGAGCGCTGGGTCGGCGCGCGCGGCCGCGGCACCGTCTTCAACGGGGCGCCGGTCAACACGGCCGCGCCGAAACCTCTGGCCGAAGCGGCGATGTTCACGACCGCGCCGGACATGTTCGATGGGAGCGCGTTCGGGGGCGCGGCGGCGGCGGAGGCCTATGGCCGGCTCCGCGCGGCGGCCCGTCTCACCCGCTTCGGCCTGGACGGCTACGCCGCCGGGCTGCTGGCGAGCGGGCTGATCGACCTGCATGTCGAAGGGGACATGAAACCCTGGGATTACCTCGCGCTGGTCCCGGTGATCGAGAATGCCGGCGGCGTCATGACCGGCTGGACCGGCGACCGTCTGACCCTCGAAGCCGATGACGGGCTCACGCTCGCCGCGTCCTCGCCCGCTTTGCACGCAGCGGCGCTGGACGTCCTCGGCAGCGGCCGGGCGCGGCACGGCGGATAGCCCGGAACGCACATCCCTGCGACGGCAGCGATCTAAGAAAAATTTACGAAGATAATAATATTTTCTCTTGACAATCCGGTGCGAGGCTCTATTTTCTCTCGCAGCACAGTCCGGAAGTACGCCCGGACGAAGCGGCCGCTTCTCCCTTTCCCGCCGTTCCGACCCGCAGTCCGGGCCTGTCCCGGAGCGGATCGCCGTGGCGATTCCGAACGGATGGGGAATTTTTCGTAAATTGTTGAGGAGTGCTGCAGAAAGGAATATATACCTGATTTCAAAACGCAATATCTCGCGGTTCGGACGGATGCGACCGCCGTATATTGCGGTCCGGCGCCTCCAGTGCCCCGGCCCCGTGCGAAAAAAACACCATAGACATACCGGTCTGTCTATTTATTGGTTGCCGAGCCTGGCGGCGGCCGGAATCGTGGCGCGTCGGCTGCCCTACGCGCGCAGCAGGCTGCGAATGTCGTTCGGCAGCGCGAAGGCGGCGGCGAAGATGTCCGCGTTGAAATAGCGCGTTTCCAGGCCGATGGCGTCGATCCGGTCCCGGATCGTGGCGGCGCTCCAGCGGCGCAGGCCGGCATCGTCGCTCGCCCAGCCGAAGGCCATGAAGCCGCCATTGTAGGTCGGCACCGGCGCCAGGTAGCAGGCCGGGTCGGCGAACAGCGCGCGGAACGCGGCATGGCTCGCGGCGAGTTCGCCGCCCTGGAGCGCCGGCACGCCGTTCTGCGTCACCAGCACCCCGCCGTCCTTCAGGCAGCGCTTGCAGTTGCGGTAGAAGTCTTCGGTGAACAGGGCGGCGCCGGGCCCGACCGGATCGGTCGAATCGACGATCGCGACGTCGAAGCGCCGGCCGGTCTCCGCGACGAAGCGGGCGCCGTCGGCGATCGCCAGTTCGGCGCGCGGATCGTCGAACGCGCCGGCCGAGAGCGCCGGCAGCCAGGTTTTCGCCAGGTCCACCACGCGCGGATCGATCTCGACCTGCATCGCCCGGACCTCCGGATGGCGCAGCGCCTCGCGCAGGCAGCCGCCGTCGCCGCCGCCGACGATCAGGATGTCGAGGCCGTCCCCCGGCCCGCTGCGCCCGGCGGTACTGCCGAGCGCGGCCTTGCGCGCCAGGATGGCCGGATGGGCCAGCATCTCGTGATAGACGTATTCGTCCGCCTCGGTCGTCTGGATCGCGCCGTCCAGGGCCAGGACGCGGCCGAAGGTCCGGTTCTCGAAGATCGCCAGGTCGTGCAGCCCGGTATGCTCCCGGTGCAGCATCCGGTCGACGGCGAGCGACTGGCGGATGCCGTCGTGCAGCGTCTCTTCGAACCAGTCCACCGTCCGCTCCCCCGTCCACTCCCCTGGGGCGCCGCCCTCAGCCCGGAACGCCGCGCCGGTGCTCGGAAATCTCGACGCGCCCCGGCGCCAGGGCCTCGCGCAGCACGGCGACCGCCCTGTGGGGGTCGCAGGCGCCGCACATGAACACGTCGGCCGCGGCATAGCCCCGTTCCGGCCAGGTGTGGATCGCGATATGGGATTCGGCCAGCACGACGATCCCCGAAACGCCCTTCCCGGCGCCGAACGGATGCATGAAGCTGTGCAGGACCGTGGCGCCGCTGTCCCGCGCGGCGCGGGTCAGCGCCGCCTCGACGGCGCCGACGTCCGAAAGATTGACGGCGTCCCACAGCTCGACCAGCAGATGGGTCGCGGCGGCATTCGCGGTCACGGCCTGCCCGGCAGCCGCGGGAACGGGCGGGGGATCGGCGGGCTTGCTCAGAACTGGTCTTCCGCCAGCGCCATCACCGTATCGCCGCTGTCGGCGATGCCGGCGAGCAGGCCTTCGGAGCGGCTGAGGATGTGATCGGCGTAGAAGCGGGCCGTCTTGATCTTGGCTTCGCACCAGGCGCCGCCCACGCCGTTATTGCCATTGGGGCCGTTGTTGCCGTTGGCGCCCTCGGCGGCGGCCGCTGCCGCGGCCTTGCCCATCAGCCAGCCGGCCGCCGTGTTGCCGAACAGGGTGAGATAGGGGACGGCGTGGGCCGAGGCCTTGCAGATGTCGGCCGGCCCGGTCGCCAGCATCCATTCGGTCGCCTTTTCCAGCGCCCGGGCGGAGGCGGCGAGCGCCTTGCCGGTCGCGGCGACATCCGGGTTGCCCGACGCGGCGATGCCGGCGGCGTCCGCCGCCATGCCGGCGATGAACGCGCGCGCCGATTCCCCCCCGTCGCGCAGGATCTTGCGGCCCATCAGGTCGTTGGCCTGGATGCCGTTGGTGCCCTCGTAGATCGGGTGGATGCGGGCGTCGCGCATATGCTGGGCGGCGCCGGTCTCCTCGATGAAGCCCATGCCGCCATGCACCTGCACGCCGGTGAAGGCGACGTCGCAGCCGGTGTCCGTGCACCAGGCCTTGACGACCGGGATCAGCAGGTCGAGGTCGCTCTGCGCCGCCTTGCGCGTGTCGGCGTCCGGGTGCCTTTTGGCGACGTCCATGCGGCCGGCCGTGTAGTAGCACAGGGCGCGCATGCCCTCGGTCTTCGCCTTCATGTCCATCAGCATCCGGCGCACGTCCGGGTGGCGGACGATCGGCACGTTGGGCTCGCCGGTCGCGATATCCCGGCCCTGGGTGCGCTCCATGGCGAAGGCCCTTGCCTGCTGCCAGGCGCGCTCGGCCGTCGCGAGTCCGGCGACGCCGACATTGAGCCTGGCGTTGTTCATCATGGTGAACATGCAGGCCATGCCGTTGTTCTCTTCGCCGATCAGGTAGCCGACCGCCCCGTCGTTCTCGCCATAGGCCATGACGCAGGTCGGGCTGCCGTGGATGCCGAGCTTGTGCTCGAGCGAGACCGGCCGCAGATCGTTGCGCGGGCCGAGCGAGCCGTCGTCGTTGACCAGCACCTTGGGCACGAGGAACAGGGATATGCCCTTGACGCCCGGCGGCCCGCCCTCGATCCGGGCGAGCACGAGGTGGATGACGTTCTCGGTGTAGTCCTGGTCGCCGAAGGTGATGAAGATCTTCTGGCCGCGGATGCGGAACCGATCACCGTCGCGCACCGCCTTCGTCCGCAGGGCGCCGACATCCGAGCCGGCATGCGGTTCGGTCAGGTTCATGGTGCCGGTCCATTCGCCGGTCACCAGCTTCGGCAGGTAGGTCGCCTTCTGCTCGTCCGTGCCGTGGGCGCCGATCGCCTCGATGGCGCCGACGGTCAGCATCGGGCACAGCGCCCAGCTCGTGTTCGCCGCGCCCCACATCTCCGAGACCGCCGTACTCAGCGCCCAGGGCAGGCCCTGGCCGCCGATCTCCGGATCGAACGGCACGCTGTTCCAGCCGCCCTCGACGAATTTCAGGTAGGCGTCGCGGAAGCCCGCCGGCGTGCGCACCACGCCGTTTTCCAGCACCGAGCCCTCCTCGTCGCCGCGCCGGTTGAGCGGCCCGATCACCTCGCCGGCCAGCCGGCCGGCCTCGTCCAGCACGGCGTCGACCAGGTCGCCGGTCGCTTCCTCGTAGCCGGGCAGCGCGGCGATGCCGGGCAGGCCGGCGACATGGTCGAGCACGAAGCGCATGTCCTGCACGGGCGCGCGGTAGTCGGTCATGGAACCCTCGGGCAATCGCTGAATATGTCCGGACGTCCACCGGAATATAGCAGCGCCGGGGCGCGCCGGTAGGGCAGCGATGTCCCAAGGGGATACCTCTGCGAAATGCGGATAAGGCGGAAACGGGCACCGGCGCGGCCTTCCCTGCCGGACTTTTGCCGATCCGGTCCTTGAACCTATCCCGTCATTTCGACCGGAGCCCCGGATTTGATCCGGGGCGGAGTGGAGAAATCCGGTCGGCGTTCCGTCGACGCCCGACGTTCCGGCGCCTGGCCGGCGTCCGTCGCCAGCCGGATTTCTCCACTCGCTTCGCTTCGGTCGAAATGACGGGGAGGGGCTATGCTTCGGTCGAAATGACGGGCGGGGCGAACGGCGCGCCCTACCTTACCGAACTTTAATCTCGTCTACAGCGGACGGAGAGGCGTTGCGTCCTATATATGCCGGTAACGGATGGCGCCGGACGGCACCCGCTGCCGGCTGCGGCGCCGCCATCGTCCGATCGTCCCCGAAGGAGGCCGACCCATGACCACAGCCCTGGCCGATCGCGCCCGCGCCGGACGGCAACGCCGGACGCCGGCGACCCGATATCCCCGCAAGGGCCTGATCCTGACCCTGGGCGGCGGCGCGCTCGCCGCCTTCGCCATGCTGCCCGCGACCGTCCAGGCGCGCGGCGTGCCGCAGAGCTTCGCCGATCTCGCCGCGAAGGTGAAACCGGCCGTCGTCAGCATTGCGGTCGAACGGACCGGCGGCCCGGCGGCCCGGCGCGGGCTCCCGCCCGGCTTCCGCAACCCGTTTCCGGAAGGGTCGCCGTATCACGATTTCTTCCGCCGTTTCTTCGACGGCCCGGACCGCGGCGGCCCGGCGGAACCGCGCCGCCGCTTCCGCGCGGTCGGTTCCGGTTTCGTAATCGATCCGACCGGCTTCGTCGTCACCAACCATCATGTCGTCGATAACGCGACCAAGGTCGAAGTCCTCTTCGATGGCGGCAAGCGGCGCAAGGCGACGGTGGTCGGGCGCGACGCTAAAACCGATCTGGCGCTGCTCAAGGTCAAGGGCGACGGGCCGTTTCCGCACATCGTGTGGGGCGACTCGGACAAGACCCGCGTCGGCGACTGGATCCTGGCGGTCGGCAACCCGTTCGGCCTCAACAGCACCGTCACCGCCGGCATCGTCTCCGCGCGCGGGCGCAGCCTGGGCGGCGCCGCGCTGGTCGATTTTCTCCAGGTCGATGCGCCGATCAACAAGGGCAATTCCGGCGGTCCGACCTTCAACATGGCCGGCGAGGTGGTCGGCGTGAACACGGCGATCTATTCGCCGACCGGCGGCAGCGTCGGCCTCGGCTTCGCCATTCCGTCCAACACGGCGCGCGAGGTGGTCGAGCAGCTCAAGAGCGGCAAGATCAGCCGCGGCTGGCTCGGCGTGCAGATCCAGGATGTCTCGGACGATATCGCCAAGGCGGTCGGCCTCGAAAAGGCGCGCGGCGCCCTGGTCGCCGCCGTGATGCCCGACAGCCCGGCCGCGCGCGCCGGCGTGCAGCCCAGCGACATCATCGTCGGCTGGGCCGGCCAGGATATCGAGGATACCCGCGATCTCGTCCGGAAAGTCGCCTACACCAAGGCCGGCCGGAAGGTGACCGCGGTCGTCTGGCGCAACGGCAGCCGCAAGTCCCTGACCGTGCTGGTCGCCGAAAGCGGCGTGCAGCAGGCCGCGGCGAGCGCCGGTGCTTCGCCCGGCGGCAATGCGGAGCTCGGCCTGTCGGTCGCGCCGGTCGACGACGGGCTGCGCCGCCGCTTCGGCCTGAAGCGCGGCGCCGAAGGCCTGGTGATCGTGGAGATCGCGCCGAAATCGGCGGCGGCGGCCAAGAACCTGCGGCCGGGCGACCTCGTCACCCACGTCAACGGCAACAGGGTTGCCACGGCGGCGGCCATGAAGCGGCATGTCGAGGCGGCGCGGCGCGGCGGCCGGGCGGCGGTCCTGTTCCGCATCCTGCGCGGCGAGCGGCCGATCTTCGTCACGGTCGAACTCGGCTGAGGACGGACCTTTCCTCCCGGCGCCGCCCTCTCCAGCCGGCAGCGGCCGGCACTGCCCCAGGCGCTTCGGGAAACCCCGGATGCCACGGTTCCCTCCTCCCGCGGCATCCGGGGTATGCCTTTTCCGGCAGGCCGGCAGGGGCCCCGGGCAAGAGAGCGGCCCCGGGGCGGGAGAGCAACCCCGTTCATCGCGCGACCGCATCCCGGTATAACCGGCGCCATGAAAATTCTCGTCATCGAAGACGATACCGACACGGCGGATTACGTCGCCAAGGGGTTGCAGGAAGCCGGCCACGCCGTGGACCTGGCCCGCGACGGCAAGGACGGGCTGGTCAAGGCGGTCGGCGAGACCTTCGACGTCGCCATCGTCGACCGGATGCTGCCGGGCGTCGACGGCAAGACGATCGTCGAGACCCTGCGCGGCGCCGGCAGGTCCACGCCGGTCCTGTTCCTCAGCGCCATGGGCGAGGTGCGCCACCGGGTGGAGGGCCTGCGCGCCGGCGCCGACGACTATCTGACCAAGCCCTTCGCCTTTTCGGAACTGCTGGCGCGGGTCGAGGCGCTGGGCCGGCGGCCGAGGGACGCCTACCGGGAGGAAACGGTCCTCGCGGTGGCGGGGCTCGAACTCGACCGGCTGACCCGGGAGGTGGTCCGCGACGGCCGGCGGATCGAGCTGCAGCCGCGGGAATACCGGCTGCTGGAATACCTGATGCAGCATGCCGGCCGGGTCGTCACCCGCACGATGCTGCTCGAACATGTCTGGGACTACCATTTCGATCCCCAGACCAATGTGATCGACGTGCATATCAGCCGGTTGCGCCAGAAGATCGACCGGGATTTCGGGACGCCGCTGCTCCATACGGTGCGCGGCGCCGGGTACAGCCTCCGTGCGCCCGATCCGGCCGACTAGATCGCGGGTCTTCCAGCTTTCGCTGCTGACCAGCGCGATTTTCGGCCTCGCGGCCTGCGCCGTCGTCGCCACCCTGTATTTTTCCTCGGTCGAGGCCGTCACCCGGCAGATCGAGGCGACCATCGATGCCGAGATCAAGGGCCTGTCGGAGCAGTACCGGCAGTTCGGTACGGCCGGGCTGATCCGCTCGGTACAGAACCGGACGCGGCAGCGCACCCGGCCCGGCGCCATCTATCTTCTCGTCAATTCCCGATTCGCGCCGCTGGCCGGCAATATCGCCGCCTGGCCGCAGGAGGAGCCGGACGACCGCCGCTGGGTGACCTTTTCCTTCCGCAGCGGCAGCGCGGCGGACGACCGGCCCGGCGCGGGGGACAATGGCGCGAGGGGCGAAGGCGCCGGGGGCGAAGCCCGCGGGCGCATGTTCCGCCTGTCCGGCGGCTATTTCCTGCTGGTCGGCCACGACCTGCGCGAACAGCAGCGGGTGACGGCGCGCACCCGCCGGACGCTGATCCTGGCCGGGATCGTCGCCGTCCTGTTCGCCGTCGCCTCGGGCGGCCTGCTGAGCTGGCTGGTCCTGTGCCGCCTCGACAGCATCAACCGGACGAGCCGCGAGATCATGGCCGGCGACCTCGCCCGCCGGGTGCCCGAGACCGGTCGGGGCGACGAGTTCGACCGGCTGGCGCAGAGCCTGAACGCCATGCTGAGCCAGAACGAGAAGCTCTTCGTCGGGATGCGCGAAGTGGCGGAGAATCTGGCGCACGACCTGCGCAGCCCGCTCGGCCGGGTGCGCCAGCGGCTCGAACGCCAGCTTTCGGACTCCCTGTCCGCCGGCGAGAAGGACGCGCTGGCGATGGAGGCGCTGGACGAGACCGACCGGATGCTCGCGACCTTCAACGCCATCCTGAGCATCGCCCAGGCCGACTCCGGCGCGCCCAGACGCAGTTTCGAACCGGTC
This sequence comes from Rhodospirillaceae bacterium, assembly GCA_009840595.1. Taxonomy (GTDB): domain Bacteria; phylum Pseudomonadota; class Alphaproteobacteria; order Bin65; family Bin65; genus Bin65. The sequence continues at coordinate 15,688 of VXNK01000033.1, read as the reverse complement.
GACCTGCGCATCCTGCTGCAGGACGTGGCTGATCTCTACGAGCCGCTCGCCGAAGAGGCCGGCGCCCGGCTGACGCTTGCCCTGCCCGGCCGGCCGGCGGTCGTGCGCGGCAACCGGGACATGCTGTTCCAGGCCTGCGCCAACCTGCTGGACAACGCCATAAAATACGGCATTGCGTCCGCCGGCCCGGCGCCGCAACCGGCGATCGATCTCGATCTGGACGCCGCCGGGGAGCGCGCGCGTTTCGCGGTCCGGGACCGCGGCGCGGGACTGCACGGCGAGGCGCTGGAGCGGGCGCGCGAGCGCTTCTACCGGGCCGACGCCAGCCGGACCGGCGGCGGTTCCGGCCTCGGCCTCGCCCTGGTCGATGCGGTCGCGCGGCTGCACGACGGGGAACTGACCTTGGCCGCCGCCGGCCCCGGCTTGCGCGCCACGGTGCAGCTTCCCCTCGACAAGAGCGCCCCGGCGCAGGAAACAGCAGGAGGAGCGGGCGAGGAGCCCGCCGGCGCTGCCGGCGCCGAACACGGCTAGGAGACCGCCCATGACCGCCGTCATCGTCTACGGCCTGAAGAATTGCGACAGCTGCCGGGCCGCGCGGCGCTATCTGGAGGAACGCGCCTTCCGGTACGAGTTCCGCGATGTCCGCGCCGACGGCTTTTCGGATGCCGAGCTCGATCGCTGGATTGCCGCCCTCGGCTGGGAGGCGCTGCTCAACCGCAAGAGCCGGACCTGGCGGGAGCTGCCGGAAGCCGATCGGTCCGGCCTCGACGCCGCGAAGGCGCGGGCCCTGCTCAAGGCCCATCCCACGCTGCTCAAGCGCCCGGTCGTCGACGCCACCCGCGGCACGGTCACGGCCGGCTGGACCCCGGAGGTGCGCAAGGCCCTTCAGGCCGTGCTGTAGCCCTTCGAGACGGCCATTTCGAGACGCAGTGCTTCGCACTGCTCCTCAATGGCCTCCTCAGGATGAAGGGTGGTGTTTGCCTCAACCCATGCAGCTTTATCCTGAGGAGAGGTTGAGGAGCGATCCGTCAGAGCCTGCCCTGAGCTTGCCGAAGGGATCGCGTCTCGAAACCTCGTCTCGAAGGACGGTCTCAGAACTTCGGGAACACCTGGGTTTCGCGCAGCCAGTCGGACATGACCATCCGCTCCTTGCGTTCGGCTTTGCCGAAGCCCTCGTGGCGCGCCTTGTTGGGCCAGACATGCTCCGACACCCGCGCCATCCGGGTCACGACATGCTCGGCGGTCACGTTGATCACCATGAAGTCGGTCGCCAGCGCCAGCCTGCCCTGCCAGTGCTTGCGGATCTCGGCCTCCATCTCGCCCGCCGTGTCGAAATCGTTGAAGAAGTGGAAGGCGACGAACAGGCGCGGATCGCACTGGGCGATGACATGCGCCGCCTCGCCGGGGTCCGAATGGGCGATCGTGCCGATGCCGCGGGCGGTGCGCTCGTCGTAGCCTGAGCGCTCCATGAGCTGGCCGACCGTGTTGAAGGTCTCGTGGACCAGCACGTCGACGCCTTTGGCGTTGTCGATCATGAAGCTGCTCGGCGTGGTATCGCCGGAATAGACGAAGCTGAGGCCGTTCCATTCCAGCTTCAGGCTGACCGGCCCGTCATAGATGTGCACGGCCGGAAAGCTGGTGATCGTCACGCCGTTCTTCTCGTAGACCGGGTGGACCTTCGCATAGTCGAACTCGTTGATCTCGACCTCGGCGCCGACAGCGGGCAGGAAGCCGACCCTTGTGTCGGTGTCCCAGCGGTAGCTTTCCATCTGCTTCTCGACGAAATGGCGGAAGCCGTATTCCGGCCGGTTGCTCGACGGTCCGTAGACGACCAGCGGTTTCAGCCGCCCGCCGGCCCAGCTGCCGATCCAGACCTGGCCGAAATCGCCGACATGATCGGTGTGCAGATGGGTCGCGAACCAGGCGGTAATGTCGTTGTAGGGGATCTCCAGCGCGGTGAAATTCATCTGGCTGCCGAAGCCGAAATCGAACACGAACTTGTCGCCGTTGCCCAACTCGACCAGCCATGACGCGTTGGCCTGTGACCGGCGCAGGAACGGCCGGCCGGTGCCGAGCGCCGTGATCCGCATCTCGTCCGGGCCCAGCGTCTCGGCGTTGGGATAATACTGTTCCGCATAGCCGGCCCGCCCGGCGTCCGTGGTCGTGCGAATGGTCATCGGCCACCTCCTGCAATTCCGCCGCCGATCGTCGATGGCGCTGTTCCGGCGTCCTGTGCCGGCGTCCTGTGCCGGCGTCCTGTGCCAGCGTCCTGTGCCAGCGTCCTGTGCCAGCGTCCTGTGCCAGCGTCCTGTGTAGGAAATTGCGGCCGGCCCGTCATGCCGCTTGTGGCTGCGACGGACTGCCCGAATCGGCAAAATTTTCCGAATGGCCGCCTTGACAGGGCCGGGCCTTCCCCTAAATGCCCCTCGCAACGGCGTTAGCACTCATCTGGAGGGAGTGCCAACAAACGCATTCCCCCGATAGGGCAATCCAGGCGCCGTCCCCGGTTCTACCGACAATCACCCGATCGCACGCAACGCGACATTGTTTCTGGAAGGAGGCAATCCATGAACTTCCGTCCCCTGCACGACCGTGTGCTGGTGCGCCGTCTGGACGAAGAGGAGACGACGGCAGGCGGCATCATCATTCCGGACACGGCCAAGGAAAAGCCGATGGAAGGCGAGATCATCGCCGCCGGTTCCGGCGCCAAGAACGAGAAGGGCGAGGTCTCCCCGCTCGACGTCAAGGCCGGCGACCGCATCCTGTTCGGCAAATGGTCCGGCACCGAAGTGAAGATCGACGGCGAAGAGCTGATCATCATGAAGGAGAGCGACATCCTCGGCATCATCGAGGACGCCGCCCCGGTCAAGAAGGCCGCCTGATTCCGGCCGGACAACCGGCAACCTGAAACCGACCCCCCGGCCGCCGGCGGCGCAAATCGCCGAAGGCCGTTCGAACCCCTGAACACCAGCTTTCAAGGAGGAAGACTCCAGCCATGGCTGCGAAAGACGTTAAATTCTCGACCGACGCCCGCACGCGGATGCTGCACGGCGTCGATATCCTGGCCGATGCCGTGCGCGTCACCCTCGGTCCGAAAGGCCGCAACGTCGTGCTCGACAAGGCGTTCGGCGCACCGCGCATCACCAAGGACGGCGTGACGGTCGCCAAGGAAATCGAGCTTGAGGACAAGTTCGAGAATATGGGCGCCCAGATGGTCCGCGAAGTCGCCTCGAAGACCAACGACGAGGCCGGCGACGGCACCACGACCGCGACGCTGCTGGCCCATTCCATCGTGCGCGAAGGCGCCAAGGCGGTGGCCGCCGGCCTCAACCCGATGGATCTGAAGCGCGGTATCGACATGGCCGTTTCGGCGATCGTCGACGACCTGCGCAAGCGCTCGCGGACGATCGAATCGAACGACGAGATCGCCCAGGTCGGCACCATCTCCGCCAACGGCGACCAGGATGTCGGCGATATGATCGCCAAGGCCATGGAGACCGTGGGCAACGAAGGCGTCATCACGGTGGAGGAAGCCAAGTCCCTCGAGACCGAGCTGGAAGTCGTCGAAGGCATGCAGTTCGACCGCGGCTACCTCTCGCCCTATTTCGTCACCGACGCCGAGAAGATGAAGGTGTCGCTGGACGATCCGTACATCCTGATCCACGAGAAGAAGCTCTCCAACCTGCAGTCCATGCTGCCGGTCCTGGAAGCGGTGGTCCAGTCGGGCAAGCCGCTGCTGATCATCGCCGAGGACGTCGAGGGCGAGGCGCTGGCCACCCTGGTGGTCAACAAGCTGCGCGGCGGCCTCAAGGTGGCCGCGGTCAAGGCGCCGGGCTTCGGCGACCGCCGCAAGGCCATGCTCGAGGATATCGCGATCCTGACCGACGGCCAGGTGATCAGCGAAGATGTCGGCATCAAGCTGGAATCGGTGACCCTCGACATGCTCGGCACGGCCAAGAAGGTCGAGATCACCAAGGAAGAGACCACGATCGTCGACGGCGCCGGCGACAAGGCCCAGATCGAGGGCCGCTGCGGCCAGATCCGCCAGCAGGTCGAGGAGACCACGTCGGACTACGACCGCGAGAAGCTGCAGGAGCGGCTGGCCAAGCTGGCCGGCGGCGTTGCGGTGATCCGGGTCGGCGGCGCCACCGAGGTCGAGGTGAAGGAGAAGAAGGACCGGGTCGACGACGCCATGCACGCGACCCGCGCCGCGGTCGAGGAAGGCATCGTCGCCGGCGGCGGCGTGGCCCTGATCAACTCGATCGCCGCGCTCGACGCTCTCAAGGTCAAGGACGACGACCAGCGCGTCGGCGTCAACATCGTGCGCAAGGCGATCCAGTCGCCGGTCCGCCAGATCGCCGAGAACTCGGGCGAGGACGGCTCGGTCATCGCCGGCAAGATCATGGAGCATGAGGAGGCCAACTGGGGCTTCAACGCCCAGACCGGCCAATTCGAAGACCTGGTCAAGGCGGGCATCATCGACCCGACCAAGGTCGTCCGCGCGGCCCTGCAGGACGCGGCCTCGGTCGCCGGCCTGCTGGTGACCACCGAAGCCATGGTCGCCGAAAAGCCGGAGAAAAAGGCGCCGGCCGCACCGGGCGGCGGCATGCCGGACATGGGCGGCATGGACTTCTAGGGTCCTGCCCTCCGGCGCCGTCCTTCGACGGCTCAAACAAAAAAAGGCCCGCACTCCGGTGCGGGCCTTTTCGATTCGGGCTTGTTCGTTTCGTGCCACGAGGTCGGGCGCTGCATGCCGCCTCTCAAAGGTGCCGTCCGACCTCCGTCCGGCGCGTTGCCGCCGCGCCGTTACCGCAACTCCCGAGGGGTATGATATGGTGACGCGAACATTCAACCGTTTGCCATAGCGCCAGCTTGCCCTACGCCATCCTCCCGGCCGAACCGGTGTCCGACGCCGTCCAGCGGATCGCGTTGCAGCAGCTCGACCGCGCCCTCGCGACGATCGAGGACGGGGCCGTGCCGCGCCCGGAGGCGATCTACGCCCTGCGCAAGCGCTGCAAGAAGGTGCGCGCCGTGCTGCGGCTGGCGCGCGGCCCGCTGGAGGAAGCGGGCCTCTACGGGCCGGCCAACGCGGCGCTCCGGGACATTGCAGCGGCCTTTTCCGGCCTGCGCGACGCCGATGTCACCCTGGCGGTCTACGACCGGGAAATGGCGGCTTTCGCCCGGAGAGAGACGAGGAGGGCGGCGACAAGGAGATTCGACCGGCGCCGGTTCGGGCCGATCCGCGCGAGCATGACCCGTCGCCGCCGCGCCCTGCTGTCCGGGGACGGCGCAGACCTGGCCAGCCGGCTCGACAACGCGCACTGGCTGCTGCTGAAGTTCCGCCTCGGCATTGCCGACTGGAGCTTCCGGGCCGACGGATTCGGGGCGCTGGAGCCGGGCCTGCGCATCACCTACGGCCGCGTGCTTGCCGCAGCGGCGGAGGTCGAGCGCGCCGGCACCGTCGTCGCGCGGCACGAATGGCGCAAGCGCATCAAGTATCACCGGAACCATCTGCGGATTTTGAGGAAACTGGCTCCGAACACGCTCGACGCACGAATCCTGGCGCTCTGGCGCCTCGGCGACCTGCTCGGCCTCGACCACGACCTCGCGGTGGTGCGCGCCCAGGTCGGCAGCGATCCGGCCTTTGCCCGGATCGGATCGCGGCGGCGCTTCGCGGCAATCCTCGACCGCCGGCGCGCGGCGGTTCAGGCCGAAGCGAAAGCGCTGGCCGAAGACGCCGGGTTTCCGTCGGAAGACGAGACGATCGCCCATCTGGCCGGACTGTGGAACATGGGCATGAACCTGCCGTTGACGGGGGCAACGGCGGTCGGGCCGGCGGTGCGGGCCCGGGCCGGATAACGCTCCCGGCCGTGGCGGAAAGCGCCTGCTTGCGGCCCTATTCCGCCGGGACGGGGCGCAGCGCGTACCGGTTGGCGGCCAGGCCGGCCAGAATGGCGAGCAGCAGGATCGCCGCGGCGCAGAGGAAAACCCAGGCGGGCGCGCCGCGGTCCATCAGCCAGCCGAAGAAGAGCGGCGCCGCGACGCCGCCGAGATCGAGCCCGACGCTGACGAAGCCGAAGACCCGGCCGCTCGCGCCGGGCGGCGAGATATTGCGCACCATCATGTCGCGCGACGGCGAGATCATGCCGATCATGAAGCCGGCGAAGAGAAAGACCGCGAGAATGGCCGGATAGGGCAATCTTGTCAGGCCGACCAGCGCCAGCGCTGCCGCCGCGCAGGCGAAGCCGACGCCGGCGACGATATCCAGCCGCTGCATCCGGTCCGCCACAAAGCCCCCGAACAGCACGCCGACCGCGGTTGCGGCCAGGAACGCGGTGAGGATCAGGTTGGCTTCGACCAGACCCATGCCGAACAGCGTGTTGAGCGCCGCCGGCATGAAGCCGGACATGCCGAGCGAAATCAGGGCGACGGCAAAGAAGAAAAGGAACATGTACATGACCGGCGGCGAGACGATGGCGCGCAGGCCGAGGCCGGACGGTGTCTTCGCAAGAGCGGGCTCGCCGCGCCGTCGTTCCTCCAGAAGCCGCATCTGGCTCAGCAGCAAGGCGACGATCGCCAGGCCGGCCGCGCCGACAATGACGAACGCGGTTTGCCAGTCCCAGGCTGCGGCCAGAAAGGTCATGGCAACCGGCGCCGCGGCAAATCCGGCCATGCCCGAAAAGGTATGGAAGCTGAAGGCCCGGCCGATCCGTCCGGCCTGCACCCGCGAACCCAGGATCGTATAGTCGGCCGGGTGAAACACGCTGTTGCCCAGCCCCGCGGCCAAGGCAAAGGCCGCAAGGGCGCCATAGACGGGGACGATGCCCATCATGGCGATGGCGGCGGCCAGCAGTGTCATGCCGCCGGTCAATACCCAGCGCGCCCCGATCCGGTCGACCAGCACGCCCATGAAATACTGGGCCGCGCCCGAGCCCAGGCTGAACAGGGTGATCAGCAGGCCCATCTGGGTATAGCTGACCCCGAGATCGGCCTTCATCAGCGGCAGCATCGGCGGAATCGCGAAAATGTAGAAATGGCTGAAGAAATGCGCCGTGCAGACCAGCCCGATCACGGCGCTGTCGCGGCCGAGACCGCCCGCGGACGCGGCGGCGGAAGGCGCAATGCGGTTCGGGTTTTCTGCCAACGGGCGGATCCTCTATCGGGCGAGCGGCGGCGTCGGCCGGCGCAGCCCGGGCTGTTCGGCCCCGCCTTCATAACAGGCTTCGGCTGTTCCGGGCAGCCCCGCCGACGCATGCACACCCTTCGGAAGCACAGGCATGCGCTGGCCTGTTTCGAGTGCCGGACCCGGCGGGCCCGCAAGCGGACTCAGCTTTCGAACGGCAGGAACCGGGTCCGGTTCGAGGGGAAGGCGTAGACGGCGCCGTTGCTGATGAGCCACGCGGTGAAATCGCCCGGAAACAGGCCGGCGATCGCGGGATTCATGATGTCGAGGCCGCCGGTATAGGCGCCGAAGGACGGCAGGATCAGGAGCCGGTGGTCGCCGACGAAACAGGGCCGGGTAACGCGCCGCGGCCCGGCCCTGATGCGCGCCTTGGGATGGAAATGGCCGCAAATCTGCGGGTCGCCGGGCCCCTCTTCGTGTCCTGGCTCATCCGGCTCGTGCAGGAACAGCAAACCGCCCAGGCGGAACCGGTCGGCGGCCCGGCCGCCGGCGGCTTCCGGTATCTCCGGATCGTGGTTGCCGGCGATCCAGATCCAGTCGTAGCGATCGGCCAGCCGGCGCAACCGGCCGGCCAGCGGCCCGGCCATGCGGCCGCCGCCGCCGGTGTCGTGAAAACTGTCGCCCAGGCAGACGACCCGGTCCGGCGTATGGCAGGCCAGCACCGCCTCCATCCGTTCGAGCGTGGCGGCGCTGTCCCAGGGCGGCAGCAGGGCGCCGCGCTCGGCGTAGGCGGAGCCCTTCTCGAAATGCAGGTCGGCGAAGACGACGGTCCGCCGCTCCGGCAGGACCAGCGCGCCGGAGCCGTCGAGCAACGCGGGCTCGCCGCCCAGCGCAACCGCCGCCGATTGTCGGCCGGGCCGTTCGGAATGCGTTGCCGGTGCGGCGGCCACGATATCGGCCGGGCGCGCTACAGGATGTCCAGTATCCGTTCCGGCGGCCGGCCGAGTGCAGCCTTGCCGCCGGCGAAGACGACCGGCCGTTCGATCAGCACCGGATGATCGTGCATCGCCCGGATCAGCGCTTCGTCCGGCAGCGCCTCGTCGTCCAGGCTTTCGGCCTTGTAGGGCGGTTCCTTGCGGCGCATCAGTTCCCGCGGCGCCATGCCCAGCCTGTCCAGAGCGTCGCGCAGTTCGGTCGGGGACGGCGGGGCCTTGAGATATTCGACGATAGCGGGCTCGATGCCGCGATCGGTCAGCAGCTTGAGGGCCTGGCGCGACTTGCTGCAGCGCGGGTTATGCCAGATTGTCACCGACATCGGGTTTCGCTACGCCTCCTCGTTCGGCCGGGCTCCGCGCCGGGGTTCCCTGTCCCGGCGATGGCGCCTTTTTGCAGACGGTTTGCCGCCGCGGCGGCGGTTGCTATGTTGCCACCGCCGGATCGAGCCGGAACCTTGCCGAAAGATATGCCTGTTCCGGACCATGTTCCACCGCCTTCGCCATATCCTCCTGTTCCTTCCGGGCGCGCTCTTTCTGGCGGTGTCTCTTGCGTTCGGGCCGGCGGCATTTCCGGTGGCGGCGCAGGACAAGGCGGCGGCAGGTGCGCAGGGGATCGATCCCGCGGCGCTCGAAAAACTGGTCGCAACCATCGAGGACGAGCAGGCGCGCAAGCGCTTCCTGGCGCAACTCAAGGCGCTGATCGCGGCGCGGAAGGCGGCGGAACCCGCAGGCGAGGCATCGGCGCCGGCCGAACCGGCCCTGATGGAGCGCCTGGCCGGGCGGGCGCGCACGCTGACCGGCAGCCTCCAGGACCTCGCCGCCGCGGTCGCCGACTTGCCGCGCGCCTGGAACTGGCTGCGCAGCCGCCTTGCCGGCGAGGCGGAGCGGGCGGCCCTGATCGGCGGCGTATGGAAGACCGCATTGGCGCTGCTGCTCGGCCTGCTTGCGGAATGGCTGATGCGGCTCCTGCTCCGCGGACCGCGCCGGCGCGTCGAAGATCGGGAGGGCGAAACGCTCGCCGTCCGCGCTGTCGGCCTGGCGATCCGCACCCTGCTCGACCTGCTGCCCGTCGCCGCCCTGGCGGCGGCGGCCTACGCCGTGCTGCCGCAACTGGCGCCCGAGGCCACGACCGCCCGGGTTGCGCTCACCCTGATCTTCGGCTTCGTGCTGGTCCGGGCCGTCCTGGCCGCCGGCCGGGCAGCCCTGGCGCCGCGGGTCGGCAGCCTGCGCCTGCTGCCGCTCTCCGACGGGACGGCCGCCTATCTCTATGTCTGGCTGCGCCGGCTCACCGGCACCGTCGTCTACGGCGCGGTCTTGCTGGAAGCGCTCGCCGCCTTCGACCTGCCGGGCAGCGCCCATGCCGCGCTGCTGCATCTGCTCGGCCTCGTCGTCGCCGCCATGCTGATCGTATTGATCCTGCAGAACCGCCGGCCGGTCGCCGGGCGCCTGCGCGGCGAGGCGGATACCGAAGACAATGGGGCTACACCGGTCCGCGGCCTGCGCCGGACCCTCGGCCGGTTGGGCGACTTGTGGCACGTCGTGGCGATCGTCTATGTGCTGGCCGGCCTGTTCGTCTGGTTGCTCGATGTCGAGGGCGGCTTTGCCTTCATGGCGCGTGCCACGGTGCTGAGCGCCGTCATCCTGCTCATCGCGCTGGCAGCGGTCGCCGGGCTCGGCCGCCTGCTCGGCCGGCTGTTCCGGATCGAGGATGCGCTGCTCGAAAAGAACCCCGGCTTGCAGCAGCGCGCGAACCGTTATCTGGCGGCGGTCCGTCGTACGGTGTCCGGCGCGATCCTGGTTGTCGCCCTGCTCGCCATTCTCGACGTGTGGGGCTTCGGGATCGCCGAACTGTTGCAGACCCCGGCCGGCCGGGCGTTCGCGCGCACGGTGCTGGTCGTCCTGGTGGTGACGGTGGGCGCCTTCATCCTGTGGGAATTCATCGAGACGGCGGCGGCGCGCTACCTGTCGCGGCTCGACGAGGCCGGCGAGGACTCGCGCGCGCTGCGCATGCGCACCCTGCTGCCGATGGTCGAAAAGGCCCTGCTGGTCGCCATCGTCGTCATTGCGGCGATGATCGTGCTGTCGGAGATCGGCCTCGATATTGGGCCGCTGCTCGCCGGCGCCGGCGTGCTCGGCCTCGCCGTCGGCTTCGGTGCGCAGACCCTGGTGAAGGACGTCATCACCGGCATCTTCATCATCGTCGAGGACAGCATGGCGATCGGCGATTTCGTGACCGTGGCCGGGCGCAGCGGTGTCGTCGAGGACCTGTCGGTCCGCTCGGTTACCCTGCGCGGCTATTCGGGGTCCAAGCACACCATCCCGTTCAGCTCGATCGACGATGTCGAGAATCTCACGAAGGACTATTCCTACGCGGTGCTCGATTACGGCGTCGGCTACGGCGAAAATGTCGATGCGGTGATCGCCGTGATCCGGGAGACCGGCGAAGCCCTGCGCGCCGATCCCGACTGGCGGGATCATATCGTCGAGGAGCTGGAAGTCGCCGGCCTTCAGGAACTGGGCGACAGCGCCGTCGTCATCCGCTCGCGCTTCAAATGCCGGCCCGGCTTCCAGTGGGGCGTGCGCCGCGAGATGAACCGGCGCATCAAGGCGGCCTTCGACGCCCGCGGCATCGAGATCCCGTTCCCGCACGTCACGCTCTATTTCGGCGAGGGGAAAGAGGGCGACGCCCTGCCGCTGCCGGCCCGTATGGTCGAGGACGCGGTCCGCACCGACCTCGCCGAAGCAGGTCCGGCGGAAGGAGAAGCCTGAGGGCTACGCCTCGCCGGTCTGGAGCGGCGAGCGGTCCTGCAATTCGAACAGCTTCCAGGCCATGCGCTCCATAAGCTCGCGCCGCTTCGCCCCGAGGCCGGGTGCGGCCCACAGGTTGACGATCTCGCCCGGATCCGCGTCGAGATCGTAGAGTTCGCCGAAATCCTGGCCTTCCCACAAGGTCATGCGCCAGCGCCGGTCCTGATAGGTGCGGACGCGGACCGAGCCGGTCAGGCCCATATAGGGCCGGGAGGTCTGCTGCTCGATGACGAGGCAGTCATGCCTGGATTCGCCGCCGGCCAGGACGTTGGCGAGGTTCTGGCCCTGCATCCCGTTGAAGGGCGCCAGGCCGGCGCGCGCCAGTACGGATCGCGCGATGTCGAGCGAACTGCACAGGGCATCGGTCGCGGCCGGCCGGCCCTGCGCCGCCGGATCGGCCCAGATGAAGGGGGCCCGGATCAGGCTCTGATAGTGCAGCGGCCCTTTCTGGACGATACCGTGGTCGCCCATCCAGTCGCCATGATCGCTGGTGAAGACGACGACCGTGTTTTCGGCGAGCCCGAGCTCTTCGATCTTCGCCAGCACGCGGCCGATACAGTCGTCGATGAGGGCGATCATGCCGTAGGTGACGGCGACGATCTGCTTCGCTTCGGCCTCGTCGACGGCGTAGGGCAGCACCCAGCGGCGGTCCGCCGTGCCGTCCGCCAGTTCCCGGTGCATCGTCGCCAGGGCCGGGGTCTGGTCGTGCGGCCGGTGGTAGAAGCTTTCCGGCAGCGTCACGTCGCCGGGGTCGTACATGTCCCAATACCTGCCCGGCGGCGTAAAGGGATGGTGCGGATCGGGGAAGGAGCACTGGAGGAAGAAAGGCGCGCCGTCGCCCAGCGCGGCATGGTTCTCCAGATATTCGACCGTCATGTCGGCGATGTAGCTCGACGGGTACAGCTCTTCGGGAATGCGCGTCCGGCGGCACTGGGGCGCGTCGTACCGCGGGTCCGGCAGCGGGTTGTCCCGGCTCCGGTAGCTGTCCGAATCCGGCAGCCGCTGTTCCAGCCAGCCGGAGTAATGGCCGCGGACGCTGTCGCCGTGCCAGGTGCAGAGCCGGAAACTGTCGAAGCCGTAGAAATCGCCCTCCGCCTCGTCTTCGGCGGGATCGTCGCACGCGTCGGCGCGCAATTCGCGGTCGTAACCGGGGCCCTTGCGCAGCGGATGGACAGCTTCGCTCAAATCCGGCGGCGGCGCTGCCAGTCCCTCGGGCCATGCGGTGGCGAAGGCTTTCTCCTGGCCGGTGAAGTTCTGGAGATGCGCCTTGCCCATCAACGCCGTCCTATAACCGGCGCGTTTGAGCAGATGGGTGAAGCAGGTCGCGTCCAGGCCGAGCGGGATGCCGTTCATCCGCACGCCGTGCAGGCTCGGCATCCGGCCTGTCATGATGGTCGCCCGGTTCGGCATGCAGATCGGCGCGGCGACATAGAACCGGTCGAACCGCGTGCCGCGCGCCGCGATCGAATCGATGTGCGGCGTGCGCAGCAAGGGGTTGCCGGCGCAGGACAGGTGGTCCGCCCGCTGTTGATCGGTGACGATGAACAGAAAGTTCGGGCGGTCGGCCATCGGGTTGTCCCAGGTTGTTTCGGCGCCGGTGGCGAACGCCGGTCGGGCCGCGTTCTGCCGGCGGCTGGGCATGCCGGCAAGCGCCGGGCGGTTCCGGTTTATCGCACCGTTGCCGCGCCCGCTGTCAAATACACAAATCGCTTAGAGGGCGGCGGAAAACCGTCTAGAGTGCCGTGCGGTACCAAAATTCAACACTTCCGGAAAATTTGTCATGCCCAGAAATCAGACGGCATTGGCGCTCGCAGGCTTCGCTTTCGCGGCGCTGTGGGGGGCGTCCTCCGCCCAGTCGGTCACGCTCAAATTCGCCTCGATGGCGCCGGAGCGCAACCCGATCAACCAGTGCGGCCCGGTCGCCATCATGGAGGCGATCACCAAGCGCACCGGCGGCAAGGTGCAGTTCACCCGGTTCTTTGCCGGCACCGCGCTGTCCCATCCGCTGCGCCAGTATCAGCAGCTCGCCAAGAATGTCACCGACATGTCCCAGGGCGTGCTGACCTACACGCCGGGCCGGTTTCCGCTGACCAGCCTGGCCGCACTCCCCTTCCTGATGAAAGACAATGTCGCCGGCGCGCGGGCCGTGACGCGGGTCGTGCAGACGCACTTGCAGAACGAGTTCAAGGACATCCATCTGCTCGCCATCGTCGTTCCTGCGCTCTACCAGATTCATTCGCGCAAGGAGATTAAGACGATCGACGACATGAAGGGCCTGCGCCTGCGCGGCGCCGGCCGCGTGCACCAGATGGTGCTGAAGGCGCTGGGTTCGGTGCCGGCGCAACTCCCCGCGCCGCGCATCTACGAAAGCCTCTCGAAGGGCGTGATCGACGGCGCGCTGTTCCCGTGGTCGGGCATGCTGTCGTGGAAGATCGGCGAGGTCACGAACTACAGCCTCGGCGTTACGCTGAACGGCGCGACCATGTTCCTCGGCATGAGCAAGAAGGCCTATGACGGCCTGCCGGCGGATGCGAAAACGGTAATCGATTCAGACTTCACCGGCCCGAAGCTGGCGGCCTGGAGTTCCAACTGCTGGACGCCGGTCGACGCCAAGGGGCTGGCCATCGCGAAGAAGCAGAACAAGGTGGTCATGGCCGACGCCGGGATGCAGGCCGACTTCCGCAAGCGGCTGGCCGGCGTCAGCGAAGCCTATGTCGCCGGGCTGGAAAAGAAGGGCCTGCCGGCGCGGAAAATCCTGGCGGCGATGAAGAAGGCCATCGCCGAAGAGGAAGCGAAATAGAAATCGACGCTACGCCGGGCCGGGCGGGCCTCCGTCCGGCCCGGTGCGACCCGGCCCTGCCGTAACCCCGGCCGATCGACATGGCGCCCGCCGCCGGCCTTGCCGGTCTGGCAATCCTGCTCCTCCTGATCGCGCTGCGGATGCCGATCGGCCTTGCGCTCGGCGTCGTCGGCATCGGCGGCACCTGGGCGCTGCTGGGCTGGGACACGCTCGTGTTCGCCCTCGGCTCGGCGCCGGTCGAGGCGATGAGCAACTTCACGCTCTCGGTCCTGCCGCTGTTCATTTTCATGGGCATCCTCGCCGTGAAGGCCGGGTTCGCCGAGTCGCTGTACCAGGCGGCCTACGCTTTCGTCGGCCATCGCAGGGGCGGCCTTGCCATCGCCAGCATCGTCGCCTGCGGCGGCTTCGGCGCGGTCAGCGGCAGCAGCCTCGCCACCGTCGCGGCGATGGGCAAGCTCGCGGTGCCGGAGATGCTGCGCTACGGCTACAGCCGGCCGCTGGCGGCCGGATCGGTCGCGACGGCCGGGACGGTCGCCATCCTGATTCCGCCGTCGCTCCCCATGATCATCTATGCGCTGCTGACCGAAGTCTCGATCGGCAAGCTGTTCGCCGCCGGCATCCTGCCGGGCATCCTGGCGGTGCTGCTCTATTCGCTGACCACGGTCGCCTGGATGTGGTTAAGGCCCCAGGACGGGCCGGCCGGCGAACGGATGGCCTGGATCGACCGCCTGCGCGCCCTCGGCGGCGTGTGGGGCGTCGTCTCGATCTTTCTTCTGGTGCTCGGCGGCATCTTCGGCGGCCTGTTCTCGCCGACCGAGGGCGCCTCGGTCGGGGCGGCCGGCGCGCTGCTCCTCGGCATCCTGTCCGGCAAGATCGGCTGGCGCGCCTTTGTCGACGCCGTCTCCGAAACCGTCGTGCTGACCGCCGCGATCCTGTTCGTCGTGATCGGCGTATCGCTGTTTTCCTTCTTCGTCACCGGCGCCCATTTCCCGCAGTTCCTTTCGGAAACCGTCGGCAATCTCGAGCTGTCGAAATATCTCGTCCTGGCGATCGTCGTTCTGCTGCTGATCGTGCTCGGCTGCTTTCTCGACGTGATCGCCATCGTCTTCGTCACCACGCCGGTGCTGTTCCCGATCATGCGCGATCTGGGCTTCCACCCGGTGTGGTACGGCATCGTCACCATGATGGTCGTGGAATTCGGCGCGGTGACGCCGCCGATCGGGATGAACATTTTCGTGCTGGCGAAACAACTGCCGCAGGTATCGGCGGCGCAGGCGTTCAAGGGCATCGCGCCCTATCTGGTCGCCGATACCCTGCGCCTGCTCCTGATCGTCGCCTTTCCGGTCATCGTCTTGTGGTTGCCGGGAGTGTTTTTCCAATGAGGCGCGGGCCGCGGCTGTTGCTGGCCGGGATGGCGGCGCTTGCCGGCGTCGCGATCGTCGGCCTGATGACCCTTACCGTGCTGGATATCGCCGGCCGGAACCTGAAGCTGTTCTATCTGGTCGGCGTCATCGAGATATCGACGCTCACCATGGTGCTGATGGCCTATTTCGCCTTCTCCCACACCTTCGTGAAGGACGGGCACATTTCGGTCGACCTGTTCACGACCCGACTGTCCGGCCGCACGAATGACCGCCTGGACGCCGTCTGGCTGATCGTGGCCGGCCTGTTCTTCGCCGTGCTGGCCTGGCCGGTCCTCGGGCACGGGCTGGAACTGCACGAAGCCGGCGAGCGGACCACCAACATGGAGTGGTCGCCTCTCGTCTTCGCCGTCCCGTCGTTCGCCGGGATCGTCGTGACGGCGGCGACCTGTACCGTATTGGGCGTCGTGCGCTTCGCCCGGACGATGCGGTCCTAGCCCGGATTTCTCACCACAGTCATGACCTGCGCGGCGCTGTCGAACCGGCAGGGCAGGAAAGCCGCGCCGCGCGATGCGGGGACATCGGGCAAGCGGTTTGACGC
>VXNK01000097.1 GCA_009840595.1 Rhodospirillaceae bacterium | reverse complement strand
TGAGTGCGTCCACACTCCGCTTGGTCAGCCTGAGGGCGCTCCGTTTGGGCATGGTGTCTCTCCCCGAAGGCGTTGGTCCGAAGGATGGCGAGGATGAGGAAACCGATGGCAACTCCAGGCTCCGCCTCCGCCTATCCACCCCTGGAGCCGCCGGCCTCTTCCTCCCCTTCCGTCACCGCGGGACCGAACGGGCGTTTTCCGGGCCTCGTCGCGCTCGATGCGCCCTCTCGAAAATTGCCGCGAATTTCAGTCATCAAACCGTAAGTGAGCGGCATCAAGTCGGGGGCGATTGAAGGCGATATCTGGCGGCAAGTCAAGGGCCGCGAAGCCGGAGGAAATGGAAAATTATCAACTATTACAATGATCTATCATACAGTCGGCGCCGAACGGCGGGTGATGGCGGGGATTGGCCGGAGTATGATGCGTGCCCGGGCCAAGTCCGGGGCGACACTATTGGTATATCTTGAGCATAGACAAACGAGCGGCGTTTGCGGTTTTCGCCGGCTTCGTCGCGCCATTGAAGGAATATCCGGCGCTGCACGGTCATAGATATGAATCCAAAAGGTGCTCCACTCCACCGCCCTGCGGGTGGCGCCGATCGATCCGCCGCTTCACCCGGCTTCCGTCTCGCCGATGGCGTCGATGAACCCCTGATCGGCTTCGGCATGCGGGCTGCCGGCCACCGCGCGCGACTGCCGGCGCGCCTCGGCCGCGCCCTCAGCCCCGCCCCTTCGGCACCACCTCGTAGCCCGGCTGCTCCGGCTCGTCGTCGATCATCTCGGCCGGGAAGCCGGGGGCGCGGATGTCGATGCCGCAGGCCTCCTCGAGCCGCCGCACGATGTTGGGCGACCATTCGCGCGGGCCGTAGCGGGCCTCGCCGTCCTTGAAGATGCCGATCAGCAGCGGCGCGATTTCCAGCGGCACGCCGGCGCGCTCCGCAATCGCACCGAAGAGGCCGATGTCCTTGGAGACCAGATCCATGGTGAAGTTGATGTCGCGGCTGCCGTTGAGGATGACCTGGCTCTCGGTCTCGTGGACGAAGGAATTGCCCGACGAGATGCGGATCGCCTCGTAGGTCGTGTTGAGGTCCATGCCGGCCATCTTCGCGGTCGCCAGCGCCTCGCACAGGGAGACCAGGTTCGCCGTGGCGAGATAGTTGGTCACCACCTTGAGCACCGAGGCCGAGCCCAGCGGGCCGGTATGGAGAATCCGCCGGCCCATGGCCTTGAGCACGGGGAGCAGCCGCTCGAAGGCCGCGCGTTCGCCGCCGGCGAAAATCGCGATGTTGCCGGTCGCGGCCCGGTGGCAGCCGCCGGAGACGGGGCAGTCGACCGGTTCGCCGCCCTTCGCCTGCACCAGGGCGCCGAGCCGCCGGACCTCGGCCTCGTCCGTCGTGCTCATCTCGGCCCAGATCGTGCCCGGCGTCAGGCCGGCCAGCACGCCGTCGCCGGCTTCCAGGACCGCGCGGCTCGCCGCCGGGGACGGCAGGCAGGTGATGACGACGTCGCACGAGGCGGCCATCGGGGCGGGGCTTTCGCCGACCCCAGCGCCGGAGTCGGCAAGGGGCCGGACCGCGGCGGGGTCGAGGTCGCGGACCGTCAGGTCGAAGCCGTTGCGCAACAGGCTGCCGGCCAGCTTGCCGCCGACATTGCCGAGGCCGATAAATCCGATCTTCATGGGGCAGGCTCCGCTGCGGAAACGCGACGGCGCCGGAAGACGCCGCCGGGGCGGCGGTTTGTGCCCCGCCCCCGGCTCAACTGCAAGCGCCCTGTCCGTGCGCCCTTGACCGCCGGCGCGGAACGGGCTTGCCTGCCGCCGTCGTCACTGGAGAAGCCGGACCATGAAAGAGCATATCGCCCGGATCGACGCGCCCGACGGCGCGATGGAGACCTTCGTCACCCGGCCCGAGGACGGCGGGCCGCACCCGGTCGTGCTGTTCTACATGGACGCGATCGGCGTGCGCGAGGAGTTGAAGGACATGGCCCGGCGCATCGGCACCGCCGGCTACTGCGTGCTGCTGCCCAACCTGTTCTACCGCATGGCCGGGATCGACGACGTCCTGCTCGACGCGCAGCAGATCGAGGTCAAGGGCTCCGACGAGCGCAAGCGGTTCTGGGGCCTCGTGAAAAGCGTCGACAACGACCGGGTGGCCGCGGACACGCGCCCGCTGCTCGACTATGCCCGGTCGCTGGACGGCGCGGCGCCGGGGCCGGCCGGCTGCGTCGGCTACTGCCTGTCCGGCCAGTTCGTCTACACGGTCGCGGCGCGCTATCCGGACGAGATCGCCGCGGCGGCGAGCTATTACGGCGCCGGCATCGTCACCGACCGGCCGGATTCGCCTCATCTGGCGACGGACGCCATCCGAGCCGAGCTCTATCTCGCCTTCGCCGAGGACGATCCCTGGGTGCCCGACCCGTCGGTCGAGGCGCTCGCCCGTTGCCTCGACGGCTCCGGCGTGCGCCACCGGATCGAGCGCTACGCCGCGCATCACGGCTTCGCCTTCCCCGACCGGCACTGCTACGACAAGGCCGCCGCCGAGCGCCACTGGGAGCGCATGCTCGCCCTGTTCCGGCGCAATCTCGGCTAGCCCCGATTCCAGCGCAGCGTCGATTCCGGAATTCTTCTCGAAAGAGCGAAGATGCCGCCCGAATCCCCCTCCCCTTGGGGGAGGGGCTAGGGGAGGGGTCGTCTGGCGCCGCG
>VXNK01000139.1 GCA_009840595.1 Rhodospirillaceae bacterium | reverse complement strand
ATTCCCCACTGCTGCCTCCCGTAGGAGTCTGGACCGTGTCTCAGTTCCAGTGTGGCTGATCATCCTCTCAGACCAGCTACGGATCGGAGCCTTGGTGGGCCGTTACCCCACCAACAAGCTAATCCGACGCGGGCCCGTCCCAAGGCGATAAATCTTTCCCCCGTAGGGCACATACGGTATTAGCAGCCGTTTCCAGCCGTTATTCCGTACCTCAGGGTTGGTTCCCACGCGTTACTCACCCGTGCGCCACTTTCCACCGCCCCGAAGGGCGGCTTCACGTTCGACTTGCATGTGTTAGGCCTGCCGCCAGCGTTCGTTCTGAGCCAGGATCAAACTCTTAGGTTGAGTTTGATGGACCGGGGAAAGGAAACCCCGATCCGAAACTGACAAGAACCTGCTCGATTGAAGCGTCACATAGAGCGAGCATCTCCCGGCAGCGGACTGCCGGAAAATGTCGATCGTTCCTGGATGCGCAATCGAGCGGTTCTCCCCATGCGGTCGCGAGCGCGCCCCGCGCCGAAGCGCCGGACAAGCCCGGACACGCGCCGGGGCCGATGAACCGCCGCCTGCGCATCCCTTTCCAATATCCACAATGTCAAAGAGCGCGCCGCTCTCCCGGCGGATCGTTCCAACCCACCATATACAAGACGGACTTGCGGAAAGCGCGAGCGTACAGCCGGACCTTCGGCCCAGCCGAGAACGCGGGTTATATGCGGCGGCCGCGACCGAAGTCAAACGCTTTTGCCGTAATTCCGGCTTTTTTTTCGCCGGTGTCGCGGATGCCGCACCCGTACCGGCGCAGGACCGCGACCGGGAGGCCGCCCGGCGCCTGGCCGGGCGCCGTACCGGCCCGCGGCCCGCCCGTTGCGGGCCGTTCATTCCGAATAGCGGCTTGACAATTCGGCAAGGGTAAATCAGTAAATTTCGAAACCAAGGGCGTGCCGGCCCTGTTTGCCCGTCATGTTTGTCCGTCATGTTTGCGGGAACGCCGGCAACGCGGCCGGCGGTTGCGGCAACCGGACTCCGCCGGCAACCGGTCGAGCGTCGGCTTTCGACCCGACCGGCGATATCGGGGGCGGGCAGCCCGGTGTCAGTGATTTTGGGGGAGATGCAAACGTTTGCGCCTTTGGAGGGCGTATGGACGACGGTCGCATTTCGTACAGTTCCGGGAATTTTTCTTCGATAACCCGGGCGGACGACAGCAGTCGGGACGACGATTCCGGGCGCAGACCGGTCGCCGCGGCCGAAAGCGGACAGGCCGGCGGCGCCGGGGAAACCGGGCCGAACCCGTCCGCCGGGCGCATCGGCCGCGCGGGCCGGCGTCACGCCCGGATTCGCGATGTCGCCAATCTGGGCGCCGTCGTTGCGGCTGCCAAGGGCAGTTGGGAAGAGCGCCGGCAGCGCGATTCCGCGACCCCGGAACCGTCCCGCGACGGACAGAACCCTTCGGCTGCCGATGGCCGGGATTCCGCGAACCCGCCCGCATCCCCGGATCTTGAGCCTTCGGATTTGCCGGACGGCGGCGCGGACCCCGCGATCGATGCACCGCCCCAGGTTGCCGACTTCGACGCTTCCGCGCCCAAACCGCTCGATCTGGCGGAATTCGTAATCCAGGCGGCGGTTTCGGGCGACGATTCCGGCGCAGTCGGAATACCCTGGGAGCCCGCGCCGCAGGCCCGGAGAGACAACGGAGGCCCCTCGGCCCGGCCGGTTCCGGCCCCCCGCCCCCCCGGCCCCGGGGCGGCGGCCCCGGCGGGGCCCGCGGTCCCCGCGGCCCCCGCGGCCCCCGCGGCCCCCGCGGCGGGAGGGGGGGGCCCCCGCCGGCCCCCCCAGCCCGCCGGTCGCAGCGGGCCCGATGCCGAACCCGGCACTCCGGCAGACTACCGAAAAACCGGGTCCGACCTGCGCATACCGATCGTCGAAGAGGACGAGATTCCGCTCGTCCGGGCTGTTTACGAGGAGGACGCCGGTCGCGCTGCCCCGGCCGTTCCGAAAGCCGGCGCGGCGCCGGCGGGCCTTGCAGCGCACGCGGCCGGCGCGATTCCGGCGCTGAAGGACGCATTTCGCGGTACACCCCGCACGTCGGGCGAGGCAGCGTCGGGCTTCGCGCGGTGGGGAGACGATAGCCCGGCCGCCCCTGCGGTTCCGGGCCTGCCGGGCAACGGTGCCCCGGGAGGCGCCGTCGGCGCGCCGGCTGCCCCTGCGGTTCCGGACGCGACGGACGCGCCGCCGGCCGCCGGCAAAACGGCGCGGACGAAGCCCGGTGCGCGGCCGGGCGGCGCGGCAGGCCGGCAACGGCAGGCGCGCGATACCCGGACCGACTTCGGAGGCCGGGATTTCAACGTCCGCGGCAAACGGTTGCCCACCCGGACCGCCGGCTTCGAAGCCGACCTGCGGGCGAATATCCTGTCCGGCCTGGCGATCGCCGCCGCTCTCGGCGCGGCCGTCTGGTATTTCACGGGCCCCGGAACAACGCCGCCGCCGCAGACCGTGGAGGCCGACAAGGCGGAAGTACCGGCGCCGAAGGACAGCGCGAAAAAACCGCCCGCCGCCGGACCGCCGCCCAAAGCTGCGATCTTCCTGCCGGCAAAACGAATCGCACCGGCCGCAGCAAGCGCCCTCGGCAATCTGGAATACCGGCTGACGCCCGATACCGTCGACCGGTCGGTCGTATCGGCCCGCGGCGACACCTTCGGCGCCATGCTCCGGCGCGCCGGGGTCCGGGCGGAAGAGACCGTGCCGGCGGTCGCAGCCCTCCGCGGGGTCTACAATCCGCGTACCTTGCCGATCGGCCTGGAACTCAAGGTAGTTTTCGAGGCCCCCGGCGTCGGCCGGCCCCGGTTCCTGGGGTACCGGTTCGATTCGTCCGCCGACCGGATGGTCCGGGTCTCCCGGCTGGCCTCCGGCGCCTTTGGCGCAAAGAAGGTCGACAAGATCGTCACCGAGGTCTACTCCCGGGCCGACGGGCAGATTGAGACCAGTCTTTTCGGCGCCGGCGTCAAGGCCGGTGTCCCGCCGCGGATCATGCTCCAGATGGTCCGCCTGTTCAGTTTTGCCGTGGATTTCCAGCGCGACCTGCACGGCGGCGAGAAATTCCAGATCATGTACCGCTCGCAGAAGGACGAATCCAGCCGCATCGTCCGGCACAGCGACATCGTCTATACGTCGCTGACCGTCGGCGGGAAAGCCCGGAAGCTGTATGTTTACGAGCCGCCGAAAGGCCCGGTGCAATATCTGAACGAACGCGGGCAAGGCAACCGCCGGGCGCTCATGAAGACGCCGATCGACGGCGCCCGGCTGACGTCGCGGTTCGGCTATCGCAAGCATCCGCTCCTCGGCTTTACAAAGCTGCACGCCGGTGTGGACTTCGGCGCCCGCCCCGGCACCCCGATCTATGCCGCCGGCGACGGCACCATCGTCAAGATCGGCTGGTTCGGCACCTATGGCCGCTACATCCGCATCCGGCACGGCAGCGTCTACGAAACCGCCTACGCCCATATGAGCCGCTTCCGGCGCGGCCTCAGGGTCGGGTCGCGAGTCAAGCAGGGCGATACCGTCGGCTATGTCGGGAGCAGCGGGCGCTCGACCGGCCCGCACCTGCACTACGAGGTGATCCGTAACGGCCGGCAGGTAAACCCGATGAAGATCGCCTTGCCCTCGCGCAAGAATCTCAAAGGCCGGGAATTGAAGCAGTTCCTCGCCCACCGGAAAGAAATCGACGCCCGCTATGCCGCCCTGGGCAAGGCGAACGAGCGGCAACGGCAAGGGTCGGTGCAAACCGTCCGGTCGGATGCCGCCGCCGGCTGCAGGAACGGTGTCCGGACCGACCCGAAGGACACCCGGCCATGCAATTGACGCAGCGCCTGTAGTCGTTTCGTTCAACCCCGCAATATCGCAGAGTGCGACGCAGGCCGTGACAGCGGTCGGGCTTCCGGGCTAGAAGCGCTGCCGGCGGGTGCCGCCCCCAAGCGGCAGCAAATTCAATCCGAAGGGAGAGAAACACCATGACGATGCACTATCGTCTCCACTCGCGCCGCGCGCTTCTCGGCGCCGCAGCGGCGCTGATCGCCGCGGCGGGAAGCGCGCAGATGGCCTTTGCGGCCGACAAGCTGGTCGTCGGCGCCCTGCGCTTCACCTCGCACAGCGCTGGCTTCGTCGCGCTCGAGAAGGGCTATTTCAAGCAGGAAGGCCTGGACGTCGAATTCCGGTTCTTCCAGGCCGCCGCGCCGACCGCGGTTGCCGTGGCCGCGGGCGATGCGGATTTTGCCATCGCGGGCATCACCGGCGGCTTCATCAACCTCGCCGGCAAGGGCGCGATCAGGGCGGTCGGCGGCGTGCTGCACGAAAGCAAGGGTGTCGACGGCATGGCCCTCCTGGCATCCAGGAAGGCCTACGAGGCCGGACTCACGAAGCCGGCGCATCTGAAGGGCAAGTCGCTGGCGCTGACCCAGTTCGGCTCCACTTTCCACTATATGGGCGCCGTAACGGCGGAGAAGTTCGGCTTCTCGATCAAGGACATCCGCTTGCGGCCGCTCCAGAAGGTCGGCGCGATGATCGGGGCGCTCAAATCCGGCCAGGTCGACGCCATGTTCATGGTGCCCCATATCGCCAAGCCGCTGGCACGGGGCGGCGCCGCGAAGATCGTCGGCTGGCTGCGCGACTGGCATCCCGACTACCAGATCACCGCGCTCATCACCTCGACGCGCAACATCGAGAAAAGACGGGGGCTGGTGGAGAAATTCCTGCGCGCCTACGCCAGGGGCATCGCCGATTTCAACCGCGTCATGCTGGACCAGAAGAAGGATCCGGCGGCGGTTGAGGCGATGGTCAAGACGATCCACAAATACGTCTACACCTCGCGCCCCTATGCGAAGGCCGCCCGCTCGATCAAGGCCGGCGCCATGTATCTCAACCCGGGCGCGTCGATCGACGTCGCGAGCGTGAAGCGCCAGTTGGAGTGGAACCAGTCCCAGGGTTTCGTCAAGAAGGACATCACGCTGGAGCAGGTCGTCGACACCAGCTTCGTCAAGACCAACTGACCGCAGCGCCGGCAAACGGCAAAAGGGCCGGTCCTTCGGGGCCGGCCCTTTTCGTTTACGACCGCCAGCGCAGGAAATAGCGCTCGGCGCGGCCGATCAGCCACGAGACGACGAGCCCGAGTACCGAGAGCATGGCGACCCCGGCGATGAGCTGATCGGTCGCCGCCAGGTTGCCGGCCAGCAGGACATAGGCGCCGATACCATATTCCGCGCCAATCATTTCGGCGGCAACCAGCAGGATGATGGCGATCGACGCCGAGATGCGCGTGCCCGACAGGATCGCCGGCAGCGCGCCGGGCAGGACGATCTTGCGCACGATCGAGAGCCAGCTCAGCCCGAACGACTGGCCCATGCGGATCAGGCTGCGGTCGACATTGTCGACCCCGCCATAGGTGGCGATTACGGTCGGGAAGAAGGTGCCGAACAGAATGGTCGCGATCTTCGAGCCTTCGCCGATGCCGAACCAGACGATGAACAGCGGCAACAGGGCGATCTTGGGAATCGGGAACAGGGCGGCGACCACCGGCACCAGCCCGGACCGCGCGATGGAGAACAGGCCGATCGAAAAGCCGACGGCGACGCCGAGGATCATGCCGGCGCTCCAGCCGATCACGAGGCGCGAGACCGACGCTTCCAGGTGCCGCCAGATCTCGCCGGTCTCGACCAGGTAGGCGAGCGCCGCGAAGGCTTCGCTGGGCGCCGGCAGGATCAGCGGCGTGATCCAGCCGATCCGCGAGCCCAGTTCCCACAGCCCGATCACGACGATGAAGACTGCCGGGCCGAGCGGGCCGACCGGCTGCGGCGCGAAGCCGCCGCCGCGGAACACGACCGGCCGCCCGGCGAGGATTCGTGCCTCAGGCATCTGCAAGCTCCCGGTCGGCGGCCTGCGCCTCTTCCCGCAGGATTTCCCACAATCGGCGCTGGATCTGCGCCAGATCGACGTCGGCGTCGGGCCGGTCCTCGAGCGGCATGTCGATCGCCACCTGGTCGCGGATCCGGCCCGGCCGGCGCGACAGCACGACGATCTTGTGGCCCAGGCGCACCGCTTCCTGGAGATTGTGGGTGACATAGACGGCCGTGAAGGGTTCGCGCGTCCACAGGCCGATCAGGTCGTCCATCAGCAGGGCGCGGGTCTGGCTGTCGAGCGCCGAAAGCGGTTCGTCCATCAGGAAAACCGCCGGGTTGACGGCGAGCGCCCGGGCGATGGCGACGCGCTGCTTCATCCCGCCCGAAAGCTGGCGCGGAAAGGCGTTGCCGAACTCCGACAGGTCGGTGCGCGCCAGCACGTCGTCGACGATACGGGCCGTCTCGCGCTCGCTCAGGCCGTGATCCTCCAGTACCAGGCTGACATTGCCCCGCGCCGTCCGCCACGGCAGCAGCGCAAAATCTTGGAAAATGTAGGTCAGCGGGTTGAGGCAGCCTTCCGGCGGCTCGCCGACCTGCCGGATTGCGCCGTCCGTCGGCTGTTCCAGGCCGCCGATCAGCCGCAGAAGCGTGGACTTGCCACAGCCCGACGGCCCGATTAGGCACACGATCCGGCCGCTCTCGATCCTGAGATCGATGCCGTCCAGCACCGGCATGCCGCCATAGCGGTGGTTCAGCCCGTCGATGTGCAGATCCATGGCGGCCGGACGCTTCGGGCTCAGACGTGCTGGCCGCCGTTGATGTGGATCTCCGCACCGCTGACATAGGCGCCGACATCGGTCGCCAGCGCATAGATGACCGACGCCACCTCGTCCGGCAGACCGAGCCGGCGCATGGGAATCTCCCGCTCGACCAGGTCCTCGGTGCCCGGCGACAGGATCGCGGTATCGATCTCGCCCGGCGCAATCGCGTTCACCCGGATGCCGTAGGGGCCGAAATCGTTGGCCATCTCCCGGGTCAGCGCCGCCAGCGCCGCCTTGGAGGTGGCGTAGGCGGCGCCGGCGAAGGGATGGACGCGGCTGCCGGCGATCGACGTGACGTTGACGATCGACCCGTTGCCGTCGCGCAATTCACGCATCAGGCCGCGCGCGAGCAGCAGCGGTGCGAAGAAGTTGACCGTCATCACCTCCTGCCACTTCGTCAGGCTGGTGTTGACGGTGCCCAGGCGCTCGCCGTCGCGGCCCTTGGGCGATATGCCGGCATTGTTGACCAGGGCGGTGAGCGGCCGGCCGGCCAGCTTGCGTTTCAGGACGGCCAGGCCTTCGGCCAACGCGACCAGGTCCGACAGGTCGATCTCGACATGGTTGTCTGCGCCGTGCTCCCACGGGCAGGCCTTGTCGAACGACCGGCGGGAAATGGTGATGACCCGCCAGCCGGCATCGTGGAACCGCTTGACCGTGGCGTGGCCGATGCCCCGGCTGGCGCCGGAGATGATCAGGGTGCGGTCGCTATAGTCGGTGGCCGGATCGAGCCGGGCGCCGGTTACCGGGCAGACCTGGTCCATCGGGGTCGGTCTCCTGCCGTGCCGGTCCGTATTCCAGCCGCTTCCGGGCGGCAGTCTGTCGGGCGCGCGGCGGTACCGGGGATATAGCATCCGCCGATGCCCGGTCCAAGAACAGTATCCGGCGAAGTCCCCGCCGGCGGATTCCCCGCCACCGGAGTGCGCCGGTCCTCAGGCCGGTGCGGCGGTGCGGCGGTAGCTGAGATAGGTGCAGCGCCGTCCTTCCTTCCGCGCCTTGGCTTCGTAGCGCGTCTCCGGCCAGTCCGCCGGCCGTTCCAGCCAGTCGGCGGCGCGCCGGGCGGTCCAGTCGAACCAGGGCTGCCGGCCCATGAGGCGCAGTGTCCAGCCCAGATAGACCGGATGGTCGGTGGCGATGCGCAGCGTGCCGCCCGGCGGCATCAGCTGCGCAAAGCGCCGGATCGTTTCGCCCTGGACGAGGCGGCGCTCGCGGTGCCGGCGTTTCGGCCACGGGTCGGGGTGGAGCAGGAACAGCCGGTCGATCGCCGCCGCCGGCAGGGCCGCCAGCAGCAGCCGGGCGTCGTCGTCGAATATCCGGACGTTGTCCAAGCCGCGCTCGTCGATGTGGCGCAGCAGGGAGGCGACGCCGTTGA
This sequence comes from Rhodospirillaceae bacterium, assembly GCA_009840595.1. Taxonomy (GTDB): domain Bacteria; phylum Pseudomonadota; class Alphaproteobacteria; order Bin65; family Bin65; genus Bin65. Next base: position 19,333 of record VXNK01000139.1, on the reverse strand, counting down.
CGAAGGCCTCGCAGCCGATGAAGCCGATACCGGGATGGTTTTCGGCCTGCCACGCGAGATGCTCGCCGGCGCCGAAGCCGATTTCCAGCCAGCAGGCCGTCCGGGGCGCCCCGAACAGCGCCGGCAGATCGACCGGGCCCTCTTCCGGCAGCCGGACACGCAGTTGCGGCAGCAGGGTTTCGACCAGCCGGGCGCGGCCCTTGCGCAAGGGGCGGCCCCGGCGGCGGCCGTGGAAGCGCTCCCGCGCCTTGTCCGGTGGCGCCTCCGGATGTCCGGCGCCGGACGGGTCCGTCCTAGAAGGCCCCTTTGAGGTCATCGACCAGATCGGTCCGTTCCCAGGAAAACCCGCCGTCGCCGTCGGGCTCGCGGCCGAAATGCCCGTAAGCAGCCGTGCGCGCATAGATCGGCTTGTTCAGGCCGAGATGCTCGCGGATGCCGCGGGGCGACAGGTTCATCAGCTCCTGCAGGACGTCGGACAGCCTCTCCTCGTCGACCTGCCCGGTTCCGGCGAGGTCGACATAGACCGACAGCGGCCGTGCCACGCCGATCGCATAGGCGAGCTGGATGATGCATTTTTCCGCCAGGCCGGCAGCGACGACATTCTTGGCGAGGTAGCGCGCGGCATAGGCCGCCGACCGGTCCACCTTGGTCGGGTCCTTGCCGGAGAAGGCGCCGCCGCCGTGGGGCGCCGCGCCGCCATAGGTGTCGACGATGATCTTGCGCCCGGTCAGGCCGGCGTCGCCGTCCGGCCCGCCGATCACGAAGCGGCCGGTCGGATTGACGTAGAATTCATCCTCGTCGCACATCCAGCCGTCGGGCAGCACGTTGACGACATGGGGCCGCACGATCTCGCGCACGGCATCGGCGTCGATTTTCTCGGAATGCTGGGCCGAAACGACGACCGAGGCTGCGCCGACCGGTCGGCCGTTCTCATAGCGCAAGGTGACCTGGCTCTTGGCGTCCGGGCCGAGCAGGGGCAGGGCGCCGGAATGGCGCGCTTCGGCGAGCGACAGCAGAATCTGGTGCGAAAACTGGATCGGCGCCGGCATCAGCGCTTCGGTCTCGGTGCAGGCATAGCCGAACATCAGGCCCTGGTCGCCGGCGCCTTCGTCCTTGTTGCCGGCCGCGTCCACACCCTGGGCGATGTCGCCGGACTGGCCGTGCAGGTGGACCGCCACATCGGCTTTCTGCCAGTGGAACCCCTCCTGCTCGTAGCCGATGTCGCGCACGGCGGCCCGGGCAATTTCCGCGACATGGCCTTCGTTCACTGCGCCGTCGCCGTCGACCAGCGGCGCCGGCCCGCGGCATTCGCCGGCAATCACGATCCGGTTGGTCGTCGTCAGCGTCTCGCAGGCGACCCGAGCTTCCGGATCGGCACCGAGGAAGGCGTCGACGACGGCGTCCGATATCCGGTCGCAGACCTTGTCCGGATGGCCTTCGGAAACGGATTCGCTGGTGAACAGGTAGTTTGCACTTGGCACAGACAGTCTCCTCCCGATTGCCGCGGCCTTTCGCGAATCGCGGCGCCGGGCGGACCTTAAAGAGCGCGGACCGGCGGTGCAAGCGGACCGGCCCGAACGGGACGCATGGCCGGTTGGCGCTATTGCAGGGGAGGCTTCGAAGTCCGTTCCCGCGGTCCGGCGTCCGGCCGCGGCGCTTCTGCCGGACGCCCCGGCGCGAACCGGGAAAGCGCTGCGACTGCCAGCAGCAGGAACAGGAACACGAGATCGCCGTAGCGCGCGTAGAGCGTCGGCGGGCGGGCCCTGGGCAGGTCGGCGTCGAGCACGCCGCGGGCGCCGAGCGGCAGCAGGCCCGTCACCCGGCCCCAGGGATCGACCACCGCGGAAATGCCGGTGTTGGCGGCGCGCACCATCGGCAGGCCCTGTTCGATCGTGCGCAAGCGCGCCGCCGCGAGATGCTGGTGCGGCCCGGCGCTGTTGCCGAACCAGGCGTCGTTGGTCAGGTTGAGCAGCCAGCCGGGCCGGCGCGCGCCCACCGCTTCGGCCGGGAAGATCGCCTCGTAGCAGATTAGCGGGCTGGCGTCGGGCGCGCCGGGCACCGCGATGCTGCGCGGACCCGGGCCGAAGGCGTAGTCCCGGCGCCCGTGGGCGATCTTCGTTACCTCGATCCGGCCGAGAAAGGCCCGCGCCGGGACATATTCGCCGAACGGCACCAGATGGTGCTTGTCGTAGGTGCTGACCGGCTCTCCGGCCTTGTCGACGACATGGATGCTGTTCCAGGTGTCGCGGCCGGCGTCTCGGTTGGCGCCGGTAATCAGCACGCCGCGGTCCGGAATGGCGGCGAGCAGGAGCCGCCGGATATCGCCCTCGACCGCAACGGCGGCGTGGCGGGTCTGCAGGCGGTAGGGCAGCGCGGTTTCCGGCCAGACGACGTGGGTGATGCCGTTGAAGCCTTCCGAGCGGGTGAGCGCCGCATAACGCAGCAGGATCGGCCGGCGGGCGCCGGGCCGCCATTTCAGGCTCTGGGCGACGGCGCCCTGCACGACGCGCAGCCGGACGCCGGGTACCGCCTCGACCGTCGCCGGCACGGTGAAGAACCCCGCGGCGAGCACGGCGCCCGACATCGCCGCCACGCCGCCGGCCCAGCCGAGGGTGCGGCGGCTGCGCACGATCGAACAGGGCCTGCCGATCAGCGCGGCGGGCAGGACGGCGAGGGCGACGGTGACCAGGCTCAGGCCGAACGGTCCCCACCAGGCCAGGGACTGGGCCGCGCCGGGAAGCCCGGCCCAGACGGTCGCTGCGGGAATCCACGGAAACCCGGTCAGGATGGTGCCGCGCACCCATTCCAGCGCCGCCCAGGCCGCGGCCAGCGCCAGCACGCGCCGGATGCCGCCCGGCGCCGCATACCACGCGATGCCGGCGGCGGCGGCGGTCGTTGCCGCGAGCACGGCGCCGAGGCCGAACACGTTGAACGGGATCATCCAGGTAAACCGGCCGGGCAGTACGGCGACGGCGAGCGCGATCCAGAGCGCCAGCACAAGGACCGCTCCGGCCGCGGCACCGGCCGCCGAGCCGACCCGCCTGCGGGCAGTCAGCCGCGCGCCGAGCGCGCCGGCCGCGACGGCCGCCGCCGGAAAGCCGACCAGCCCGGCGCCGAGCAGCAGGTCCCTCGTGAGGTCGCCGGGGACGTCGATCACGACCGGCAGGCCGAGCCAGTACAGGCCGGCGGAGAAATACCCGATGCCGAACAGCCATCCCGCCGCCAGCGCCGGACCGGGGCGGTCGATCGCCTCGAGCCGCCGGAACAGCAGCCCGAAGCCGACGAACAGCAGCGGCAGGAGATACAGCGGCGGCTGGGCCAGGGCGCACAGCGCGCCGGCGGCCACCGTCAGGATCGCGTCCCGCCGGCCGCGCCACGGAGCCGGCCCTGGGATCGGCCGCGGGGGATCCGGCCGTCCGGGCACAGGCCCGCCCGTCAAGGGGCGCCGGGGTCTTCCGCCCGGCGCGGCGGCAGCCGGCGCAGCCGCACCCGGTGGATGCGCCGCGGATCGGCCTTCAGCACTTCCAGTTCGATGCCGCTCGAATGGGCGATCAGCTCGCCGCGCGTCGGCACCCGGTTGGCGAGGAAAAACACCAGCCCGCCGATGGTGTCGACATCGTCACGCTCCTCGTCGGTCAGCAGGGCGCCGTAGAGCGCTTCGAGGTCCTCCAGCCGGGCGCGGGCGTCGGCCTCGGCGATGCCGGGGCGGATTTCCTCTATTTTCGGGCTCTCGGCGTCGTCGTGCTCGTCCTCGATCTCGCCGACGATCTCCTCGACCAGATCCTCGATGGTCACCAGCCCGTCGATCCCGCCGTATTCGTCGACGACCAGCGCGAGATGAATCCGCGTGTCGCGCATTTCCGCCAGCAGGTCGAGCACGCTCATCGACGGCGCCGCGAACAGCGGCTTGCGGACGATCTTCTCCAGCTTGAAGCCGCGCCGGCTGCTCCAGTAGGGCAGCACGTCCTTGATGTGCACCATGCCGGCGATCTCGTCGAGGGTGCCGCGATAGACCGGCAGGCGGGAATGGGTCTCGCTGCTCACCAGGTCGATCAGCGCCGGCAGGCCGGTCGACAGGTCGACCGCCGTGATGTCCGCCCGGGGCACCATGACGTCGCGCACCGTCAACTCGTGCAGCTGGAGGATATTGTGGATCAGCCGCCGTTCGTCGGCCGCCATCGGCGCCTGGGGCCCGCCGGCGTCGTCGAGCAGTTCGCCGATCGTGTCGCGGATCTGTTCGCCGTTGCGCGGCCGGCGCAGGCTGCGCAGGAAGCGCTGGATCGGGCCGCGGGCCGGCCTGGCCGGAGCACCGGCAGGGCTACCGGCGGGGCCACCGACGGGGACCGGGGGCTCGCGATGGCCGTTGCCGGTCGATGCCGGCAGGCCGGATGCCCGGACGGGCGCCGGAACGGAGTCCCGAACGGCTTCGGGCGCCGGCGCGGATGCAGGCTCCGGTTGGGACGGATCGCCGGCCGAGGGGCCGCCGCTACTGTCAGAGGGCGCGCTGTCCTGCGCGCCGCCCGATTGCTCAGGCATTTTCCGTTTCCAGGGGTTGCAGGGAACTCTCCGCCATCTGCGGACCAGCATAGGGATTCGCGACGCCCAATCCAGCCAGAATTGCGATCTCCAGTCCCTCCATCCGCGCGGCGTCGGGCAGGGCTTCGTGATCGTAGCCCAGCAAATGCAGCATCCCGTGAACCACGAGATGGGTCAGATGATCGGCCGGCGCGCGCCCGAGGCGGCCGGCGTCGCGCCGCAGGGTCTCGCCGGACAGGACGATATCGCCCAGAAGGCCAACGGGCAGGCTGCCGGGAATGCCGCCGGGGAGGCCGCCGGGCGCGGGACGATCCGGTTCGGGCCGGTCGAGCGGGAAGGACAGCACGTCGGTCGGCCGGTCGACGCCGCGATGATCCCGGTTCAGGGCCCGGATTCCGGGATCGTCGGTCAGGGCGATCCCGAGTTCCCAGCCCGCGAGGTCGAGGCCGGGCAGGGCCCGGTCGACAGCGCGGACCGCGGCCCGGCACAGGGCTTCGGCGTCGCCGTCGTCCGGCCGCCAGCCGCCCGGCGCGACGTCGAACGCGATGTCCGGGCCGGTCATGGCGCCTGCGCGTCCTCCTCCGGCTCCAGGTTCAGCCGGCCCTGGCTGTTGTCCCTTGCGTCGTAGGCCCGGACGATGCGCGACACCAGATCGTGGCGCACGACATCGTCGTGGCCGAAATGGGCGAATCCCACGCCTTCCATGCCGTCGACGATATCCACGGCGTCGCGCAGCCCGGAGCGGACGCCGGGCGGCAGGTCGACCTGGCTGAGGTCGCCGGTCACGACCATGCGCGAGTTCTCGCCCAGCCGTGTCAGCAGCATCTTCATCTGCATCGGCGTGGTGTTCTGCGCCTCGTCGAGAATGATGAAGGCGTTGGACAGGGTCCGGCCGCGCATGAAGGCGAGTGGCGCCACCTCGATCTCGCCGCTCTCCAGCTTCTTGGCGACCCGGTCGCCGGGCAGCATTTCGTAGAGCGCGTCGTAGAGCGGCCGCAGATAGGGATCGACCTTTTCGCGCAGGTCGCCGGGCAGGAAGCCGAGGCGCTCGCCGGCTTCGACCGCCGGCCGCGACAGGATCAGCCGCTCGACCTTGCCGCTCTGCATCATGTTCACCGCGCAGGCGACCGCCAGATAGGTCTTGCCGGTGCCGGCGGGGCCAAGCCCGAAGGTCATCTCGTAGGCGCGCAGCGCCCGGACATAGGCCGCCTGGCCGGGCGAGCGGGCGCTCACCGTCCGTTTCGGCGTCCTGATCGAAACATCGGCGGCGTCTCTGGGCTCCGGCGGCTGGCCGGCCATGCGGATGGCGGCATCGACATCCGGCTGGGCGACCGCGCCGCCGTTGCTCGCGGCCCGGTACAGGGATTTCAGGGCGCTGACCGCCGTGACCTGCGCGTCTTCCGGCCCGGTGACCGTCAGCCGGTTGCCGCGCGCGTGGATGGTCACCCCGGTCTTCTGTTCCAGCCGCGCCAGGTTGGCGTCGTGGGCGCCGCACAGGGCGGACATGAGCGCATTGTCTTCGAAGCGGAGGCTCGTCCCGCCGTCGCGCGGGCCGGCCAGCGTCGTGCCGGTCCCCGGGCCGGCTGCTGTCCTGCGGCTCACGCGGCGCGGGCCCCTTCGGCGCGAAGCCCGCCGGTACGGACGCGCGCCGGTGGAGCCGGAGCGGCTGCGAGCCTCCCGGCCAGGCTGTTGGCGGTCGCCCGGTCGATCGCGATATCGGCGATGCTGCCGAGCCGTTCGGCCGGCGCCGCAACATGGACCGCCTGCATCCACGGGCTGCGCCCGACCAGCTGTCCGGGCTTGCGGCCGGGGCGGTCGAGCAGCACAGGCATCGTCCGGCCGATGCAGGCATGGTTGAAGGCGGCCTGCTGGGCCTCGAGCAACTGCTGCAGCGCGGCCAGCCGCCCGGCCTTGACCGCCTCCGGCACCTGGCCGTCCGCCTCCGCCGCCGGCGTGCCGGGCCGGGCGCTGTATTTGAAGGAGTAGGCTTGGGCGTAGCCGATCCCGGTGACCAGCTTCAGGGTGGCCGCGAAGTCCCCGTCCGTCTCGCCGGGAAAGCCGACGATGAAATCCGACGACAGCGCGAGATCGGGTCGGGAAGCGCGCAGCCGGTCGACGGTCCGCCGGTAATCGTCGGCCGTGTGCTTCCGGTTCATCGCCGCCAGGATCCGGTCCGACCCGCTCTGCACCGGAAGATGCAGATACGGCATCAGGGCCGGTACGTCGGCGTGGGCGGCGATCAGGTCGTCGTCCATGTCGCGGGGATGCGAGGTCGTGTAGCGGATTCGGTCGAGACCCTCGACCTCCGCCAGTTCGCGGATCAGCCGGCCGAGGCCCCAGACGCCGCCCTTGGCGCCGCCCCTGACACCGAGGGGCGCCGCGCCGGCATAGGCGTTGACGTTCTGGCCGAGCAGCGCGATCTCCCGCGTGCCGCCGGCGACCATGCGCCGGGCTTCGGCCAGAATTGCCGCGGCCGGGCGCGAAAATTCGGCGCCGCGGGTGTAGGGCACGACGCAGAAGGTGCAGAACTTGTCGCAGCCTTCCTGCACGGTCAGGAAGGCCGAAGGTCCCTGGGAGGCACTTTCCTCGGGCAGGGTATCGAACTTCTCGTCGGCCTCGAAGTCCTGGCCGATGGCGCTGCCGTCGCGCTTTGCCCGGTCCAGCAGTTCCGGCAGGCGGTGATAGCTCTGCGGGCCGAACACCAGGTCGACCGCGGGCGCGCGCCGGCGGATTTCCGCGCCCTCGGCCTGGGCGACGCAGCCGGCGACGGCGATCGCCGCGTCCTTGCCGGCGGCGCGCCTGTTCAGCTTGATCCGCTTCAGCCGCCCGAGCTCGGAATAGACCTTTTCGGCCGCTTTCTCGCGGATGTGGCAGGTGTTCAGGATGATGAGGTCGGCATCTTCCGGCGCCTCGGCCTGCCGGTATCCGCGGGGCGCCAGCACGTCCGCCATGCGGGCGGAATCGTACACATTCATCTGGCAGCCGTAGGTCTTGATATAGACCGATTTCTGCATGCGGGTGCGTTACCGGTGACGGCGCGCGGCTTCCGACTCTTGGGGCGCCTTCAAGGCCCAATACGGTAAGCGCGGTAACGGGTGTGTCAAGCGGCGGCCTTCCCGGCAGCGGCAGGGCCGGCATCGGGGCGGGCCGCCTGCCCGGCCGGCGCCGGCGGTGCGGCGACGGGCGGCTGGTCCCGTCCGGTCAGCGACCGGGCGACTCCGGCGGCGATCGTAGCGTGGCACCAGGCCGACAGGGCCTTGCGCGAGGCGAAGCGGTCGATGCTGACCGGATCGTGGAACCGGACCTCGACCCCCGACCGGCCGATGCCGAGGAGCTGCCAGAGATGCGGCGCCATCTCCATATCGCCGTACCAGGCGAAGAACGGCCGCAGGTGCCGGCCCATCGGGATGCCGTCCAGATGGGTATAGGCGACGGACACCGGCTGGACGGTCACCGCCCGCCCGCCGATCCGGACCGTCGCCGCGCTGAACAGGGCGCTGCGGAAGGGCAGCACGAAGTTGCCGTCGCTGCTCGTGCCCTCGGGAAACAGGATCAGGTTGTCGCCGGCGGTAAGCCGTTCCTTCAGCACCTCGGACTGGCGGACGGCGAGGCGCGGGTTGCGGTCGATGAAGACGGTGCCGCTGATTTTGGCGCAGAGGCCGAACAGCGGCCAGTCGGCGACTTCCGCCTTGGCGACGAAACACCCTTCGAGCAGCGCGCCGAGCACTGCAATATCCGCGTAGGAGGTGTGGTTGACGACATAGAGCACCGGCCCCTGCTTCACCGGTTTGCCGGCGACCTTCAGCCCGATGCCGAGCAGGCGGTTGAACACGCGATAGACGGTGACCGGCCATTTGCGGGCGAAGGGCAGCCGCAGCGCGAGGTTGACCGCCTGGACCGGGATCAGCACGGCGAACCAGACCATGCAGGCGAGCAGGCGGACCGCCGCCCGGATATGGGAGATGTAGAGCACCCCGCCGCCGCCCCTTATCTGGCCGGGGCCGGGGGCGCGCCTGCATCCCCGTTCGGGCCCGATCCGTCCGGAGCACGCCTGTCCGGAACGTCGATCCCGCGGGTATAGTGCTTGTAGTAGCGGTCGGAGACGGCGGCCACGTCGACGACGACGCAAACGTCGACCGTGTTGAATTCATGGTCGATGACGGCGCCTTCGCCGACCGAGCCGCCGAGGCGCAGATAGCCCTTGATCATCGGCGGCAGGTCGCGGAGGGCCGCCTTGCGGTCGATCCGGTCGGCCGGCACGAGATCCATGTCGACATAGCGGTCCCGGACCGCGACCGGGCGGTAGCGCTCGGGCGCCAGATGGTTGTGGCGCAGATAGGCCAGCGGCAGCGCGACCGCCTGCGGGTCCGTGCCGTGCAGGCTCGCACAGCCGAACAGGAACGCGATGTCGTTCGACAGGACGTAGGCCGAGACGCCGCGCCACAGCACCTGCATGGCGCTGCGGGTGCGGTGCGCCGCATCGATGCACGAGCGCCCCATCTCCAGGATCTCGCCCGGCTCGGCGACCAGCCGGTCGATCTCGTATTCCGCCGCGGAATAGAACCGGCCGACTTGCGCCGCGCCGGCCCGGCGCATCATCCGGTATGTGCCGACGATGCTTTCCGGCCCGCTGCCCAGATCGCCGTCGAGCACGATCAGATGATCGCAATGGGCGTCGAACTCGTCGAAGTCGCGCCCGAGGCGGGCCATGTCGCCGGTCGGCCTGGCAGCCATCTCCTCGTAGAAGATCCGGTACCGGAGCGCGAGCGCGGCATCGATCTCGGCCGCCGTCTCGGCGAGCCGCACCTGCAGCCGGCCGACCTGCTCGTCGATCTGGCGCGCGGCGAAGCCCTCGGTATCCCGCGGGTCGGCGATGGAGAACGGGCTCATCGGCGTTTCGGGACCGGTGCGCCGCCGGACGCCGCCGGAGCGGCGCCGGAGGCCGAACCGGCGCGGGTCACGGCCCGGCCTTCTTCTTGCGGGCGTAGAGCTCCAGCCGGTGGTCGACGAGTTCGTAGCCCAGTTCGGCCGCAATCCGGTCCTGCAGCTGTTCGATCTCGTCGTTGCGGAATTCGATGACCTCGCCGGTCTGCACGTCGATCAGGTGATCGTGATGCTCCTCCGGCGTTTCCTCGTAGCGCGCCCGGCCGTCGCCGAAATCGTGGCGGTGCAGGATGTTGGCTTCCTCGAACAGGCGAACCGTGCGGTAGACCGTCGAAATGCTGATGTTCGAATCGATCTCGACGGCGCGCCGGTAGACCTGCTCGACATCGGGATGGTCCTCGCTCTCGGACAGGACGCGCGCAATCGTGCGGCGCTGCCCGGTCATGCGCAGGCCGCGTTCGTTGCACAGTTTTTCGATCCGGTCGGGCATCGTCCCCCGGCGCGGTGCTGGATACGGACCGCCGCGCGCCGGCGCGGTCGCCGGCCCGCAACGGGAACAGACTATCGCGTCGGGGGCCGGGACACGAGTCCCGATACCGGGCTTCCCGCAGCCGGAAGCCACGCCGCAGGGGCGCCGGGGATGGACGGGCCGGTAGCGGGACCGGAAAGCCGGCGCGCCCGTTCCTGTCCGCCGGCCGGCCCGTTGCGCCTGTTCCCTGCGCCTGTTCCCTGCGCCTATTCGGTGCTGCCGCTGCGGCCGCCCTTGCCGAGGCCGATCTGCCGGGCCAGCTGGCTGCGGCGCCGGGCGTAGTTCGGCGCGACCATCGGATAGTCCGCGGGCAGGTTCCAGCGCTCGCGATACTGCTCCGGCGTCATGTTGTAGGCCGTCTTGAGATGCCGCTTCAGCATCTTGAGCTGCTTGCCGTCCTCGAGGCACACGATGTAGTCCGGCTGGATCGACTTGCCGATGGGAACGGCGGGCTTCGGCCGTCCGGGGTCGTGGGCGTCCCCGGAACCGCCCTGCGCCTCGAGCGCGGCATAGGTGTCTTCGATCAGGCGCGGCAGGTCGCTCAGCAGCACCGTGTTGTTCGAGACGTAGGAGGAGACGATCTCCACGGTCTGCGACAGCAGGCCGGCATGGTTGCCGCCGTCCCTGTCTTTGTCTTCGCCGATATGATCCTGGTCGGACATAGCCGATACCGCCGGTTATTGAATGATTTTCAGAATACTATACGAAAAACAACGTATTGTGCAACCTGTACAAAATAGTATTTTTTTAAATTCCAATAATGAATTCGGTATTTCCCAAATGTCTTTTTTGTCGTTAGTGCAATTTTTCACGCTATTACAGGATTTTGATATGTAAAAAAGGGGATATGCGCCGATCTGGGGTGTCCGGGTACTTTGCGCCGGCGGCCGGGGCGGCGCATTTTACCGGCGTGGCGCGCCGCGGCGGCGCTCGCCCTGCCGCGCTTCGGGCTGCCGCGCTTCGGACAGCTGTGCCTTGGGCGGCCGCAGATAGAGCGGGCGCGGCGGGGGAAGGCCGGTCCGCCCGCTTTCGCCGAGGGAATCGTGGCGCCCGGCGACCAGCGCGGCGAACTCGGCGGCGCGGGGCGGTGCCGGCGGCGGGTCGGCGGGTTCCCGGTCCACGCCGGCGGCGAGCGCGGCCGAATCGGTTACCAGCGGGACGCCGGCCGCCCCGGCGCGGGCGGCAGCGCCGGCCGCCGGGAGGATTTCCGGCGCATCGCGCGCCGCGCCGTCCGGCCCGAAGCGCTGGCAATAGAAATCGTTCCGCCTGGTGTCGATCGCGACGACGCAGCCCGCCGGCGCGCGCACCGCCAGCGCCTCGAAAGTCGCGATCCCGATGGCGGGGATATCGAGGGCGAGGGCCAGCCCGCGCGCCGCCGCCAGGCCGATCCGGATCCCGGTAAAGGCGCCCGGCCCGCGCGTGACGCCGACCGCGTCCAGCTCCCCGTAGCCGATCCCGGCCGCCGCCAGCGCCTCCCCGATCATCGGCAGCAGGCGCTCGGCCTGGCCGTGCGCCATGGCCTCGAAGCGTTCCGCCGCTAGGCCGCCGCCCGACCAGACCGCGACGCTGCACGCGCCGCCGCTGGTGTCGAAGATCAGGAGCCGGGCCATGGCCGGTGGGTCAGAGGATTTCGCAGGCCTCGTCGAAAGGCATGCGCGGCGCCTGTTCCCTGAGGGCCGACCGGTCGCCGTAGCCGAGGCAGCACAGGAAATTCGATTGCAGCCGGCCGTCCGGGAAGAACTCGGCGTCGACCTTCGCGTTGTCGAAGCCGGACATCGGCCCGCAATCCAGCCCGAGCGCCCGCGCCGCGACGATCAGGTAGGCGCCCTGGAGCGTGCCGTTGCGGAACGCCGTGATCCCGGCATGGGGCTTGCCCTCGAACCACGACCGGGCATCGGGCGCCTTGGGGAAATAGCGCGGCAGATGCTCGAAAAAACGGGTGTCGTGGGCGACGATCGCGACGACCGGCGCCGCCATGGTCTTGTCGAGATTGGTCGCCGAAAGGGCCGGGCGCAGCCGCTCCTTCTGTTCCGGCGATTTCAGGAACAGCACCCGCGCCGGCTGGCCGTTCGCGCTGGTCGGGCCCCATTTCGTCAGATCCCACACGGCGGCCAGCGTCTCGTCGGACACCGGCCTGTCGGTGTAGCGGTCGAAGGATCGGGCGGTGCGCAGGATCAGGTCCAGCGTCGCCGAGTCGGCGGCCATCAGTAGACCGCGCGCACTTCGTGGACCTCCGGCACATAATGCCGAAGCATGTTCTCGATGCCGGCCTTGAGCGTCATCGTCGAACTCGGGCAGCCGGCGCAGGCGCCGCGCATGGTGAGATAGACGACGCCGTCGTCGAAGCCATGGAACTGGATGTCGCCGCCGTCCATCGCGACGGCCGGGCGGACCCGGGTGTCGATCAGCTCGCGGATCTGCTGGACCACCGGATCGTCGTCGTCCGCGCCGGGCATCTCGTCGCCGGTCTCGGCCCGCTCCGGCGCCATGACCGGCCGTCCGGCGGTGAAATGCTCCATGATGACGCCGAGCACCGGCGGCTTGAGCAGCGGCCAGTCCGTATCGCCGGCCTTGGTCACGGTGATGAAGTCGGAGCCCAGGAACACGCCGGCGACGCCGGCGATGCCGAACAGCGCCTCGGCAAGCGGCGAGCGGCCGTCCGCCGCCTCCGCCGTCGGAAAGTCGGCGGTGCCCTGCTCCAGCACCGTGCGGCCGGGCAGGAATTTCAGGGTCACCGGGTTCGGCGTTTCGGCGGTCTGGATGAACATCGGCGGTCTCGCGGTCGGAGGGCGGGTCCGGCGCAACCGGCGGGGGCCGGCCGGAAACTGCCGGATAAGTGGTACAGCGGGCGAAACGGGTCAAGAAGTCCGGCCGCCGGAAATCCTCCGCTGCCCGCTTCCGCGAGCCGGCGCGGCCGGAACGGCAGGTCAGGGCGAAGGGCTGTGCCGCCGGATCGCCGCGCCGATGCGCGGCAGCCAGAGCAGCAGGAAGGCGGCCCGGGCGATCAGGAAGATATAAAGCGAAAGCCACAGCCCGTTATTGCCCCAGAGGTCGAGCAGTGCATAACCGCAGGCGAGATAGACCGCCAGCGCCAGCGCCATGCCGTTGCGCATCTCCCGGGTCCGGGTCGCGCCGATGAAGATGCCGTCGAGCTGGAAGCTCCACACGCCGGCGAGCGGGATCGCGATGGCCCAGGGCAGGAAGGTCCGCGCCGTCTCGCGCACCTTTTCGATATCGGTCAGCGTATCGATGACGAGCCCGCCGGCTGCGAGGTAGGCGAGCGCGAAGCCCGCCGCCACGATCCCGGCCCACAGGGTGGTCAGGCGGATCGTCGTGCCGTAGTGCGCCCGGTTGCGGCTGCCGATGGCGCCGCCGACCAGCGCCTCGGCGGCGAAGGCGAATCCGTCCAGGCCGTGGCCGATCAGCAGGAAGAAGTGGAACAGCACGGCGTTGGCCGCCAGCACCGTCTCGCCCAGCTTCGCGCCCTGGGCGGTGAACCAGGCGAAGCCGAAGATCAGGCACAGGGTGCGCAGGAAGATGTCGGCGTTGGCGCGCAGCAGGCCGGCCGTCCGGCCGCGGTCGGCGAACAGCCGGCGCACGCCCCAGTGCCCGCCGAGCGGCCGGTGCAGCCGCGCGACGACCGCAACGCCGATCGCCGCCGTCGAGACCTCCGCGATCAGGGTCGCCAGCGCCACGCCCTCGATGCCCCAGCCGAACACCGGCACGAACAGCAGGTCGAGCGCGATGTTGAGGCCGTTCATGTAGAGGGTGAGCGCCAGGACGGTCCCGGTCCGCTCCATGCCGATCAGCCAGCCGATGCAGACATAGACCGTCAGCGCCGCCGGCGCGCCCCAGACCCGGATGTCGAAATAGGCGCCGGCCAGGTCTTCGACCCGCGGGCTCGCTTCGACCGCCCAGAAGGCGAACCATTGCGCCGGCGCCTGCAACGCCACGATGGCGAACCCGAGCATCGCCGCAAGCAGGACGGTGCGGAGCGCGACGTCGCGGATCTCCTGATGGTCGCCGGCGCCGCGCGCCTGGGCGACGAAGCCGGTCGTCGCCATGCGCAGGAAGCCGAAGGCCCAGTAGAGGAAGCTGAAAATCAGCGCGCCGATGGCGACCCCGCCGATATAGGCCGGCGACGGCAGATGCCCCATCACCGCGGTATCGACCGCGCCGAGCAGCGGCTGGCCGATATTCGCCAGGATGATCGGCACGGCGAGCCGCAACACCCGCCGGTGGGTGACGGCCTCGGGCGAACGTCCGGGTATATCGGCGGAGAGTGCCAAGTCGGAGGCCGATCGGGCGGGCGGCAGGGAGGTTTCCCCTACACCCGCTTGGAAATCCGGATCGCGGTGCGGGAGATGTCCCTGATGGCGCGGGTGAGCAGCGGATAGGCCGGCGCGGCTTCGGCGTTGCGGGCGAGCGCCGTGTCCTTGTGGGCCAGCTCGTCGGCCCGGAAGTCCTCGATCGTCTTCTTCAGCTCGGCCTCGCTGTCGTCGAGCCTTGCAGCCTGGTCGGCGTAATGTTCGTCGATGACCTCCTCGACCGCGACGGTGCAGGCCATCGCCGCCTCCCGCCCCATCAGCGCCGTCGCCGCGCCGAGCGCGAAGCCGGCGACATGCCAGACCGGCGTCATGACGGTCGGGCGGACCTGCCGCTCGACGATCATGCGGTTGAAGGTATCGAGATGTTTCTGCTCCTGTTCGGCCATCTCGCGCAGCACCGGCCCGTCTTCGCTGTCGCCGAGCACGGCGAGCTGGCCGGCATAGATGCGCGCCGCGCCGTATTCCCCGGCCTGGTTGACCCGGATCATGCTGTGGATCAGCGCCTCTCCGGCCAGCTCGCCCGGCATCGGCCGACCCGGTTTCCTGGGCGGCTTCGCGGCTTCGTCGCCGCTCATCGCGCCGAAGCCCTGAGGGCGCGCAGGCCGGCAACCAGCGCGAAGGCCGCCAACGCCGCCGAAATCAGCGCGTTCCAGCCGGCCATCGAAACCCCGGCCAGCGACCAGGGAACGGCATCGCAGCGCGCCGGCGCCGCCTGGCCGATCATGTCCTTCAGGCTGCCGGCCGTCACTTTGGACGGATCGAACCCGGCCGTGCCGCTGCACGCGCCGGGCCCGGCCCACCAGGCATATTCGATGCCGGCATGGTAGACGCCGATCCCCGCGGTGACCGCCAGCGCGGCGGCGATCGGCAGCAGGGCAAGGGCGGTGCGCCGGTCCCGCAGCGCCGCCAGCCCGACCAGGGCCAACGCGACAACGGCGATATGCGGCCAGCGTTGGTTGTGGCACAGCGGGCACGGCGCGAGGCCGCCGAGATACTGGAAGCCGAGCGCGCCGAGCAGCAGGCCGCCGCTGCCCAGCAGCAACAGGATCAGGGGTGTGCGTCCGGCCGTCATCGCCTCATGGAGATAGGGTCGCCGGACAGGTTTGCCCGCACGCCGTTCGCCGCATCGCGCCGCGGGCCGGCCCCGGCCGGCCTATACCGGATCGGGCGCGACCCGGATCATGCGCTTGCCGCGGTTGTCCCCGGCGAGCAGGCCGATCAGCCCGCGCGGCGCCGCCTCCAGCCCGTCGAGAATATCCTCCTCGACGACCATTTTCCCTTCGGCGAACCAGCGGCCCATGTCGCGCTCGGCTTCGGCATCCTTGTCCGCGAAGTCCATCACGATGAAGCCCTCCATGCGCAGGCGCTTGAAGACATGGATGCCGGGCACGCCGCGCGGGCTGGTCATCTCCGTCGTGTCGTACTGGCTGATCGCGCCGCAGCACACGATCCGGCCGCGCAGCGCCATGTTGAACAGGGCCGCTTCCAGGACCGCGCCGCCGACATTGTCGAAATAGATGTCGACGCCGTCGGGCGCGAGCTCGGCGATACGCTTGCGGAAGGGCTCGGTCTTGTAGTCGATGCAGGCGTCGAAGCCGAGCGTGTCGGTCACCCAGGCGCATTTCTCCGGCCCGCCGGCGAGGCCGATCGCCCGGCAGCCGAGATTGTTCGCGATCTGGCCGACGAACATGCCGACCGAGCCGGCGGCGGCGGAGACCAGCACGGTCTCGCCTTCCTGCGGCCGGCCGACCTGGACCAGGCCGTGGTAGGCCGTCTTGCCGGCGATGCCGTAGAGCGAGATCAGGTGGCTGAGCGGGCGCACGTCGGCCGGCAGCTTCTGCAGGCGGCGCGCCTTGTGCACGGAACAGTCCTGCCAGCCCAGCGCGCCGCCGACGATATCGCCGGGCGCAAACCCGTCCGCCGCGCTCGCGCTCACGACGCCGACGCCGTAGCCGTCCATCACATCGCCGGCGCCGATCCCCCTGCGGTAGGTGTCGCCCTGCATCCAGGCGCGGTTGGCGGCGTCGAGGGACAGCAGGATCGTCCGGACCTGCACCTGTCCGTCCTGCGGCGCGGGAATTTCCCCGGACCGCATCTCGAAATGCGCCTCTTCGAGCTTTCCGGCCGGCCTTTCGACCAGGAAGATTTGACGGTTCGGTTCGGGCATCGGGCGCTTCCTCCGTGTTCGACGCGGCGCGGTCGCTCCTGGCGAGATGCGCTTCGCCCGTACCCATACACGCTTCTTTTTTCACCGCCATCTTTCTTGTCGCCCCGGACGGAGCGCAGCGACGATCCGGGGGCCAGAGTCGTTCGGCACGGTTTCGCCTCATGGCTCCTTCGACAGGCTCAGGGCAGGCCCCTGGGCCCCGGATCGGGTCCGGGGCGGCAATTTGGGTTTTAGGATATCGACAGACCGGCCGGGCGCGAGTTGACCGGGCGCGAATTGACCGGGCGGGCGTTTTCCTCTTGATCGCCGGCCCGTCCCGCTCTTTGACACGCCCTCATGGCCGACAAGACGCCAGATACGCAAGCGGACAAGCCCCTCTTCCGCCGGCTCTGGGTGCTGTGCCTCATCGTGTTCATCGACATGGTGGGCTTCGGCGTCATCATTCCGTCCCAGCCCTTCTGGACCAAATCCTTCGGCGCGACGGCCTTCGAGATCGCGCTGATCATGTCGGTCTATGCCGGCTGCCAGTTCGTCTTCGCCTTCCCGCTCGGCTGGCTGTCCGACCGGGTCGGGCGCAAGCCGATCCTGATCCTGAGCCTGTGCGGTTCGGTCATCAGCTTCACGCTGGTCGGCCTCGCCGAGTCGCTGCTCATGATCGTGCTGGCGCGCGCGCTGGGCGGCGTCATGGGCGCCAATATCGCCGTCGCCTACGCCTATGTCGCCGACGTGACGAGCGGTGAGGAGCGCGCCCGGGCGATGGGCCTGCTCGGCGCCTCCATCGGCGCCGGCTTCGTGCTCGGTCCGTTCATCGGCGGCGCGGTCGCCGGCCCGGACCCGGCCAATCCGGGACAGATCGGCTTTTTCGTCGGCGCGGCGATCAGCGCCGTCGCCGTGGTCGCCGCCCTCCTGATTCTGAAGGAGCCGGCGAGCCACCGGTCGAACGCCGAGACCGGCAGCTTCCGGGGCCGGCTGCGCGGCTTCGCCCTCACCCTCTCGATCCCGGTCGTCCTGATCCCGATCGCCGTCGCCGGCCTGGCCGGCCTCGCCATGACCGGGCTGGAGGCGACCTACGCCCTGTGGGTCAACGAGGTCCACGGCTGGGGCGCCCGCGAGACCGGGCTGTTCTTCGGTTATATCGGCGTCCTGCTGGTCGTCGTGCAGGCCAGCCTGATCGGTCCGGCGACGCGGCTGATCGGCGAGCGCGGCATGCTCTATCTCGGCCTTGCCTTCGCCACCGCCGGCATGGCGCTGGTCGCCGTGTCGGATACGGTTCTGCTCGTCTTCGTCAACGGCGCCCTGATCGCCTTCGGCTACGGCTTCGTCGACCCGGCGGTGAGCAGCCTGGTGACGCGCAATACGCCGGCCGGCCGGCAGGGCGCTGTCATGGGGGTGGCGCAGTCGGTCGCCAGCCTCGCCCGGATCGCCGGGCCGGCCATCGCCGGGCTGCTGTTCTACAAGCTGGGCCACAACGCGCCCTACGTCGCCGGGGCGATGATCCTTGCCGCCGCCCTCGCGTTTGCCGCGTGGCGGCTCGCCGGCGTCGAGATGCCGCCCTCGCCGCGGGCCCGCGCCCGGGACGCCCAATCCGGGACGCCGGCGGAGGCCCAGGCCAGGGCGCGCGGCCGGCAGCGTTAGCGGGCAGCTTCAGCGGATCGCGCCGTCAGGGGGGGCGCGCCGGATTTTACAGGCGGGCGAATCGCGCTATGAACCCGCCGCGACGGACAACGCCGGCGCCCGCGCACCGGGCGGCCGGCAAATTTGCAGGCTCTGGGGAGGGAACCCGATGGATCTGAACGGACACTCGGCAATCGTGACCGGCGGCGGCTCCGGTCTGGGCGAGGCGACGGCGCGCCTGCTCGCGGCCAAAGGCATGAAGGTCGCGATCTGGGATCTGAACCTCGACGGCGCCAACCGCGTCGCCGGCGAGATCGGCGGCGTGGCGATCCAGTGCGACGTGTCGGACGCCGGCGCGGCCGAGGCGGCGATCGAGCAGTCCCGCGCCGCGGTCGGCACCGCCCGCGTGCTGGTCAACTGCGCCGGCATCGGCCCGCCGCGCACCATCGTCAGCCGCGACGGCGAGCCCATGCCGCTCGGCGATTTCCAGACGGTCATTCAGGTCAACCTGATCGGCACCTTCAACTGCCTGCGCCTCGCCGCGGCCGACATGTCGAAGGCCGAGCCGCTGGACGGCGGCGAGCGCGGCGTGATTATCAACACCGCCTCGGTCGCCGCCTTCGAGGGCCAGATCGGCCAGGCGGCCTACAGTGCGTCCAAGGGCGGCGTGGTCGGCCTGATGGTGCCGGCGATGCGCGAACTCGGCCGCCACGGCATCCGCGTCCTGACCATCGCGCCCGGCTATGTCGAGACGCCGCTGCTCGAGGCCGTGCCCAAGGATTTCCAGGAAAATCTGAAATCCTCGCAGATCTTCCCGCGCGCCCGCTTCGGCCAGCCCGAGGAATATGCCGGGCTGTGCGTCCACATCTGCGAGAACCAGCTCCTGAACGGCGACACCATCCGCCTCGACGCCGGCACAAGAATGCCGCCGCGGTAGGGGGGAGCAGGGCGGAACCCTGCGTTGGCGTTATTCCTCCCCCTCTTCAGAGGATTTCCCTGCGAAACCCCTCGCCGTCATTCCGACCGGAGCCGCGGCCCCGCGGGCCGGGGCGTAGCGGAGGAATCCCGGCTCGATCCGACCCGCAGGAAATCCGTAGTCCTGCGTTGAGATTACTCCCCTTCTACTTCGCTCAGAGCCCGCCCTGAGCGGAGCCGAAGGGGCAGGCTGCTACGCGCCCCGGAGTAAATCCGGGGCGCTCCGGCACTTCCCCCGCTGAAGCGGATTCCTCTGCGGAAGGCTGCGCCGGACGGGCCGGACGCCGGAAAGCAGCCTGA
>VXNK01000098.1 GCA_009840595.1 Rhodospirillaceae bacterium | reverse complement strand
GCGCGCCGAGCCTGCGGCATAGCCGGCGTCCCGCGCCGCCCCGGCGGCGTTGCCGCTGGCGGCGTAATGGCGGCAGAAATCCTCCTGCCGCAGGGTGAGGGGCGATTCCGGAACGGCGGCGTCCGGGGGATGCGCCTCCGGGGCGGCAGTGGGCAGGGCACCGGGTAGGGAATCGGGTGTGGCCGGGGAAAGGGGTGCAGTCATGGCAGGCGTCCTGTTGTTCGATAAATGTTCTATTCGGGAATATAGGGAAACAGGTAAGACAATCAAGCATAATATTCCTCTGTCTCGACAAACCCCCTCCGTCATTCCGACCGGAGCGGACGCCAGTCCGCGGAGTGGAGGAATCTCGTCGCCGGACTCGGGGTTCCTGTTGTCGGGATCGAGCCGAGATCCCTCCGCTCGCTTCGCTTCGGTCGGGATGACGGTGAGGGGATGGTCGGCCGGGATAACGGTGAGGGAAGGGCGGGTGACGGCGAAACGCTCGTCTCGAAGGCCCGGCTTGGAGGATGGTCCGGATTCGCCGCTACCGCCGGGCGGGGAGCTGTTCTAAAACGGGCCGTCTTCTTCTGGCCGGGCCGGCGCCGTGGCGGTTATCCGTTCCAACCTCAACACCCGAACCGCGCAGTTCCGCGCGAACGACGCGCACAACCGGGCGCTGGTCGCCGACCTGCGCGAGACCGTGGCGGCGATCAAGCGGGGCGGACCGGACCGCGCCCGCGAACGCCATCTGGCGCGCGGCAAGCTGCTGCCGCGGGACCGGGTGCGCACCCTGACCGATCCCGGTTCGCCGTTCCTGGAACTCAGCCAGCTCGCCGCCCACGGCATGTATGGCGGCGACGTGCCGTCGGCCGGGATCGTCACCGGGATCGGCCGGGTCTCCGGCCGGGAATGCGTCATCGTCTGCAACGACGCCACGGTGAAGGGCGGCAGCTATCACCCGATCACGGTCAAGAAGCACGTCCGGGCCCAGGAGATCGCGATCCAGAACCGGCTGCCCTGCCTCTATCTGGTCGATTCCGGCGGCGGCAACCTGCCGACCCAGGACGAGGTCTTCCCCGACCGCGACCATTTCGGGCGCATCTTCTACAACCAGGCCAACATGTCGGCGCTCGGCATCCCGCAGATCGCCGTGGTCATGGGTTCCTGTACCGCCGGCGGCGCCTACCAGCCGGCGATGTCGGACCAGGCCATCATCGTGAAGGAGCAGGGCACGATCTTTCTGGGCGGTCCGCCGCTGGTCAAGGCGGCGACCGGCGAGGTCGTCAGCGCCGAGGATCTGGGCGGCGCCGACGTCCATTCCCGGACCTCCGGCGTCACCGACTATTACGCGCTCAACGACCACCATGCCCTCGCCATGGCGCGGCGCATCGTGGCCGACCTCAACCTGCCCAAGCCGCTGACGACGACGCTCGGCGCGCCCGTCGAGCCGCTCTACGATCCCGAAGAACTGTACGGCCTGATCCCGGACGACGTGAAGAAACCCTTCGAGGTGCGCGAGGTCATCGCCCGGATCGTCGACGGCAGCGAACTGGACGAATTCAAGCAGCTTTACGGCACGCAGCTGGTCTGCGGCTTCGCCCGGATCTGGGGCTATCCGGTCGGCATCGTCGCCAACAACGGCATCCTCTATTCCGAGGAAGCCCTGAAGGCCGCGCATTTCATCGAACTGTGCAGCCAGCGCGGCATCCCCCTGATTTTCCTGCAGAATATCGCCGGCTTCATGGTCGGCAAGAAATACGAGGCCGGCGGCATCGCCAAGGACGGCGCCAAGATGGTGACCGCGGTCGCGACGACGAAGGTGCCGAAATTCACCCTGATCGTCGGCGGCAGCTACGGCGCCGGGAATTACGGCATGTGCGGCCGGGCCTATTCGCCCCGGTTCCTCTGGATGTGGCCGAACGGGCGCATCTCGATCATGGGCGGCGAGCAGGCGGCGAGCGTGCTCTCGACCATCCGGCGCGACGCCATCGAGGCCGGCGGCGGCGTGTGGTCGGACGAGGAGGAGGACGCCTTCAAGGCGCCGATCCGCGAACAATACGAGCGCCAGGGCCATCCCTATTACGCCTCGGCGCGGCTCTGGGACGACGGCGTGATCGATCCCGCCGATACGCGGATGACGCTGGCGCTGGCGCTCTCCGCCGCGCTGAACGCGCCGGTCGAAGAGACGCGCTTCGGCGTGTTCCGGATGTAGGGCGCGGGTCCGGAACGCCGTAATACGCGGCGTCCGCGGTTCGGCAAGTCGTGCGCTGCTGCAACCGGCCAGAACAGAATGGTGTTGCGGTTTCGTTCCCGGCACTATATATGTTCGTTATGTCGACTTTCGACACCTTGACTGCCGCGACGGCGCTGGAGACCGCCGGATTCACCCCGGATCAGGCCAGGGCGGCTGCGGCGCAGTTGCACGCTGCGGCGGAAGCGGGGCGCGGCGAGCTGGTCACAAAGACCGATCTGGAAATCACAAAGGCCGATCTCAGGGCCGAAATCGCCAGTGTCAAAGTGTGGACGATGAGCTGGACCGCCGTCATCGGCGGATTGATCGTCGCCGCAATCAAATTGATTCCCTAGCCCGGATTTCTCGCAAGAAATCGGAGTATCCGAGACTTGTGGGCATGAAAATTCCTTCATGATAACGGGTTAGCATAAGGAACCGTGTTACCCCGGCCCCCGAGCCGTGTGTGGACGCCTCCGTGGATGCAAGCGGTTTTTTGGT
>VXNK01000113.1 GCA_009840595.1 Rhodospirillaceae bacterium | reverse complement strand
ATTACGCCGCGACCGGCAACGCCGCCGGGGCGGCGCGGGACGCCGGCTATGCCGCAGGCTCGGCGCGCCAGACCGGGCATGAGCTGCTGGAGAGGCCCGCCGTCGCCGCGCGGGTGCGGGCCATCCGGGCGGCGTGGCAGACGGTCGAGCGCGAAGAGGCGCAGATCCTGCTCGACCGGCTCGAACAGGCCTGGGACGCCGCGGTGGAGAAGGGCTCGGCGGCACTGATGCTGCGGGTGGTCAGATTGCAGGCCGAGCTGTCCGGCCTCGACCGGCGCAGCGCCCACCGGCGCGCCGGCCTGTGGCCCCTGCCGGGAGAAGAGGCGGAAGAGAGGCCGGTTGACGGCGCCGAAGGCCCGATCGCCGAGGCGGTGCGCCGGGGCCGGCACCGGACCGAACGGGCCCTCGCTGTCCACCGGGCTAACCGGAAGGCGCTGAAGCGGCGCAAGGATTTCGACGAGGCGGCCTGGCTGGCGACGGCGCAACGCCTGCACGCCACCGTCGAGGAGCGCCGGCCCCGCACTCCGGAGCGGCAGGCGGGCAGGCCGGCACCCGCCATGACGAATCCTGACAATTCCTTACACGGGTCCTTGCCGGCGCCCGCCGATGGCGCCGGGCCGGGCGCGCCGGGCCCGACGGAACATGACATATCCTTACACCGGGCCGGCCTGCTGCCGGCGGCGGGCGCCGACCCGAAACGGTACGCCGCCGCCGCCGACCAGGCCAGGGCGTTCGCGGCGCTCGACCGGCAGAGCCGGGACGACGACCCCGAAGAGCGCTGGACCGGGGACATGCCGGGCGCCGTCGACATCCTGCCGCCCGCCGGGGAGCCCTGCCCGATCGAGCGCCGCGCCGCCGAAGAGGAACAGGACTACCTCAAGGAGCTTGCCCGTACCCGCCCGCCGCTGGAGAACCGCACCGCCGGGCTGTATCTCGCCGAATTCGACCGGCTGCGCCCCTGCCGCGGCGACTGACAGACCATGACGGACCATGACGAATCCTGACATATCCTGACAATTCATGACGGAACCTGGCACATCGCACCATCCTCTCCCCGTCATTTCGACCGGAGCCCCGGCCCGGAGCCTGCCCTGAGCGAAGCCGAAGGGGTCGGGGCGGAGTGGAGAAATCCGGTCGGTGTTCCGTCGACGCCCAAGGCTTCAGCGATTGGCCGGCCTCCGTCGCCGGCCGGATTTCTCCGCTCGCTTCGCTTCGGTCGAAATGACGGGGAGGGTTGCGCCCGGTCGAAATGACGGGGAGGGTTGCGCCCGCTCGAAACGACGGCTCGGGCGCGCGCCGGTCGGAATGACGGGGCGGGAGACGGAGCGGACGGCATGGGCCGCCGGAACCGGGCCTCCCGGGCTAACCGGGCTTGCGGACCCAGAACAGGTACATGCCGTCGAAGGTGTCGGGATTGTCGCGCTCGAACGCCGCCCAGGCCCGGAGGTCGCGCGCCGCGGCGTCGCCCGGCCCGCCGTCGGGGGACTCGGCAAAGGCTTCGGCGATGTGCGGGCGCACGTCCATGTGGCGGAAGTCCAGCCCTTCCCCCTCCAGAAATTCGCCGATGGCCTCCAGCGTCAGCGGCGTCTCGTGGGCGTGGAACAGCAGGTCGCGCACCTCGCTGAGGGTGTAGAAATCCGCCGACTCCGCGAGCGCGCGTTCGAAATGGTCCTCCGGCCGGGCGAGAATGCGGGCGCGGACCGCGCGGATCGCGTCCGGGTCCGCCGGGTCGATGCCCGCGCCGGCGAGCTTTTCACGGAGGGCTGTCAGCCCGCGCCGGGCGGTCGCGCTGTAGAGGCCGACATACATCAGCCCGCCGGGCCGCAGCCGGTCGAGCAGGATGCGCCAGCCGGCGAACGGATCGGCCATGTGGTGCAGCACGCCGATACATTCGATGAGGTCCGCCGGCCGGTCGAACGGCGGCTCGAAGTGCGGCAGATCGAGGATGTCCGCCTGGCGGAACCGGATGGCTTTCAGGCCATGCTGCCGCGCCTTCATGGCGGCGTAGCGCAGGCTGGCGCGGCTGAAATCGAAGGCGAGCAGCCGGGCGTCCGGCGCATAGGCGAGCGCGGCCTGGACCGCCTCCTGCCCGGTGCCGCAGCCGGCGACGACGATGCGCAGCGGCCCCTTCGTCCAGTCGTCCGCCGGCGCCGCGGCCCGGCCGGCAATGCGCGCAAGACGCCTGCGGCCGGCCCCGGGACCTGCACCGGGACCTGCCCCGGAACCTTTCCGTCCGCCGGGCGGCGCCTGCACCCAGCCCCAGCGCGGATAGGGATTGGCCTCGTACTGCGCCGCCACGGCAGCGCCCGTCGGGTCCGACACGCCGGCTGCCGGGCCGAGCGCCGCTTCCGCCCGCGCCATGGCATGCCGTTCGCGGTTTATGTCGGCGGCCAGGCCGACCAGGCTGCGGGGCATGTCGATGCCCGGCGCGCCGTCTGCCGGCGGGCACCAGGCGTCCGGCGACAGATAGAGCGCCGCGACGCCGCGCGCCGCCGGGTCCGCGAGATCGAGCCGGCCGACCGCGGCGCGTTCGGCTTCGCCGGCCGGCCAGACCGCTTCGTTGAGCCAGACCTGCCGGGCCATCGCGGCCAGCAGCGCCTCGTCCTGCGGCGCGGCGGGGCCGGACAGGCCGTCAAGCGCGGCGGGGCGGGGGGGCCCGCGCCCCCCCGGCCGCCCCCGCGGGCGGGCCCGGGGCGGGGGGGGGCGGGGGGGGGGGGGGG
>VXNK01000151.1 GCA_009840595.1 Rhodospirillaceae bacterium | reverse complement strand
TCGCCATCTACCGCGCCATGGCGGCCGAGCCCTCGCCGCGCCCCGCCTTCGAGGACCGGCAGCGGGCGCGCGAGGCCGGCATCGGGATCGCGCCGCCGCCGGCCCTGCTGCGGCCCTGGCGCCCCTCCTTCGCGAACGTCAACGACTGGCGCGATCCGCCGAAGCTGGCCGAGGCCGGTCACGACGCGCTGGTCATGGCCTGCGACCCGGAGCCGTCCGAGGCCCAGGCGCTCTGGCGCGCCGCCGAACGCGCCGGCGTCGCATCCCGCCTGTTCGAGGCCGACCGCCGGCTGGAGGGCTATGGCTGGTACGACGCCCTCGACCGGGTGACGGCGATGCATATCCGGGTTGCCGCCGACGGCGAGTGGATGGCGGTCGGCGATTACCCGCTCCCGGAGCGCCCCGGCCTGCGCGCCGCGGCGCTGCCGGCCCGGCCCGCCGCGATCCGCATCGAGCTCACCGTGCGTCCGCTGTCAGGACCGCCGGCCACGCTCGATCTCGCGACCGACCTCGCCTTCGCGGGCGAGGCCTGGAGTTGGGTCGAGGACGCCCTGCCGCTGGTCACGGCGGACAGCGCGCTCCAGCCGCACGAGCTCGCCGGGCTTCTCGCCGCCGGCTTCTTCTCGCCGTCCGAGGATGCCGACGCCGACAGCTGGGAGACCCAGCGGGAGCGTTTCGACGAGTCGGCGCTGCACATGGCGACCAGGCTGCTGCTGTCGGACGACGCGGCCTGCCGGACCTCGCTCGCCGAGGCCGTCCGGCGCGAGCTTCTCTGGCTCTGCCCCAGGGACCGCGCCGTCGATATCCGCATCCGCCGGCCCGACGTCAGCATCACCCTCGGCGAGGCCGCCCCGGCTCCGTAGCGCCCGGCGCCGCCATCCCGTCCACCCGCAAGGGCGCGGAACCGGGTCATGCGCGATCCCGGTTCCCGCCCGCCATCCACGAGGAGGCTCCGACCATGACCCTTTCCGCCGCCATGCCGCAGACACCGACCGACGAGGCGCAGAAGCGCGCCATCGCCGATGCCGTCTGGACCGACCTGCTCTGGCTCATGCCGCCCGACCGCACCGTCACCGTGACCGTGCAGGAGGGCAGGGTCGCCGTCGAGCTCGGCCCGCCGTCCCCCGCGTCCATCGTCTCCGCCCACTGAGCCGGAGGCACGCCCTACGCCGCGCCGGTCCATCCGGCCCCGCCGTGGAGATCGCGCCGCCGGGAGCGGAGGCCGGCCTGTCGCGGTTGCCGTCCGGGCGGGGCGCGGGAGCGTCCTGCCCGGACGGTCGTCCTTTCAACCCGCAGGGAGCCCGCCCATGGAACTCGTGACCACGGAACTGCGCGATGCGCTGCTCGCCAACGGCAGAACCCCCGACAGCGATCCGGTCCCGCCGCTCAAGCTCTTCAACCCCACAGGCGCGGGCACCTGGCTCGTGACCGAGCTCGACCCCGACGACCCGTCGGTCGCCTTCGGCCTGGCCGACCTCGGCTTCGGCTGCCCGGAGCTCGGCAGCTTCAGCCTCGACGAGCTCCGGTCCTTCCAGGGTCCCTTCGGCCTCGGCATCGAGCGGGACCTCTGGTTCGAGGGCCGCTGGCCGATCTCGGTCTATGCCCAGGCGGCCCGGCAGGCCGGCCGCATCGTGGAGTTCGGGCCGGAACTCGACGAGGCCGCCCGCGGCCGCGCGAGCCCTGTCGAAGCCTGACCGCAATCCGCCGTCCTGTCCCGCGCCCCGTTCCTGCCTGCCCCGGCCTCCGAGCCGGGGACCATGCCGGAGCGGGGCGCTTTCGATTCCGAACCCGGGGAGATTGTCCATGCCCGACACCGCGATCGCTACCGCGCCCGCCGAGACCCCGCCGCCGATGCACCCGATGGACCCGCGCCGGGGCGAGAGCCTGACGCCGATGTTCGGCGCGTTCCTCTGCTGGCTGCTTCACCTCGAACCCATGACCAGCCCGGCGATCACCGGGATCGCCATCGCCGGCGATTCGGTGCTGGCCGCCACCACCGACAGCCCGTTCTTCGACGCCCATCTCGGATCGGTCGAGGACTTCGAGCGCAATCTGCGCGACTGGGGCGAGGCCTGCGGCGCCGACGGCGCGACCGTCGAAGGCCTGGTCGCCCGCATGCGGAGGGCCGGACGATGACCTTCCCCGATCTTCCACCCGGCTACGACCGGCACCGGGCCGCGCTCGCCATCGTCGATCCGGGCGCGTGCAACCCCTCCGGCGTCGCGCTGGCGCTGCACACCGCCTGCCGGCAGGCCATCGCCGAAGGCGTGCCGCAGCGCGACGATCCGGCCATCCGGCTGATCGGCCTCCAGCTCGCCTTCCTGCTCGGCGTCGACCGCGTGCTCGACGGCGAGGAATACGGCCGGCTGATCGAACACTGCCGCGCACGCGCCGACGAGCGCGACACCGCCGGCGCACGGGAGATCGCGGCATGAGCCCGCTCGACCCGACCGGGCCCGGCCTCGACGACATGCCGCTGTTCGACATGCCGGCCGCGCCGCTCTCGGTGCGGGAGGCCGCGCGCCGCCGCCGGCTCCAGGGGCGTCTGCTGCGCGCCGGCCGCGAGGCCGTCGATGACCGCGAGCTGCTGGAGCTTCTGCTCTCCGGCCGGCGCGGCATCGCCGATAGCCGGGAACTTGCCGCCGCCCTGCTGGCGGTGTTCGGCACGGCGCCCCGCGCGCTGGCCGCCCGCCCGGACCGGCTGCGCAGCGTGCCCGGCCTCTCCGACGACGCCA
>VXNK01000075.1 GCA_009840595.1 Rhodospirillaceae bacterium | reverse complement strand
ACGCAACTGCCGCTCGACGGGCCGGATCGGGCGCCAGACCGCGATGCGGCCGCCGACGCCGCGCCGCCGTCGCCCGCGGCGGAGGCGGTCGCCTGGGCGCTGGCGCATCTCTCGGAACGGGAAGCGGTGTTTGCCCGCACCGACCTGCTCGCCGCCGCGCTCGCCCACGCGCCGGGCGCGGTCGCGATCGGGGAGGCCGAGCGCGAGGTCGCGGCGCTGGAGAAGGCGGGAACGCTCCATGCCGTGGACCTGCCGGGCGCGGAGGACTCGCTCGCGACGGAGCGCACCGTGGCCGAGGAGCGCGAGACGGTCGCGCTGTGGCGCGCCGGCGAAGGCCGCGGCCGGGCAGCCATGCGCGGCTGGCAGGTGCAGGGTCATCTGAGCCGGGGGCCGCTGACGGCCGGACAGAAGGACGCGGTGAAGCTGATTCTGTCGGCGAAGGACCGCACGGTCGGCGTGCAGGGCTATGCCGGCACCGGGAAGACCACGATGCTCAACCGTGCCCGCGCGCTCGCGGAGAAGAAGGGCTGGCGCATGGCGGGCCTCGCGCCCTCGGCTTCGGCGGCCGGGACGCTGGCGACGGAGGCGGGCATTCCGACCGAGACCCTGCAGCGCTTCCTCGCCCGCAATGCCGGTGTCGCCGAAGGCAGGCTCACGCGGAAGGGCGCCAGGGAGATGCGCGCCGCCTTCGCGAAGACCATCCTCGTGGTCGACGAGGGCTCGCTCGCCTCCACCGTGCAGGCACGGGACCTGCTGCGCATCGCCAACGCGCTGCGCATCCCGCGCGTGGTGCTGGTGGGCGATGCCAAGCAGCTCGATGCCGTCGACGCCGGCAAGCCCTTCGCCCAGCTTCAGGCCGCCGGCATGAAGACCGCGACCATGGACGAGATCATGCGCCAGCGCGATCCGGCGCTGAAGGAAGCCGTCGAGGCGAGTCTGAGAGGCGACATCGGCAGGGCCTTCGAGAAGCTCGGAGAGAATGTTGCCGAAGTGAAGCCCGACAACATCGCCGGCGCGGTCGCCGCGAGATGGCTGCGGCTCTCGAACGAGAACCCCGACCGTTCAAACTCTCCAAGCCCCCCTCCGCCTCTATTCGGCCGGGGGGAGCGACGATGCCGGGTCCCAGGGCTTATCCGGCGCGTCCTCGTGCAGGCCGAGGGCCCCCGGATCGAAGTCCGGGGCAGGCAGCGATGAATCCGGGAAGAGGCTTGCGAAGCCGTATGCGGGATAGCCCGCGTCCCGGTCGGGACAGCGGATCGCACGGGCGTCCTCGGCGATCTCGCGGACGAGCTCGGGACGCACCCCCAGCTCGGCGAGCAGCCGGTCGCCGCCGGACGGGGCGCCGAAATCGTGGTCGGGATGGAACATGGGGCGGATCTCCTCTGCCGTTGTCCTGCCCGGCAACGGCGCGGAGAGACCACTCCCTCCGGCCTGCCGGACACTCGCCCGACAGGCGCTCCTCTCCACCTCTACGACCCCGGACCGGCGCGGCGGATATCCCGCAGCCGCTCGCAGACCGCCCGCGGCACCATGGAGCCCAGGTTCAGCACCGGGATGCCGCGATCTTCGGCGATGCGGATGCCCATGCCGGTGCCGCCGACCGCCGCGCCGCGTTCGCTCCATGCAACCACCGCGTCGACGGGATTGGTCAGCTCCGGGCCGAGGATGAGAGCGACGTTGCGCCCGTGGAGCAGCCGCGCGCCCGGCGAGCAGCGATCCCAGGCAGGATGCAGCCGGGCGGCGTAGTCCATGCATACGTCGCGCTCGAACCCGGTCAGGTGGAGGCAGTCCGCGCCGTCGAGGCCGTTGTAGCCGCGCCAGGGCAGGAACAAGGTCTGCAATCCAGACGGCGCCCCTGCGGAGAACGCGGAGTCCGCTCCCTTCGCGCCGCCGGTGTTCAAGTGCCAACCGGTCCGCGCCAGCCACGCCGCCATCTTCGTCATGTCCGACAGCACGGCCCTCGGCGTCGCCCGCGCCCCGATCCCCGCATAGGTCGATGTCGTCATGTCCCCGTCCTCCCGGTTGCGATCCCCGCCGCTCCCTCTCCGACAGCGGCTTCGCCCTCCACCGGCTTCTCTTCACCTCCCGCACGAACGGGTCCGCCCGGCTTGCATGGCGACGGTTTCCGGGGCATCGGTTGCGGCATGGACGGGCGCGGATGGATGGCGCGGCACGGGTTCTGGCCGCTCGCGCTGCTTTGGCTGCCGACCGGGGTAGTGGTGCAGGCGGCGCTGCGCTTCGGGCCGTCGGCGGTCCGGTTCGCGGATGCCGGGGAGGCGATGGCGGCGCTTGGGTCGCTCGCCGTCACCGTCCCCTGCGGCCTGCCCCTCGCCCTCGGCTGCCGCCGACTCTGGCGACTGGGTTACCGGCGCGTGGCCTGGGCGGCGGGCATCGGGCTGGGCGTGCTGACGATTCCGGCGACGGTGTTCGCCGGCCTGCTCGGCCCGGTGGCGATCGCCGTCAGCGCGGCGGTGCTCAGCCTGCCCGTCTGGTTCGCCTGGCTATGGCTCGCGCGGCACGGATGAGCGCGGACGCCAATGGGCCGGCTGCGGAGCATCGCGGCCGCCTGCGAGGCCCCGACGGGCTGCCGGGCGGCATAGGGCCGGCTACGCAGTAGGGCGGAAAGCCAGGACGGGGAGCCTGGACTCCGACCAGACCGCGACGGGCCGGCGGCGCAGCAGAGACTGTGAAAGTATTTCAATGAATCCGAGATTGCGGCCCGCTCGCCCGTGCTA
>VXNK01000144.1 GCA_009840595.1 Rhodospirillaceae bacterium | reverse complement strand
CGGACTCGGTGTCGCCGTCCCGGACCTGGCAGGGCACCGGATGGTCGGCGTCGAATACCTTGTCCTCGACCAGTGCCTGCATGGCCTTCAGGCGGCGCCCGCCGGCGACGACAGCGTAGCGTTCGCCGCCCTCATCGTCGGGCTCGTCGGCGCGGACCACCAGGTTCTCCAGCAGGCCGAGGGCGGCGATCGAGGCCTTGAGCTCGGCGTCGGCCCGGGCATCGGGCGGGGTCTTGCGGACATTCTCAGGCGCGAGCGCGAGCCGGGAGAGCGGGATCTCCCGGATAATCGGCTCGGCCCTAGGGGCGATGAAGTTCATGGCGAACCTCCCTCAATGGTGTGTGGGAAAAGACGGAAGCGGCGTGGGGACCGGCTCCCGCCGGCCCCGTCCGCGCCGCCCGGACCCCGCCCCGCTCCGCCTCCTGGCGGCGTTGCGGGAGGGACGCGGCGCGGCGGCAAGGCTCACCGGCCGGGAGCGCGAGCGCCTTCCTTGTTGTCGCCGGCCTCGATCCGGTCGGCCGCCCGGTCCAGAAGATCGGCGGCCTTGCGCAGCGCGCTCGCGGCGTCGCGGATGCAGCGCACGCTCACATGCGGTTCGGGCGCGAGGTCGGGATCGGCGGTCCAGGCGATCCAGAAGGAGAGCCCGGACAGCGCCTTCAGCGCCTGCCTGAGCGCCTCGGCGGGCCCGCCGTGGATCGCGCGCGTCATGGCCGGGCTCCCGGGCCGGGGGGTATGTCGATGCGCTCGCCCCAGGGCTCGCGGTTCCAGTCGGCCGGAGGGGTCGAATAGTTCACCCAGATCGTGGGAAAGGAAGGCTCCGTCCCGGGGTAGCGGGAGCACTCCATGTCGGTGAAATACAGACACACCGCCGGCCGGATACCCTGCTCGTCGAGCCACTCGAAACCCGGCCGGAAGTCCGTCCCGCCCCTTCCCTTGACGGCGATCTCCTCGGGCAGGTCGTCGGGCGCGTATTCCGCCGCGTCCTGCACGGCGGCGTCGACCTGGAGCACGACGACGCTCTCGGGCCGGATCTCCGTTGCGACCTCGCGCAGCTCGGCCCAGAACGCGGCGAGCGTTGCCGCCGGCAGCGAGCCCGACGTGTCGATAATGACGGCGATGGCCTCCATGCCCTCGGAACGGATCGACGGCAGGTAGAGGCCGCTGTCGATGAAGCGCCGGTTGGGGACGCTCCAGCTGTAGTCGCTCTTCGCCGCGTCGGTCATGTAGCGCCGAAGCAGCGACCGCCAGTCGAGCGTGCCGGCATGGGCGCCGCGGACGGTCTCCTCGATCCCGCCCGGCGCCTTGCCCTCGGCCTTGGCGAGACTGAGCGCCTGGTGCATGGCCTCGTCCCAGGCCTGCTCCTCGGCGGCGGTATCCCGCGCGGACGGGCCGTCGTCGCCATTGCCGTCTTCGCCGCCGCCGGCCGGCGCGTCCATGACCTCGCCGGTACCGGCGGGATCGCAGCTTGTGGGGGCGTTATCGCTTTCGTTGCCGGGGCCGCCGTCATCGTTCGACGGCTCCGTCGAACCGTCGGCCTCGCCATCGTCGCCGTCGCCGGATTGCTCGCCGTCATCGCCCCGGTTGGACGGGTCGCGCCCGTCATCCGTTGGAGCGCCGGCTGCATCGGCGCCGGAACCGCCCCCGGCGCCCGGCGGATCGCCGCCGCCGGAGTCGCCTTCGTCCGGCTCGGGCAGGCGGTCGTAGGCCTGCTCGACGCTGATCCCGTCCCACGCTTCCGAGTCGGGCGGCAGGGTGAAGCCGGCGTCCCGCAGCAGGCCGTGGGTGACCAGCTGGGAGGCGCGCTGCCAGCGTTCCGGGTCGCGCTCGCCCCGCCGGGTATGGTGTTTCAGCGCGCAGGCCAGCACCACGCGGGCGATCGCGGTCTCGATGACGTGGGCGTCGGTCTCCGCGATCCATTGCGGCGAATAGCGGATCTCCCGCCCGTCGCTCGCCAGCGTCTCGCGGCCGGCGTCGGGGCGGACCGGCAGCCGGAGCGCAAGGCTGCCGAAGAAGGGCTGCTCCCTCAGCAAGGCAGTGACGCAGCCGCTGACCCGCTGGGCCGATTCCGAGCGCATGCGGGTGGCCATCACGCCGCCTCCGCCAGGTTCCCGGCCGCGGGCGCGAAATACCCCGCGAACTTCTCGGCCAGCGCGTCGGCCTCGCGCTTGACGCTGGCGCGCGCCACCGGGTCGAAGCTCTTCGACGGCCTGAGCGCATCCGGCTCGACGCTCGCGATCTTCTCCTTCACCTGGCCGCAGAGCTGGGCCAGGGTCTCGTCGCCGAAGATGTTGAGGCGCGGCACGATGTCGACCAGCTCGCGGATGTTGCCGATCATCGAATCCCGGAAGACCAGCGGCTTGCCTTCGTCGTCCTCGCGCAGGCGTTCGGACACCCGCTCGACCGCCTCGCCGAGACGGCGGTAGAGGTCGCCTACCGCGTCGTGCAGCCGTTCCTCGATCTGGCTCTCGATGTCGCGCTTCACCCGGTCGGTGTCGTCGGACGCCAGCTTCGCCATGAAGTGGTCGGCGTCCGGTACCGGGATAATCCGGTAGCGCATGCCGAACTTGCCGTGCAGGTCCTCCTTCGAGGGATACTCCGCGATGCGGAACAGCTTGCCGAGGTCGAGGCGGGCCTTGTCGATATTGTCCTCGTAGTCCT
Organism: Rhodospirillaceae bacterium; assembly: GCA_009840595.1. Classification (GTDB taxonomy): domain Bacteria; phylum Pseudomonadota; class Alphaproteobacteria; order Bin65; family Bin65; genus Bin65. Next base: position 132 of record VXNK01000144.1, on the reverse strand, counting down.
CGATGAAGCGGGCGCGCTCGCGGATCATGCGCTCCCGGAGCCCGTCCATCAGCTCGGTGTAGCGCTCGTAGTTGGCGACGGGGAGAAGGCGGCTTCCCTGGTCGTCCCAGGGCAGGGACTGGGCGTAATGGG
>VXNK01000040.1 GCA_009840595.1 Rhodospirillaceae bacterium | reverse complement strand
CCCGCCCCCGCCCCCCGCCCCGCCCCCCCCCCGCCCCGCGGCCCCCCCGGGGGGGGGGGCGGCGGCGGCTGCGGCCGGGGCGGCGGAGCGGCGGCCTCGCGGGACGGGATCGCGGCAGGCCCCGCGGCAGGTGGAGCCGATGTCCGCGCGCTGCCGCCGCCCAGGCCGGCAAATTCCTCGATCAGGCCCGTTGCGCCGAACTGGTCGCGGGCGATTTCCGCCTTCACCGCGCCGCGTTCGAGGACCAGAATGCGGTCCGACAGTTGGGTCAGGAATTCCAGATTCTGCTCGACCAGAAGCAGCGTCAGGCCGCGGCCGGTCCGGATCGAGGCCAGCGTCTCGGCCATCTCCTCGATGATCGACGGCTGGATGCCCTCGGTCGGCTCGTCGAGCAGGAACAGCACCGGATCGGCGATCAGGCAGCGCGCGACCGCGAGGATCTGCTGCTCGCCGCCGCTCAGCACGCCGCCCTGGCGGTCGAGCAGCGGGGCGAGGCGCGGAAAATCGGCGACGATCCGGTCGATCCCGGCTTCCGGGCCGCTGTCGCCGGTTTCCTCGCTCCAGGCGAAGTGCAGGTTCTCGCGCACCGTGAGGCTCGGGAAGATGCCCCGGCCCTGGGGCACGTAGCCGAAGCCGAGCCGGCTGCGCCGCCACGTCGGCAGCCTTGTGATCGGCGTCCCCTCGAAGGCGATCTGGCCGCCGGTCGCCGGCAGCAGGCCCATCAGCGTCTTGAGCAGCGTCGATTTGCCCATGCCGTTGTGGCCGAGCAGTCCGAGCACCTCGTTCTCGGCCAGGTCCATCGACACGCCGCGCAGCACGGGGATATCGCCATAGCCTGCGCGCAGCCCCTGGACCGACAGGATCGCGTCGCCCCTTCCATCCGAGCCGGCTGCCGGGCTGCCGTTTCCTGTGGCCGGGGCGTTCATTGCGACTTGCCCAGATAGACGTCGCGCACCAGCGGGTCGCCCAGCACCGTATCGACATGGCCTTCGGTGAGGATGCGGCCCTGGTGCAGCACCGTGACGGTCTTCGCCAGCTGGCGGATGAAATGCATGTCGTGCTCGACGACGATGATCGCCGCGCGGTCGTTCATTTCGACGATGATGTCGACGGCGCGCTCCGCCTCTTCCGCGGTCAGGCCGGCGGCCGGCTCGTCGAGCAGGATCAGCCAGGGGTCGCCGGCCAGCACGGTGCCGAACTCGACGAGCTGGCGCCGGCCGTGGGCCAGGTTGCCGACCGGTTCGCCGGCGCTGTCGGCGATGCCGATACGCTCCAGGGTCTCGGCGACGATGCGGTCGGCCTCGCGGGTCGAATTGCGCTTGCGCGCGGCGATCCAGACATTCTCGCGCACGCTCAGGCCGTTCATCACGCTCGGCACCTGGGTCTTGATGCCGACGCCGAGGCCGGCGATCTGATGCGGATGGGCGCCGACGCAATCGATGCCGCGGATGCGGATGTCGCCCTCGCTCGGCCGCAGGACGCCGGTCAGGCACTTGAAGAAGGTGCTCTTGCCCGCGCCGTTCGGGCCGATCAGGCAGCGCAGTTCCTTGTCGGCGAGGGTGAAATCGACCGAATCGAGCGCCGTCACGCCGCCGAAGCGGACGCTGACCCCGCGCGCCTCCACGACCCCGTCGCGCGCGGCCCTACGCATCGGCGCGCGCCCTTTCCGCCCTGGTGCGCCGGCGCCGGCCGGACCCGGCCGCCCCGGCCCGGCCCGGCCGCGCCTTGCCGAGCCAGCCCTGGATCGACGGCACCACGCCGCGCGGCAGGAACAGGATGAACAGGATCAGGATCACCCCGAAGACCAGCGTCGCCTCCAGCGGGTTCTCCCTGCCGAAAACCTCCTTCACCGCGCGCAGGCCGAGGACGAATTTGAGATAGCCGAGCACGGCCGCGCCGATCATCGGCCCGATCAGGGTGCCGGCGCCGCCGACGATAACCCAGATGATGATCTCCGCGGCGAGGCCGAGGCCGAACAGCTCCGGCGTGATGATCTCCGCCGCGTTGGCGTAGAGGCAGCCGGCGAGGCCGGCGAGCGCGCCGCCGAAGGCGAAGGCCGCGGTCTTGCGGGCGCGGACGTCGTAGCCCAGCAGTTCGATGCGCTGCTCGTTCTCGCGCAGGCCGACCAGGATGCGGCCGAACGGGCTGCCGAGCAGCCAGCGGGTCAGCAGGTAGCACAGCACCAGGACGACGAAGGTGAAGTAGTACAGGTTCTCGTCGTAGATGTAGGCTTCCGGATCGCCGGGAACGTGCAGCGTCGGAAAGCCGGGGATGCCGTTGAACCCGCCGAGCCGGGCTTCGCCGATGACCCATTGCTCGCCGGCCGTGTGGTTCATGAAGCGGAACAGGATCAGGCTCACCACCAGGGTCACGACCGCGAGATAGACGTCGCTCAGCCGGCCGTAGAACATCATGGCGCCGAGGATGGCGGCGAACAGGGCGGGCAGCAGGATGGCGAGGAAAAAGCCGCTCCAGGCCTCGCCGGTGTTGATCGCGGTCAGGGCGTAGACGTAGGCGCCGAGGCCGTAGAAGGCGGTCTGGCCGAAGCACAGGATGCCGCCGTAGCCCCAGACGAAACCGAGGCTGAGCGCCAGCAGGGCGTAAGCGGCGAAGGTCGTCAGGTTCAGGACGTCGAAGAAGACCGGCAGCACGAACATGACGATCGCGGCGACGACGACGGAGGAGAGCACCTGCCGGGCGGTCATGGCCGAACGGTCATGGTTGCGCGCCCTACAGCCGGTCGCGGAAGAAGCGGCCGGAAATGCCGGTCGGCAGCAGCCGCAGCAGGATAACGGCGGCGACCAGCAGGCCGATCTCGCCGATCACCGAATTGGTCGCGAAGGTGACGGCCTGCGAGACGATGCCGAAGAAGCCGGAACTGGCAATCAGGCCGGAGACGACCGACGCGCCGCCGGAGATTACCGTGATGAACGCCTTGGCGATGTAGAGCAGGCCGGCGGTCGGGCCGATGCCGACCAGCGGCGCGAGCACGCCGCCGGCGAGCCCGGACAGGGCCGAGCCGGCTGCGAAGGTCACCATGTAGACCTTCGAGGTGTCGTAGCCGAAGGCGTTCGCCATGTCGGCGCTTTGCATCGCGCCGCGGGCGATCAGGCCGGCGCGGGTGTATTTCAGCACGCCGAAGATCAGCAGCACGACGCCGATCGCGCTGGCGATGATGAAGACGGTGTAGCCGCTGAGCGAATAGTCGCCGACGGCGAAGCCGCCGATCGGCGCCTTGATGCTGGTCGTGGTCGGCCCGAAGATCAGCGTGAAGGCGCCGATCATGGCGAGGCTCAGGCCCCAGGTCGCCAGCATGGTGTTGATCAGCCGGCCGTAGAGGAAGCGGATGATCAGCCGCTCGGCGACGACGCCGAAGACCGCGACCGCCAGGGGCGCGACCACCAGCATCGAAACGAAAATGTTTATGCCCAGCGTATTGTGGGACACGATCGCCGCGTAGCCGCCGAGCAGGACGAACTCGCCGTGGGCGAGGTTCACCACGCGCATCATCCCAAACACGACCGCGAGTCCGGCGCTTATCAGCGCCAGAAACGCGATCGTGTACAGGATCTCGTAGACGACAACCGCCGCCAGATCCATCGAGCGCTGCCGTCCTTTTCAGCCGGTCGAACGAGATGCCGGAGCAGCCGGGATCAGATCTTGATCTCGTACTGCTTGGTATCGTTCGGGTTCTTCTCCAGGTTGCAGACCCGCTGCGTGTCCGACGGCGGAATCTGGCTGTAGCTCTTGGCGATCGTCAGCGTCTGGTTCTTGACCTCGATCAGATGCATGTCGTGGGTCACGTGATGCGTCTTGCCGTCGATCGTCACCTTGCCGGTCGGGCCGGTGTAGCTGATGCCGCTTTCCAGCGCCTCGATCACCTTCATCCGGTCGAGCGTGCCGGCTTTCTTGACGCCTTCGGCCCACAGGCGGACGCCGTCGTAGCTCGACGCCGCGATCTCGTGGATGTCGTTGGTGTGGCCGAACCGCTTCTTCCACGCCGCCAGGAACCTCTTGTTCGACGGGAAATCGGCCTGGGGCGAGAAGCTCTGGCACACGATGATGCCGTCGCCTTCGCTGGGCGTCAGGATCTTGTGCTCGTTGCCGGACGACATGGTGGTCGTCGCGATCGGGATCTTCTTCTTCATGCCCGCGGCCGCCCACTGGCGGTAGAAGGACAGGTGCGCCGCGCCGACCAGCACCGCGCAGATCATGTCCGGTTTGGCCTTCTGGATCTTGGCGATGGTCGAGCCGAAGTCCGACACGTTGAGCGGGAAGTAGTCGGCCTGGATGACCTCGCCGCCGGCCTTCTTGGCATAGAATTTGATCCAGTTCGTGGTGATCTGGCCGTAGTTGTAGTCGGCCGCCAGCACATAGATCTTCTTGCCCCAGCGCTTGATCGCCTCGGGCACCAGGATCGCCGACTGCTGGGCCGGCGTCGTGCCGACGCAGAACACGTTGCGGTCGCAGACGCCGCCCTCGTAGGTCGTGTTGTAGAAATACAGCGTCTTGGCCTTGCGCAGGCTCGGCCGGATGGCTTCGCGCGAGGCCGACAGGATGCCGCCGTGCACCACGTCCACCTTGTCCCGGCGGGTCATGCGGCGGGCGTACTGGGTGTAGAGCGCCATGTTCGACTGGGTGTCGTAGGGAATCATCTCGACTTTGCGGCCGAGCAGGCCCCCGGCGGCGTTGATCTCTTCGAGCGCGAGGATATGCGCCTTTTCCATCGGCTTGCCGTAGGCCTCGAAGATGCCGGACGTGTCCAGGATGCTGCCGAACTTGATGGTGTCGGCGCCCATCGCGACCGACGGCACCGTCGCCAATGCGCCGGCCGCGGTCGCCCCCTGCACGAATTGTCTGCGGTTGATCGTCATGTTTGTGCTCCCTCTTCTTTGAGTATCGATCGGTTATGTGTCGTCGCCGTCCGATTTGCCATCGGCCGGTCCGCCTTGTGCCGCGTCGCCGTCGCCGCCGACATCGAGATTGACGCCGAGTTGCCGGCCCAGCTTCTGCATCGCCGGCAACTGCACCGCCATGTTCAGGACGCCCTCGACGGCCTGGTTGAACGGCGAAGTTGCGCCGCCGCCGTCCCCGCCGGCGCCGCCCGCGCTACCACTTCCGAGGCCGCTTACCTGGTTGATCCGGATCGACTCGATCTTCTCGGCGGGTTTGACCATCTGTTCGATGATCGCCGGCATCCGGTCGATCCGGTGCTGCTCCAGCCTGGTGTGCAGCACCTGCTCGCTGACCGCATTCTCGGCCTCGGCCAGCGCCGCCTTGCCTTCGGCCTCGGCCTTCAGTTCGTGGCGCCGGGCCTCGGCCTTGACGGAGGTCGCCTTGGCCTCGGCCTGCACCTTGTCGAGCAGCGTCTTGACCTCGGACTTGGTGACTTCTTCCGACACGTCGGCGTCGCGCCGGGCGCGCAGCAGCGCGGTCGCCGCGTCGCGTTCCGCCGCCAGCTTTTCCTTCTCGCGCTGCAACTGCTCCTGGGCCGCCACGACGCCGATGCGGCGCAATTCGGTTTCGGCCTCGGCGTCGAGCTCCTCGCCGCGCTTGCGGCTGAGCGCGATCTGGCTGTCGATCTTGGTCGATTCGGCGGCCAGCAGGGCCTGGGACTCCTCCTGGCGCAGGGCGAGGTCACGCTGGATTTCGGCGAGGCGGGTCTGGCGTTCGGCGTCGATCCGGGCGCGCTCGGCCTCCTGCCGGGCGTGCTGGCGCGCCGCTTCCTCGGCGGCGTCGCTGGCCGCGCGGGCTTCCTCGACCGTCCGGTGCTGGGCGATCTCCGCTTCCTGCTGCTCGCGCTCGATTTCCAGCTTGCGTTTCAGCGAATCGAGCTGGGTCTGGCGCACCGAGACATCGGCGTCGGCCTCGATATCCGCGCGCTGCTTGCGGTTGGCGGCGACGATCTCGGCCAGCCGGCGCATGCCGACGGCGTTGAAGGCGTTGTTCTCGTCGAGCGAGGCCAGCGACGCCTGGTCGAACCGGGTGAGCGACGCCGATTCGAGGCGCAGGCCGTTCTGCTCGAGATTGTCGACCAGCAGGGCTTCGACTTCGCTGACGAAGACGCCGCGGTTTTCGTGCAGCTGGTCCATGGTCTTGGTCGCGACGACCGCCTGCATGGCGCCGACCAGCCGGCCGTCCAGCAATTCGTGCAGACCGTCGGTCCTGAGCGAGCGGGAGCCGATGGCCTGGGCCGCGGTCGCCACGCCCTGCGGCGTCGGCAGGACGCGCAGGTTGAACTCCATCTCGACATCCAGGCGCAGCCGGTCCTCGGTCATCAGGGAAGCGTTGCCCGTGCGCGCGACCTCGAGCGGCATGGCGCGCATGTTGATCTCTTCGACCCGGTGCAGGAACGGCAGGGCGATGCAGCCGCCGTCCATCGCCACCCTCTGCCCGCCGAAACCGGTGCGGATCAGGGCGGTTTCGCGGGTGGCCTTGCGGTAGAAGCGCTGCAGGAAGGCGATGAATACCGCCAGCGCCACGACAACGATGACAATGGTGATGAAGGTCGCCATGGGGGTCGCCTCGCTCTTCGGACCTCCGCAATTCCGGCCGCAATTCTGACAGCCTCGCAGCGCGGATCAAGTTATCCTTGCTTTATTTTCCATGTCAAATAAATTGTCGGCAGACAGACAGGCGAGAACGCCCCGGCCGGCGGGTCAGCGGGCCAGTTGGCGGACGATCCGGAAATCGAACCCATGCGCTTCGGCCAGATAGACGGGCAGACCGCGGAACCCGGCATCGCTCCGGACGCCGGCGGCGATGCGGCGGTTCCGGGTGACCTGGACGGCGAGGCGCGCCATGCCCTCGTAGATCGACTGGCCGAGATCGTTCAGCGCCGGGGCCCGGTCGGCGAACATGGAATGGTAGCGCTCGCGGAAGGCGCCGTTGCGCGGCGTGTCGAGCGCCGCGAAATAGCCGGCGCTGACGAAGACGCCGTCGGTCGCCGCCGCGCCCATGGCGAGCAGCATGTTCTCCTCGATCGCGCAGGAGAAGCGGAGGATGGAGCGCGCCAGGCCGGCGGCGTGGAAGGCCCGGTTGAACAGCACCGAATCCTGACCGATCAGGGACAGCAGCACGGCGTCGGGCCGGCGTTTTTCGATCCGCTCCAGGATGGCGTCGAAGCGGCCGGTGTCGGTGGCGGTCTCGTCGAAATCGACATAGGCGCTGCCGACCACCTCGCCGCCCTGGCGGGCCATCGCCCGCGCCGCCAGGGCATGGGACACCCGCGGCCAGACATAGTCGTTGCCGACGAAATACCAGCGGCGCAGCCGGTAGCGCGCACTCAGCCAGTTGAGCGCCGGCAGAAGCTGGCGTTCCGGCGTCGCGCCGAGGCAGCAGACATTGTCCGGCGCGCTGCCCTCGTGCAGCGGCGTGTAGATGTAGGGCACGCGCCGGCCGACCGCGGCCGCCAGGGCGTCGCGCACGTCGCTGGTGTGCATGCCGACGATGGAATCGATGCGGCGTGCGGCGATCAGGTCCGCGGCGCGCCGGGCGACGGCCGCGGGCTGCGAGCCGGCGTCGACGAAGCGGAGCCGGAACACGGTGTCGCCGCCCGCCGCCGCATTGATTTCCGCGCAGGCCAGTTCGGCGCTGGCGCGGCAGGACGGACCCCAGATACCCGCCGGGCCGCTGGTGGGCACGAAGACGCCGATCCGGTGCGTTCCTGCCATGTCTTGTCCGGAGCCGATTCGGAAGCCGCTGGTGCGCCGATGCGAATCCTACTCCAATCCGGCGCCCTTGCGCCACGCGGTTTCGCCCATGCACCGTTCGCCGATCGGCTGCCCAGGGGAGGTGCGTATGGCCTTTCCCGGTAGCCTTGCCGATACCCTGATCCGGACCGGCCAGTCCGTCGCCCTGGAGCTGGACGGCCTGCTCCGCCCGCTGGACCTGTCCCTCGTCCAGTGGCGGGTGCTGGACAGTCTGAGCGACGGCAGGGGCCGGACCATGAGCGGCCTCTCGGCGCGGTCGGCGATCCAGATATCGGCCCTGTCGAAACTGGTCGACCGGATGGTCGTGCGCTCGCTCGTCATGCGCCGGCAGAGCGAGCGCGACCAGCGGGCCGTCATCGTCCTGGCGTCGGATCTGGGCCTTGAGGTCTATCGCAGCAGCCTGCCCGCCATCCGGGCCTACGAGGCGCGGCTGGCCGGGCGCCTGGCCGGCTTCGACGCCGGACAGCTCGCCCGGTTCATGCCGGACGCGGCCGGCCGGGCCGCCCGGCAGCAGGACGAACCGGAAGCGCCGCCCGCCCTGTAACCGGTTGCTCAACCCCGCCCCTGCAATTCGCTGTCGGGGCGGTTCGTTGTCGGGGCAAGACGCCGTTGGACGCCGGCAATGCATCCTCCTATACCCTGATCCCGAAACGGGACCATTGAGGGAATGACCATGCTGTCGGATGCCGATCGCAACAAGGCGGCCGACCTGCTGTTGCAGGCGGAGGAGACGCGCACGCCGGTGCTCCAGCTGTCCACGACCTGGCCGGAGATCACGTTCGAGGACGCCTATGCCATCCAGGCCGAGGTGACGGCGCGCAAGGTCGCCGCCGGCGCCCGGGTGATCGGCCACAAGGTCGGCCTGACCTCCAAGGCGATGCAGCGCTCGTCGCAGATCGACGAGCCGGATTACGGCCATCTGCTGGAGGACATGATCATCGCCGACGGCGCGACCGTGCGCCATGCCGATTACTGCATCCCGCGGGTCGAGCTGGAGCTGGCCTTCGTCCTCGGCACCACGCTCGAAGGGCCGGGCGTCGGCCTGCTCGACGTCCTGCGCGCGACCGAATATGTCGTGCCGTCGATCGAGATCATCGACGCCAGGGTGCAGAACCCGCGCAAGATCTTCGACACCATCGCCGACAACGGCGCCGCCGCCGGCCTGGTGCTGGGCGGTCATCCGGTCGGGCCGCACGATATCGACCTTCGCTGGGTCGGCGGCGCGATGTACCGCAACACCGATATCGAGGAGACCGGCGTCGCCATCGGCGTGCTCGGCCATCCGGCGATGGGCATCGCCTGGCTGGCGAACAAGCTGGGCGCCCACGGCGTCGGGCTGGAGCCGGGCCATATCGTGCTGTCCGGATCGTTCGTGCGCCCGGTCTGGGCCGAGCCGGGCGATACGCTGCGCGCCGATTTCGGCGAACTCGGCGTGGTGAGCGTCGGCTTCGAATAGGCCGTCCGGCGGCCGGGCCGGAATTCGAGGGGTCCGGCGGACGGCAGGCGGGCGAAGGGGAGCCGGCTTGAAAATCGTCGTCATCAGCCTGACGCGGGCCGTCGAGCGGCGGCAGCGGATTTCCGCCGATCTCGAGCGGCTCGGGCTGGATTTCGAGCTGCGCGACGCGATCGACGGCCGGAACATTCCGCCCGAATACGAAGCGCTGATCGACCGCGCCGGGTCCCGCCGGGACGGCCGCGTCATGCGCATGGGGTCCATCGCCAACTGGCTTACGCAGCGGCAGGTTCTCTCGGACATGGTGGAGAACGGGCCGGAAATGATGACCGTGCTGGAGGACGACGCCGATTTCGCACCCGAATTCCCGGCCGTGCTCGACGCGCTGGAGCGGACCGGCACGCCGTTCGGCATCGTCTTCCTCCACCGCGGTCCGCGCCGGCGCCCGTTCGTGCCGCACGTCGCGCTCGAAACCGGGCACCGGCTGGGCTGGGTCCGCTGGTCCCATTTCGGCTCGCAGGGCTACACGATCACCCGCCAGGCGGCCCGCCGGTTCCTCGAAGCCAACCCCCTGGTTCGCACCGGCATCGACCGGGCCCTCGCGCGCTACTGGCACCACGGGCAGACGACCTATTGCCTGCGCCCGGCCGTGGTGCTGCACCGGCGCGAGACCGAGGGGACGCCGTCGCTGATCCGCGAGGCACCGGTCGTCGAATGGTCCGATCCGCTGTGGCGGCTGCGCCGGGGCTGGTTCTACGGCAAGGAGGGCGTGCGCAAGCGGGTGGCCTTCGCCGGACTCGCGATACGGGCGTTCGGGCCGGTAAAGGGCGCGATCCAGGTCCTCCGGCCGCCGGGCAGCTTCCGGTAGCGCCGGAACGCCCTGCCCGGCATTCCCGCTCTCTTTGCCGCTCGGCCGGCGGCGCGCCCGTGCGATCCTTCCCGACGGTGGTATTGCGCCGGTGCGCACGCTACTGTTTGCGCGGCACCGGCCCGGAGCGACTCCGGCAAGCCGGGCCTGTCGAACAACCGCGTGCCGGCGCGCCCCATGACCTGGGGCAACCGGGCGTTCAAGGGAGGGGGAAAGATCATGGCAAAGCGGCAGACCGGCATGGGGCCGAAACGGGTCGGACGGCGCGATTTTCTGGCGACCGGCGGCGGCGCAGCCGCAGCGGTGGCGGCCTCGACGCTCGGGGCGCCCGCGGTGCATGCCGCGAAGACGGTGAAGATCGGCTTCGTCAGCCCGCAGACCGGCCCGCTGGCGCCGTTCGGCGAGGCCGACCGCTTCGTGCTGGCCGACGCGCGCGAGTCGCTCAAGAACGGCATCAGGATCGGCGCGAAAACGTACCCGGTCGAAATCGTCGCCAAGGATTCGCAGTCGAACCCGAACCGGGCCGCGGAGGTCGCCGCCGAGTTGATCCTGAAGGAAAACGTCAACCTGATGATGGGGTCTTCGTCGGGCGATACCGTCAACCCGGTCTCCGACCAGTGCGAGGCCAACGAAGTGCCCTGCGTGACGTCCGATACCCCTTGGCAGGTGGTCTATTTCGGCCGGGGCGGGACGCCGCAGAAGGGCTTCAAGTGGACCTACCATTTCTTCTGGGGCATCGACGACATGATCGGCGTGTTCATGAACATGTGGAACGACCTGGACACGAACAAAAAGATCGGGGCGCTGATCGCCAACGATTCCGACGGCGTGGTCGCCGGCGATCCCAAGCGCGGCTTCAAGCCTCCGATGGAGGCCGGCGGGTTCAGATATTTCCAGCGCGGCCTGTTCAATCCCGGCACTTTCAACTTCAGCGGGCAGATCGGCGACATGAGGAAGGAAGGCGTTGAAATCCTCACCGGCCTCGCCACGCCGCCGGATTTCTCGACCTTCTGGGGCCAGGCCGCCCAGCAGGGGCTGGCCAGCCAGCTCAAGGCGGCGACGATCGCTAAGGCGCTGCTCTTCCCGGCCGCCGTCGAGGCGCTCGGCGACCGCGGCGTCGGGCTCACCACCGAGGTCTGGTGGTCGCCGTCGCATCCGTTCCGCTCCGGCCTGAACGGCAAATCGTCGGCCCAATTCGCCGCCGCCTACATCGCGGCCACGGGCAAGCAGTGGACCCAGCCGATGGGCTTCAAGCACGCCAATATCGAGGTCGCGATCGACGTGCTCAAGCGCTGCGGCGACCCGGGCGACCCAAACGCCATCCTCAAGGCGATCGAGGAGACGAACTACAATTCGATCGTCGGCCCGGTGTCGTGGAAGTTCGGCGACCGGCGCAACCCGGTGAAGAATATCTGCCGGACGCCGCTGGTCGGCGGCCAGTGGGTCAAGGGCAAGAAGTTCAAGTACGATCTCGTGATCGTCAACAACAAGTCCGCCCCCCAGATCGCCACCGGCGCGGAGATCGAGCCGCTGGCGTATTAGGGTTTTGCCGCTTCTCATCCGTCATTTCGACCGACCGGAGGGAGCGGAGAAATCTTTCCGGTACGGCGCCTCGGTCCGTGATGCGTGCAGAAAAGATATCTCCGCTGCGCGGCCGGACGGCCGCTCCGGTCGATATGACGGTTGAAAGAGACCTAACCGGCAAGCACCCGGCCGGCCGCCGGCGACGCAGGTGTCTGTTCCGACGACGAGTACAGCGAGGCGGGCAGCGCGCTCGGTTCCGACTGCCGCGCTCGGCGGCTTCGTCGGTGCGTCTTGAAGAAACGCCGCGCATCACCCATCATCCCGGACTGCAAAATCTGGAGGAAATTCCATGGGCAAATACATGTTCCACGCGACGTACACGGGCGAAGGGCTCGTGGGCCTTTTGAAGGAGGGCGGCAGCCGCCGGCGGGCAGCGCTGACCGATACCATCGAGGCGATGGGCGGCAACGTGGAGGGGCTCTACTACGCCTTCGGCGAGACGGACCTTTACATCATCTGCGATCTTCCCGACGACGCCACAGCCACGGCGGTCTCGCTCAACATCGCCAAGGCGGGCGCCCTCAACATGAGGGCCACCGTGCTGCTCACGCCCGAGACGGTGGACGAGGCGGTGAAGAAGCAGGTGCCGTACCGGCCGCCCGGAGCGTAGGCCACCGGCGGTGGGATCATGCCGCTGGCGTATTAGGGGGTCTGGCGCTGGCAGAAGCAACCGCACGGCCGGCCGGCATCGTTACCCATCGCTCCATTGCCACCCCGGACGGAGCGCAGCGGAGATCCGGGGACCAGGGGCCACAGGACGGGGCCTTCGGGTCGCTCCCTTCGACAAGCCCTGGGCCCCGGATCAAGTCCGGGGCGGCACGATCGGTTTTTTTGGCCGTCGACGGACATACGGCGTTTGCCGTCCACGCCGGCTTCCTCCGGCGCGCCGGGGCAGCCATGCGCCGGGAATATAGCTACTGCCCCTGCCGGCGCGGCTGACATCTCGAAACGGATCGGTTACGGTTCGGCCCGGTTTTTCCGCGGCGACCATCGATTGGGTGCAGCGCCGCATTGCAGAGGGAGGAAAGAAGTTGACCGACACCAAACATGACAAAACGGATTTGCAGCCGCATCTCGGGCGCCGGCAGACGCGCCGCAGTTTCATGGGCAAGGCGGCCGCCGCGGGCACCGTCGCCTTTGCCGCCCCCTGGGTGACCACCGCGGCGCGTGCCGCCGGGGAGATCAATGTCGTTCTCAACCAGGGCCTTCTCGCGAAACTGTGGATCGATCATCTGCATCCGCAGTTCGAGAAGATGACCGGCGCGAAGATCAACCTCCAGCAGTCGGTGACGAGCCGGATGCTCGTGATGCTGCGGACCCAGAAGGCCAGCCCGCCGGACCTGATGCAGTTTTCCGAAGCGGGCGTGTTCCTGGCCAAGGAACGCGGCCTGATCCGCCAGCACAACGTGAAGAACATCCCGAACTTCGCGTTCGTGCGCCCGGCGTTCAACCTCGCCGACTACTTCTCGGCCGGGGTCGTCGATGCGACGCACACGATCTTCTACAACACCAACCGCATCAAGAAGACGCCCGGCGCCTGGGGCGATCTCTGGAAACCGGAGTTGAAAGACCAGGTGATGATCCCGCCGGTCACCTGGAACAGCGGCGTGCGCATGGTGACCTCGTCGGCCCAGGTCGCGACCGGCAAGCCGCTCAAGGAAGCGCAGTATGAGTGGCAGGCCGGCATCGAGCACATGAAGAAGCTGAAAGCCAACGGGGCCATCGCCTATACCGGCGCGCCGCAGGCGATCCAGTCGCTGCAGAGCGGCCAGGTTCCGGTCGTGCCGTTCTACGGCATCTTCATCAACCCGCTGATCGACAAGGGCGCGCCGATCGCGCCGTCGACCGATCTCGCCGAAAAGAAGCATGGCGAGATCGTGGGCATGAACATGCCGGTCAACGCCAAGAACCGCGAACTGGCCGAGGTGTATGTCAATCTGAGCCTGTCCAAGGAGTTTCAGAGCAAGATCGACAGCATCCTGCGCTCGCCGGCCGCCCACAAGGACGTGTCGGCGTCGAAACGGACGCTCGAACTGAACGGCCCGGCCGACAACATCGGCTATGCCGACTGGGCGTTCCTGTCGAAGAACCGGCCGAAGATCACCGAGAAGTGGAACGAAGTCTTCGGTTAGGACCGACTGGATGACGGACGCGGGCGCCGCATCGGGGGTGACGCTCCCCGTGCGGCGCCGTTCCGGCGGACGATCCCGCCGGTGGCTGCTCATCGCCTGCATGCTGGGCCCGCTGCTGGGCTTCATGGTCGTCTTCTATGCCGTGCCCTTCGCCTATCTCGCGCAGGAGAGTTTCCAGTCCTGGGACGGCGAGGACGAACCGAAGGCCGAGCCGACCTTCGACTATTACAAGAAGACCTTTCAATCCTCGCGCACGAGCCGCGCGCTGACGCGCACCTTCCGGATATCGCTGGTATCGACGCTCATTGCGCTTGTCATCTGTTACCCGGTGGCCCTGCTCCTGATCCGGGCGGGCCCGCGCCTGCGCAGCGGCATGCTGCTGGTCATTTTCATCTCCCTGGCCGCCAGCCTGATCGTGCGGAACTACGGCTGGCTCGTGGTGCTGGCCGATCAGGGGCCGCTGAACGCGTTGCTGGTCGGGCTGGGATTCACAAGCCGGGGGCTTCGCATGGTGTATTCCGAGGGCGCGACCATCGTCGCCCTCGTGCACTATGTCATGCCGTTCATGATCCTGCCGATCTACGGCGCGCTGCTGCGCATACCCGACAGCTACAGCGAGGCGTCGATCTCGCTCGGCGCCGGCCCGTGGACCACCTTGCGCAAGGTGGTCTTTCCCCTGTCGATGCCCGGCGTGTTCGGCGGCACGATCCTGAGCTTCGCGATCTGCATGAGCGCGTTCGTCACGCCGCTGATGCTCGGCTCGCCGGCGACCGCGATGATGTCCCAGGTCGCCGCCGAACAATTGCTCGTGCAGCAGAATTTCCCGTGGGGCTCGGCGATCGTGACGATCCTGACCCTCGCCACCTTCGCCGTCGTCTTCGCCTACGGCTGGGTCATCCGGCGGGTGATGAAGGCCGATGTTTGAGGATCGCGGCTTTCAGCGCGTTGTCGCCACCCTGGGCTGGACGGCGATGGCCGTCCTCGTATTTCCCGTCATTCTGACGATCGTCGTTTCCTTCAGCGGTTCCCAGTTCATCGAATTCCCGCCGAAGTCGTTTTCGATGGACTGGTATGCCAACATCGCCAAGATCAACAAGATCGGCGAAGCGACCCTGCTCAGTCTGCTGGTCGCGTCCCTGACCGGGATATTCACCGTGGCGATGGCGATCCCGGCCGCGCTCGCCATTGCGCGCCATGCATTTCCTGCCAAGGCGATGATCGTGGCGTTCCTGCTGTCGCCGGTTGCGGTGCCGATGATCGCCATCGGCATCGCGATCCTGCAATTCTTCGTCTGGACCGGCCTGCCGTTCAACTGGATCACCCTGCTCGTCGGGCATGTCGTGCTGACCAGCGCCTACCCGGTACGGACGATCGTCGCCTCGCTGACCCTGTCCAACCCGTCGCTCGAGGAAGCCGCTGCGTCGCTTGGCGCCAGTCGCTGGACGGTCTTCCGCACCGTCACGCTGCCACAGTTGACGCCGGGCCTGATCAGCGGCTTCCTGTTCGCTTTCCTGATCAGTTTCGACAACTATCCGATCAGCATCTTCCTGGTGCGCAGCGGCGTGACCACCATGCCGATCGAGGTCTTCAACTATATCAGCCAGCAGCTCGATCCGACGCCGGCGGCGTTTTCGACGATCTATATTGTCATCGTCAGCGCGATTATCGTCCTGGTCGAGCGCCGGTTCGGCGTGATCTCCCTGTCGGTCCGGGGGTGAGTCGTGGCGCAGGTCGAACTTGAGGATGTCAGCTTTGCGCTCGGCGCGACGGAAATCCTCCGTAACGTCAGCCTGACGATCGGAGAAGGCGAGTGCCTCGCCCTGCTCGGCCCGTCGGGCTGCGGGAAGACGACGACGCTGCGCTGCATCGCCGGCTTCGTTGTGCCGACGCACGGCAATGTCCGCATCGGCGGCGAATCGGTCGTCAATCTGCGGCCGAACCAGCGCAATGTCGGCCTCGTATTCCAGGACTACGCCCTGTTTCCGCATATGTCGGTCCGCCAGAATATCGCCTACGGCCTGGAGCGCCGGAAGGTCGGCAGGGCCGAACTGGCGAAGCGCGTCGGCGAGATGGTGGCGATCACCCATCTCGACGGACTCGAAGACCGCCGGCCGGACCAGCTCTCCGGCGGCCAGCGGCAGCGGGTCGCGCTTGCCCGGGCGCTCGTGATCGAGCCGGATGTCCTGTTGCTCGACGAGCCCCTCGGCGCCCTGGACAGACTGCTTCGCGAGGAGATGCAGGTCGAACTCAAACGCATCCAGCGGGATCTCGGGATCACGACCGTCTTCGTCACACACGATCAGGAGGAGGCCCTGTCCCTGTCCGACCGGATCGCCGTGATGTTCGACGGCCGCATCGTCGAGACGGGTTCGCCCGAGCAGCTCTATCACGCGCCGCAGCAGCGGGGCGTGATGTCCTTTCTCGGCACGTCGAACATCTGGCAGGCGACGGTCGAAGCCGCCGACGGGCCGTATCTGCAATTGTCGAGCGGAGACATCCGCGTCCGCGTTGCCGCCGAGACGCGCCTGGCCGCGGGCGCCACGGCCCAGGTCGGGATTCGGCCCGAGCATATCCGGATTTCCGCCGAGCCGCCCGAAGACGCCGTCAACATCGTCTCCGGCCGGATCGAGACGACGGTCTACAAGGGCGCCCATGTCGAAGTTTATGTCGGGACGGCCGCGGGGATCGAATTTCTCGCTCGTCAGCCGGCGGTCTCGACGGAGGGCGGCGGCCTGCGGTCGGGCGATCCGGTTTATCTGTCGTTCGAGCCCGGCAATGTGCTCCTGTTCCCGTCCGAGAGCTGACCGGCGACACCAGGGCGTCCGTTCGCCGACAGCAGCAAAACCGGTTGTGTTGCCCCGGACCTGATCCGGGACCCAGAGCTTGCCCTGAGCTTGTCGAAGGGAGGGACCCGAAGGCCTTGTCCTGTGCCCCTTCGACAGGCTCAGGGCGCCAGCAGCCCGGCGATCTCGGACATGCGCAGCACCAGCATGAGCGGCTCGCGGTCCGAGAAGGGACGGAAGCCGAACCTCTGGTAGAAGGCCCGGGCGCGGGCGTCGACGGCCTGCACGACGACGGCGCGGGCGCCGACCACGCCGGCGGCGGCGTGCGCGCGTCCCGCCGCGTCGATCAGGAGGTCCGAGCCAAGGCGCCGGCCCCGGTAGTCCTCGTCCACCGCGAGCTGTCCCAGCAGGATGACCGGGATCGGCTCGGGCATGTTGCGGCCGACCCGGGACGACACCCGGCGCCGTTCCACGGAACTGGCGGCGAGACTGTAGAACCCGGCCACGCGGTTGCCGTCGCAGGCGACATAGGTGCGCGCGCCGCCTCTGGCCTCGTTCAGTCTTGCCTTGCCGCGGAGCCAGGCATCGAGGGTCGGGACGCCCGAGGAGAACTGCGCGATGTCGTGGCGGGGCGCGAGCGGCTCGGGCGGGCCTGGCGGTCCCCGTCCTAACGTTCCCCGTCCTAACGTTCCCACTGGGGCTTGCGCGCGTAGCGCGCCTTCACGGCGGGATCGATCACCACCGGCGCGTCGAGCGCGGCGACGAAATCATCCCAGGCCTCATCGTCGAGGGCGATGACCGGGCGCTCGTTGAGGATCTCGATCGCTGCCGCCTCGCTGGAGCGCAGCACGAACTCGGTGCGGCTGACGCCCCGGATCGCCGCCGCGCGGTCGATGACAGCCAGGCGCTCGCTGGACGTGCGGAAGTTCACCTGGGGCATGGCGACCTCCTTCCCGCGCAAGGTGCGGGGTGTTGCCTCGGTTTCAGTATATAGCATTTGTGTAGATGGCCGGCAAGCGGCTGCCCTTGAGCTGGGCGAGATAGCCGAGGCCGGCGAAGGTCTCGTTGCGGTTGCCCGACGGGTCGAAGAAACAGGTCGTCGTACCGCGGGTGATGCCGTGGCGCCAGGGCGTCACGTCGATCTTCACGCCCTCGCGGCCCATCGTGTCCGCAGCCTTGAGCACGTCGTTCCACTCGCCGCGGACGAAGGCGAGACGGTGCAGGCCCATGCGCGACCCGCCGGCCGGGCACCATTTATGCGGGGTCGCCGTGCAGAACGGCCGGGTGGCGGATCAGCCGGCCTTGCGCGCCGGTTTTTGCAGGAAAGCCGGAACGTGGTCGCCCAGGCCGACGACCGGCTTGTCGGGCGGTTCGTCGGGCAATTCCGCGGCCGGGCGCGGCTGCGGCGCCGGCCGGCTGCGGCGCTGCGCCTTGTCGGGCCGGGGCTTGTCCGGACGGGGCTTCTCCGGGCGGGGTTTCTCCGCCGCCTTGCGCGCTTCCGGCGCGGAGTCGGCGCGGCTGCGGCTGCGGCCGTTGCCGCGGCTGCGGCCCCGGCCCCGACTCTGACCGCGCGGCCGGTCCGCGTCCTCCAGGGCGCTGTCGTCCAGCGAGCCTTCGAGGTCGAGGCGTTCGATCTTGCGGCCGATCAGCCTCTGGATCGCGTCGAGCGACTTGCCGTCGTCGGGGGTCGCGATGGTGATGGCGCGGCCCGCCTTGCCGGCCCGGCCCGTCCGGCCGATCCGGTGGACATAGTCCTCGGGATTGTAGGGCACATCGAAGTTGAAGACGTGGGACACGTCCGGGATATCGAGGCCGCGGGCAGCAACATCGCTTGCCACCAGGATGGTCAGCGCGCCCTCCCGGAACGAATCGAGCGTCGCGGTGCGGGTCTCCTGGGCGAGGTCACCGTGCAGGGCGGCGGCGTCGAAACCGTGGCGCACCAGCGACTGCTTCAGGATGTCGACATCGCGCTTGCGGTTGCAGAACACCAGGGCGCTGGCGACCTTCTCGGACCGGACGATCCGGCGCAGGGCGGCGCGCTTGTCGCGCTCCGGCACGATGGCGACGACATCCGAAACCGTCACCGCCGTCGTCGCGGACCGGTCGACGGCGACCTCTTTCGGATTGATCATGTAGGCGTCGGCCAGCCGGCGGATTTCGGGTGGCATGGTGGCGCTGAACAACAGGGTCTGGCGCAGCGGCGTCAGCAGTTTGACGACGCGCTCGATGTCCGGGATGAAGCCCATGTCGAGCATCCGGTCGGCCTCGTCGATGACGAAGACCTTGACGTCGCGCAGCAGCACCTTGCCGCGCTCGACCTGGTCGAGCAGCCGGCCCGGCGTGGCGATCAGCACGTCGACGCCGCGGTCGAGCAGCTTGTCCTGGCCGTCGAAGCTCTCGCCGCCGATCAGCAGGGCATGGGTCAGCCGGTTGTATTTTCCGTATTTCTCGAAGCTCTCCGCCACCTGGGCGGCCAGTTCGCGGGTCGGCTCCAGGATCAGCGACCGGGGCATCCGCGCCTTGGCGCGGCCGGCGGCCAGAATGTCGATCATCGGCAGGGTGAAGCCGGCGGTCTTGCCGGTGCCGGTCTGGGCCAGCCCGACCATGTCGCGCCCCATCAGGACGGTGGGGATGGCTTTTTCCTGGATCGGGGTCGGCTGGGTGTAGCCGGTCTCGGCGACCGCGCGCAGAACGGGGTCGCTCAGTCCGAGGGCATCGAATGTCATCTAGTCGAAGAGCCTGGCAGGAGTGGGTATACTTGGGTGCACGCCACGCAGCGTCTACTTTGTCCTTTTCCGGCGCATTTCAACGCTGCACGGGGACGCAGGCCGCGACTGTGGCGAGATTGCCTGGCCGGCATAGCCGATGGACGATGACACCATGATGAACGCCGCCTCGAGTCAGCTGCTGCTGATCGACATCCAGGAACGGCTGGCGCCTGCCGTGCTGGACGGCGGCCGGATCGCCGAACGCGCCGCACTCCTGCTCGACGCGGCCGCTCTGCTCGACGTGCCGCACACGGTCTCGGAGCAGTATCCGCGCGGCCTCGGCCCGACCGTCGCCGCCGTCCTGGAGAAAGCCGACCCGGCGCGGGTCTTCGACAAGGTGCACTTCTCGTGCCAGGCCGACGACCGGCTCGCCGCCGCTCTGGCCGGGGCCGGACGGCCGGAGGCGGTCCTGTGCGGCATGGAGGCCCATGTCTGCGTGCTGCAGACCGCGCTGGAGATGGCCGAAGCCGGCTACCGGGTCCGTGTCGTGGCCGATGCCGTTGCCTCCCGCACCGTGCAGAACCGCGACCTTGCGGTCGAGCGGATGCGCGCGGCCGGCATCGGCATCGTCAGCACGGAAATGGTCCTGTTCGAATGGCTCCGCACGGCCGGCCACCCGGAATTCCGCGCGGTCTCCGCCCTCATCAGATAGACCGCACCGAACAGGCCGCATCGGATAGACCGCGCGGGCCGTTCGCCGATCGCGGCAAAGCGCCGGAATGGTTGAATTTTGCGATTTTGCGCAACTGCGCATGGGCTGGCGGCCGAACCGGCACCTGATGCTGCCGCCGGGTTTCGACTCGCCCGCGAGAGCCCATCAGGCGTCGCGGGTGCTCCGGGAGCCGCCGGAGGCCCTGTTCCGCCGGCTGAAGGCAATCATCGACGAAGAGCCGCGCATCCGGTGGCTCGCGGAGGACCGCACCGGCCTGCGGCTGGAGTTGATCCAGCGCAGCAGGGTTTTCCGGTTCCCCGACCGGGTCAGCATCGCCATAGCGCCGCGCGCCGACGGCTCGGCGCCGGCGGTTTACAGCCGCGCAATGCTGGGAGTCTGGGATTTCGGCGTCAACAGGGCCCGGGTCAGACGCTGGGCGAAGGCGCTCGAAACCGGCCGGCCGGATCCGTCTGCCCGGATACGGTTTCCCCGAATCCGGTTGCCCCGGATCCGGTCCTATTCGTCCTGGAATATCTTGTCTTTGACGAAACGGCCGGTCGACGAGATGTCCTCGCCGACGCCTTCGATCGTGTTGCAGGCCGCCAGTCCGCCGGCGGCGGAGCCAAGGAACAACAGGGCCAAGACAACATGAAGCATTCTTTTAAAAGACATGACCGGATGCTCCAGATACGGATGAGTACTTACGGATTTCGGTGAAAGTGTAGTCAAAAGTCCTTAAAGTAAAGAGAAAATTTTGCCTGCTTCCTCACGAGTTCGTAAAGGCGGCGGGAAGCCGGGCTTCGCCTTGTCTCCTACGCAGCAAGACAAGGGCCCGGAACCGCCCTCGATAATCCTGTTTCGGAAGCCGGCGTCCGGACCGCCGGAAGGCCCCGCCGGCGATGGCCCTACTGGCGATAGCGGGGCGGCGATTCCGGGCTACAGGTCGATGTCCCCGACGAATTTCGCCCGGTCCTGGATGAAGGCGAAGCGCGGCTCCGGCTTGCGGCCCATCAGATTTTCGACCAGGGCGCGGGTCTCGTCGGCCGCGGCGGCTTCGTGGGGATCGCCGTCGGCCGGCACCGTCACGCGCAGCAGGGTGCGGGTCGCCGGGTCCATCGTGGTTTCCTTGAGCTGGGCCGGCGGCATTTCGCCCAGCCCCTTGAAGCGGCTGATCTCGACCTTGCCGCGGCCGTCGAACCGGTCCTTCAGCAGCGCGTCCTTGTGCGCGTCGTCGCGCGCGAAGGCGACGGTGCCGCCCTGGGCGAGCCGGTAGAGCGGCGGCAGGGCGAGATAGAGGTGGCCGCCGCGCACCAGTTCCGGCATCTCGCGATAGAAGAAGGTCAGCAGCAGGGAGGCGATGTGGGCGCCGTCGACATCGGCGTCCGTCATGACGATCACCCGCCCGTAGCGCAGCTTGTCGCCGTCGTAGTTGCCGCGGGTGCCGCAGCCGAGGGCGAGGATCAGATCGTTCAGCTCCTGGTTGGCGCGCATCTTGTCGGCCGAAGCGCTGGCAACGTTGAGGATCTTGCCGCGCAGGGGCAGCACGGCCTGGGTCGCCCGGTTGCGCGCCTGCTTGGCCGAGCCGCCGGCCGAATCGCCCTCGACCAGGAAGATCTCGGTATTTTCGGCCGAGCGCGTCGAACAGTCGGCCAGCTTGCCGGGCAGCCGCAGGCGGGCCGCGGCGTTGGCGCGCTTGCGGTCGCGCTCGGCCTTGCGGCGCGCCCGGTCCTCGGCCTTCTCGACCATGTGGTCGATCAGCCGGCGCGCGCCCGACGGGTCGCCGGACAGGAAATGATCGAAATGGTCGCGCACCGCCTGTTCGACCAAGCGGGCGGCCTCCGGCATGCCGAGCCGTTCCTTGGTCTGGCCCTGGAACTGGGGGTCGGCGATGAAGACGGAGAGCATGACGCAGGCGCCGTCCATCGCGTCCTCGCCGGCGATCTGCCCCGCCTTGCGGATGCCGGCGAGTTCGGCATGGCTGCGCAGGCCCTTGACCAGGGCGGCGCGGAAGCCCTGCTCGTGGCTGCCGCCCTGGGAGGTCGGCACGGTATTGACGTAGGAGTGGACGAAGCCTTTCTCGTCCGCCGGCCAGGCGGCAGCCCATTCGACCCGGCCCTCGCCGTTGAGCGGCGCCGCGCCGGCAAAGGCCGCGCCGGTATAGCCGTCCCGCTCGCCCAGCGCCTCCCGGAGATAGTCATGGATGCCGCCGGGGAAGCGGATCGTCTCCTTCTCCGGAAGGCCGCCTTCGGCCGGCAGCGCTTCCGGCGCGCAGTTCCAGCGGATTTCGACGCCGCCGATCAGGTAGGCCTTGGACCGCGCCATCCGGTAGAGCGTCGCCGCCCGGAACGCCGCGGCCTCGCCGAAGATTTTCGGGTCGGGCCGGAAGCGCACCGTCGTACCGCGCCGGTTGTGGCACGGCCCGGCCTCCTGCAGCTTGCCGCGCGGCGCGCCCCGGCTGTAGCGCTGGGTCCACAGCCGGCCTTCGCGCGCCACCTCGACTTCCAGGTCGTCGGCCAGCGCGTTCACCACCGAGAGGCCGACGCCGTGCAGCCCGCCGGAGGTGGTATAGGCCTCGCCGCCGAACTTGCCGCCGGAATGCAGGGTCGTGAGGATGACCTCCAGCGCCGACCTGTCCCGGTATTTCGGATGCGGATCGGTCGGGATGCCGCGGCCGTTGTCGCGGATGGTGACATAGTTGTCGGTGCCCAGCGCAACCTCGACCCGGGTCGCGTGACCGGCGACCGCCTCGTCCATCGCGTTGTCGATGACCTCGGCGGCCAGATGGTGCAGGGCGCGCTCGTCCGTGCCGCCGACATACATGCCCGGCCGCTTGCGGACCGGCTCCAGCCCTTCCAGGACTTCGATGTCCCGCGCGGTGTAGGTCCGTTTGCGCGCCGGCTTGTCCGCAGGGTCGCCCGCAGGGTTCCGGGCCGGTTTGGGCCCGGATCGCCCGTTGGATCGCCCGTTGGATCCGATGTCTGACCCCGTGTCGGATCGCCCGTTGGATCGGGCGTCGGCCCGCGCGTCGGCCCGCACGCTGGACTGCGCTTTGGGCGCCGGCGGTTTCGGCGGATCGGCGAACAGGTCAGGCATTGCGGACATGGATCGGCTTTCGCCCGGTTACTCCCCGGCAAAACATAGCGCCATCGCGGCCATTTCTCAAGATGTAGCAGGTTTCCGGATTCGTTCCGACAGCATATGGGCGATTGCGCCTGACGGCTTCGTTTTCAGGAGGAAGCGGCCTCCCGCTCGGCGATCAGCGCCGCGTCGATCGCCCGGGCCTTCTTGTGGGCCTCGCGTTCCGTGATCCGGCCGGCATACGCCTCGAAGGCCGGGCGCTTCGGCAAGGTGCCGAAACCCAGGCCCCATTCGATATGGCTGCCGACATAGACGTCCGCCATGGTGAAGCGGCCGCCGCAGACATACTCGGTGTCGCGGAGCAGGGCTTCGACGGCATCGACCGTATCGTCGTAGGTGCCGAAACCGAGCATCGCGCTCCTGTCTTCCTCCGTCGTCCAGCCCATCGCCTGGGCCGTTATCGCCTGTTCCAGCGGCCCGGCGGCGAAGAACATCCAGCGGTAGTAGGCGGCGCGCTCGTCGGGCTGCGGCGCCAGCCCGGCTTCCGGAAAGGCCTCGGCGAGCCAGGCGCAGATGGCGGCGCACTCGGTGACGACCCGGCCTTCGTGCCGGATCGCCGGCACCTTGCCCATCGGGTTGACCGCCAGATAGTCCGGCGCCTTCATGTCGGCGCCGTATTCGACGATGACAGTCTCGTAGGCGGCGCCGGACTCTTCCAGCGCCCAGCGCACGATCTGCCCGCGCGACATCGGGTTGGTGTAGAAAATCACGGGCTCCGGCATGGCGTGTCCTCGCGGCAGGCGGGAAGGGCGCGGCAGGTCCAGTCTTGCACGGCTTTCGCAGGCGCGGCGAGTCGTTTGCCGCCCGCTCGCTTGTCACCCGCCCGCTTTCGCCCCGGGGAGGCCCAGCAGGGCGGCGAGCGGCTCGATGTCGCGGGTCGACGGATCGGCGGTTGCGTCGCCCCTCCGGAAGGCCTCCAGCACGAATTCCCCGTCCCGCTGGGCGATTTCCATGATGAGGATCCAGCGCAACGCGTCCTTCGGCAGCGCCCGGATCTGCGTTTCGTCGAGATCGCTGCCGTCCGTGTTGTGCGGCGTCTCGAGCAGGACCCTGACCATCCGCTCGGCGGCGTCCTGCGGCCCGATCCCCAGCCCCTCGCCGAGCGACCCGCAGGCGAAGGCGAACAGGGCGTCGTCGTCCATCGGCTCCGGCAGCAGGGCCGCGCACAACCGGCTCGCATGGTGTGCGAAATGCACCGCATAGACCGGATAGTCGCCGGGCCGGGCCGGCGCCGGGTCCCGATTCGGGTCCGGTTCCGGGAGGGGGCCGAGAGCGGCGACCGCGCGGCTGTGCCGTTTCAGATAGCCGGCGATCAGCGCCTGGGCGCGCTGCGCCGTTTGCGGATTCCCTGCGGGAGGGCGGCCGGTCATCGGGCGGCTCCGGTGGTTCGAGGACGGTTGGGCGTCTGCCCAAGGCCCCGCCTGCCGCCTGCCCGTGGGAACAGTCGCGAAGCAATACCGCTTGTACACGATACGTTCATGCCGTTGTCAAGCCGGCTGCGCAAAATTCTGCCGGCCGGCCTGCCGGCTTCACTCCGGCGGGCGGCTGTGCTCTAACGGGTTGCGTCCCTGCCTGGGCCGTATTGCCGCGGGCGGCGCCTGAATTCCCGGAGCTACCGGCGATGAAATTCCTCGTCCTCCAGCATATCCCGATCGAGCATCCCGGCGTCTTCCGCGATTTCATGCGCGAAGACGGGATCGAATGGGACGCGGTCGAACTCGACGAGGGCGAGGCGATCCCGCCGCTCGGCGGCTATGACGCCGTGATCTCCATGGGCGGGCCGATGGACGTGTTCGAGGAGGACGCATACCCGTGGCTGGCCGACGAGAAGGCGGCGATCCGCGAGGCGGTCCGCGAGCGGGAGATGCCCTTCCTCGGCGTTTGCCTCGGCCACCAGATGCTCGCCGACGCGCTCGGCGGCCGGGTCGAGCGGATGGCCGAAGCCGAGGTCGGCGTGCTTACGGTTGAACTCACCGAGGCCGGCCGGGCCGATCCGCTGCTCGCCGGCCTGGACGACCGGGTGACCTGCCTGCAATGGCACGGCTGCGCGGTGACGGCGCTGCCCGAGGGCGGCGTCACCCTGGCCTCGTCGCCGGTCTGCGCCGTCCAGGCCTTCCGGGTCGGGCGCACCGCCTGGGGCATCCAGTATCATGTCGAGCAGACGCCGACGACGGTCGATGAATGGGGCGCGGTGCCAGCCTATGCGGCGGCGCTCGAAGACACCCTCGGCCCCGGCAGCCTCGCCCCGTTCGCCGCCGAAACCGCCCGCAACATGCCCGGCTTCAACCGCGATGCGCGCACTCTCTACGACAATTTCATCAGGATTGTACGGGCAAGGTAGGCGAGGCGGAGTTTCCCCGCACAGTAACCGTCATACAGGTCGGAACGGCATCTTGCAGGACCGCTCCGGTCGAAACGACATGGGGGAATTGGCCGATCCGTCGCGGTACAGGGCCGCCCGCCGGCGGCAGTCCGTTACCTGGAGGAGCAATTCTCCTTCTTGCCATACCAAGCCCACAACCTCCCTTTGCCATCCCGGAAGCAATAGCCGGACCAGCGACCCGGATAGCGCTTGCCGCTCTTGGCAATGTAGACCCCCGGCAGACGGTCGAACGACCCGTTGCGATACTCGAATTCGAGCCGCCCGCCGCCGCGATAGCGGTCGATCCACCGTCCGTGCCGCTTGCCGTCCCGATAGGGGCCTTCGGAGACTGTCCCGTTGGTATACCGCCAGACCCACCGGCCTTGCGCCTTGTCGTCCACATAGGAACCTTCGCCGAAGGTCCCGTCGGAAAATCGCACTGCCCACCGTCCATGACGTTTTCCCAGAACGAGCGATCCCTTACCCTCGTGCGACCTGCCGTCCTTCGTCCATACCGTTTTGCCAGGTCCGACTGCGATGCCGTTGGAACACGACCCCGACCAGGTGACCGTTTGGTCGAGGTACAGATAATCGTCCCACAACCGGCAACCGGGTTTGTTGGCAATTTTCTTCCAACACTTTGCGCCCTCGCGCATTCCGGCGCATGACGGTCCGGGCGCCGCCCTGGATGCAGCGGCATTTTTCAGCGAATTGGACAGGGCCGTTCGGGTCTTTGCCGGCAGCGCCTTGTCTCTCTTCAGTAATTCCGACATCCGGCCGCGCTCCGTCGGCGACAGCGCGGCCAGGGAAACCGTCGCATCCCCGGTATCCGAAAGATCGGATTCGGAAAGACCTGAAACCATCTTGCTCAACAAGGCCCGCAACTCGGGCGTAACGTCGCCGAACTTCTCGGGGTTGTTCGCCATTCTGACGAGAATGGCGGCATGGGCCATCTGAATGGCGAGCCGGACAACCTTCGCGATCGCTTGTCCGGCGGTTTGGCCGGACTGCACGCCGACGCTTCGGTCCTCGTCCGGTTCGCGGGGTGCTGCTGCGGCTTCCTTCTTTTTTCCGGTTTCCTTCCGGCGTTTCTCGGCAACGCCCTTCCGGCGCTTCGCAGCTGCCCGCAACTCGATCAGTCCCGGTGCGGTCAGGCCTTTGGCAGTCGGCAACCCGGCATCGCGCAGAAAGGCGCCATACGCCCGTCCGGACCGGGGACCCCATTGGCCGTCCGCCGGCCCCGGCGCATAGCCGAGCACGGCCAGTAGCTTCTGGGCTTCCCGGATATCGGAAGGCGAAACCGGTTCCTCCGGTTTGGCGGCGGCGTCATCCCCGCCGGCCTTCGGCTTGTCGCCGGAACCCGTTATCTTCGGATCCGATTTCGCGGCCGGGGCAGCCGGAGTTCCGCTTTCGGCCGCGGCCTTCCGAACTGCTTTCTCTCGGTTAAGCCACCACGCGCGGGCCAGTTTGCGCGCCTCGGCCCGCTCGTCGGCCGTCATCTTGCCGGCCAGGGCGTCGCGCTCCGCCGCCGCCTTGGCGCTACCCGTTCCGGCGGCGAGGTTGAGCCATTTGTGCGCCTCCACATAGTCCTGCGGCACACCCAGCCCTTTCGCGAAGGCCCGTCCGAGCGCCAGCATGGCGCGGCCGTCCCGCGCTTGCGCCGCCGCCCGCCACTGCTTCACCGCTTCGCCATGCCGGCCTGCATCCCAGGCGGACTGTCCTTTGGAATAATCCGCGTTCGCAGCACCGGTGCCGAGCGCGAGGAACCCGGCGCACACCGCCGCCCTACACAGCTTCGATCCGATCATGATTCGCGCCGCTCCCGCTAAGGGCATCGGTCACACAGAGACGATACCATACCCGCCTAGCCGGTAACAGGTCGGTCTGAATGCGTGCGCTATTTGTGGGGCGCCGGTTGCAGCCCCGCTCTCACTCCGCCGCCATCTCGCGCCCGGCCTCGATCATGCCGAGCACCTCGCCGGCGGCCTTGGGGATGTTGGTGCCGGGGCCGTAGACCGCGGCGACGCCCTTCGCCTTGAGGAAATCGTAGTCCTGCTGCGGGACGACGCCGCCGCAGATCACCAGGATGTCGCCGGCGCCCTGGGCGCGCAGGGCGTCGATCAGTTGGGGCACCAGCGTCTTGTGGCCGGCGGCCTGGCTGCTGACGCCGACGACGTGGACATCGTTCTCGACCGCCTGGCGCGCCGCCTCCTCCGGCGTGGCGAACAGCGGCCCGATATCGACCTCGAAGCCGATGTCGGCGAAGGCGGTGGCGATCACCTTGGAGCCGCGGTCGTGGCCGTCCTGGCCCAGCTTGGCGACCAGCAGGCGCGGCCGGCGGCCCTCGTAGTCGGCGAAATCGGCGACCGCCTCGCGAATCTGCAGGAACTCCGCATCCTCGCCATAGGCCGCGCCGTAGACGCCGCCGATGACGTGGGCGTCGGCGCGGTGGCGGCCCCAGGCCCGCTCCATGGCGTCGGAGATCTCGCCGACCGTGGCCCGCGCCCGCGCCGCCGCCACGCAGGCGTCGAGCAGGTTACCGTCGCCGGTCTCCGCGACATTCGTGAGCGCCGTCAGCGCCGCGTCGCAGGCCGCACCGTCGCGGCTTTCGCGGATCGCGTTCAGACGCGCGACCTGCTGCTCGCGGACCTTCGTGTTGTCGACCTCGAGCACGTCGACCCTTGTCTCCTCGGCCGGCTGGAATTTATTGACGCCGACGATGACCTCCTCGCCCCGGTCGATGCGGGCCTGGCGGCGGGCGGCGCTTTCCTCGATCCGGCGCTTGGGCAGGCCCTCGGCGACCGCCTTCGTCATGCCGCCGGCCGCCTCGACCTCGGCGATCAGGCCGCGCGCGACCTCGGCCAGCGAGGCGGTCAGCCGCTCGACATAGTAGGAGCCGGCGAGCGGATCGACGACCTTCGTCACCCCGGTCTCGTTCTGCAGAATGAGCTGGGTGTTGCGCGCAATACGGGCGGAGAACTCCGTCGGCAGGCCGATCGCCTCGTCGAAGCTGTTGGTGTGCAGGCTCTGGGTGCCGCCGAGCGCGCCGGCCAGCGCCTCGTAGGCGGTGCGCACGATGTTGTTGTACGGGTCCTGCTCGGTCAGCGACCAGCCGCTGGTCTGGCAATGGGTGCGCAGCATCATGGAGCGCGGGTCCTGCGGCGCGAATTCCTCGGCCAGCAGTTCGGCCCAGAGCAGCCGGGCGGCGCGCAGCTTGGCGACCTCCATGAAGAAGTTCATGCCGAGGCAGAAGAAGAAGCTGAGCCGCGGCGCGAACCGATCGACGTCGAGGCCGCTCGCCTTCGCAGCGCGGACATATTCGAGGCCGTCCGCGATGGTGTAGGCGAGCTCCTGGGCGCAGGTCGCGCCGGCCTCCTGCATGTGGTAGCCGCTGATCGAGATCGAGTTGAAGCGCGGCATCTTTTCGGCGGTGTAGCCGATGATGTCGGAGACGATCCGCATCGAGGGCTCGGGCGGATAGATGTAGGTGTTGCGGACCATGAACTCCTTGAGGATGTCGTTCTGG
>VXNK01000143.1 GCA_009840595.1 Rhodospirillaceae bacterium | reverse complement strand
CGGCGGCAACGGCGCCTGGTGGAACTTCTCGCAGCCGCCGCAGGCCAGGCGCGGAAGCGACTGGGCGTTCCGGATGCTGCGCGCTCGACGCGCTTCGCACGCTTATGCCGGCTCAGGCCCGATATGCTCTTGACGCCAAATCGGGCGCGGGAAAGACAGCCAGGGACTGGAACTTCATTCTCCCCGTCGACGTCCTCGAACGCCACTTCGAGGGACTGTAGATCGCGGCGCCGTCCGCCCAAACCCCCCAGCGTTTCGCCGACGAGACCGGCTACCAGGGGCCGGCTTGCTGGAAAAGGTGCTGCGCCTCTCGGAACTGTTGCAGGAGATTGCGCGGGATCGGGTCCTGGCGGATCGTCTCGTCTTCCCGCGGGGCCGGCGACGCGACACACACAGCGACGTGGAGCCTAGCCTTCGGGGCGGTCCTCCTCATGCAGCTGCGGTCAAGCTCGGAAGCATGTTGACCGAACTCCAATATGTCTTATAAATTGAACAATATCAGCCTTTATTGCTCTTGCAATAAGACAGACGATGAAAACGCTGGCGACACATGCGCTGCCTAGCGCAGCTAAACAGGCCCTCACCAAGCTGGGCGCGGACATCGCGGTCGCCCGCAAGAAACGTCGCATATCGACAGTTTCCATGGCCGAGCGCGCATTCATCAGCCGTGGCACCCTCTACAAGGTCGAACGCGGCGACCCGTCGGTCTCGATCGGCATCTATGCAACGGTCCTGGCCATCCTGGGGCTCGCCGACCGTCTCGGCCAGGCGGCCGACCGCCGCAACGACTCCCTTGGACTGGACATCGACGAGGATCGACTGCCCAGAAAGGTGCAACCGCGGCGCCGCTCCCGGCCACCGTCATGACCGACACGATCGAGGTTTTTGTCGACGATAGCGGAGCGACACATTTCGTCGGCCGGTGCCACTACATCGCCAGGCGACACGGCCAAAGCTCGGTCTTCGAGTACGCCGAGGCGTGGCACGACCGCGCCGATGCTTTCGCCCTGGATCCGGCGAACTTGCCGCTGGAACGCCGGCAGATATACACCTCCTCCGGCAAGTCCGCATTGCCTGGCGCGCTGCGCGACACCGCTCCGGACCGCTGGGGCCAACAGCTGATACGACGCGCCTTTCGCAAGGCCGGCGAGCAGCGCACCCTGTCCGAGATCGACTATCTCCTTGCCATCAACGATCGGACGAGAATCGGCGCGCTCCGGTACCGCCGGGAAGGCGAAGAGACCTTCGATCACGACATCGGCCGCTACCGTGTGCCCCCCCTGATCCGGCTACCGGCGCTCCTCAACGCCGCCGACGCGGTCCTGTCCAACACCGAAACCGCCGGAGACCTGAGACTTCTGCTGAACGAGGGTTCGCCCCTCGGCGGCGCCCGCCCCAAGTCCGCCGTCATCGACAACGACGGTCGCCTGGCGATCGCCAAGTTTCCGAAGAACGACGACGATCGCAGCATCCCGCATGGCGAAGTCCTGGCGATGACACTCGCCGCCGCTGCCGGCATCGATGTTGCCGAGGCAACACTGCTGGACGTGGCCGGCCGGCCGGTGTCCCTGATCACACGGTTCGACCGCGATGAAGACCGAAGAATCCCGTTCATTTCCGCCATGACCCTGCTCGGGCTCAGCGACGGCGACGAAGCGACCTATACGGATATCGCCGAGGTCATCAGGATGTATTCGAGCGCGCCGACCGAAGACCTGCATGAGCTGTGGAGGCGGATCGTCTTCAACGTGATGGTCGGCAATCTCGACGACCACCTCCGCAACCACGGCTTCCTCTACGATCACGACAACAAGTGGCGCCTATCGCCGGCCTATGACCTGAACCCGGTGCCGCTGACCGAAAAGGCGCGGGAACTGACGACCTGGATATCGGAAGAAGGGCCGGACGCCGACCTGGATCTGGCCCGCGCCGCTGCACCCTATTTCGCGCTGGACCTGGTCCGGGCCAACGCCATCATCGATGAAGTCGCGACCGCATTGGACGGGTGGGAACAGATAGCGCGACAGCTCCGGATGAACGCATCGGACCTCGCTGCCTACGCGACGGCGATCAGGGGCTCGGCATAGGACAGGCGACACGCCATCGGGCTCGGCGCTGCGGGCACATCCCCGGAACTTGTAACCGCCCTCCTGCATCCGGAACGGTGACGGGGAGCCGTGCGGATCGGCCGGAATCCTACCGGACCGGCAGCTTATGCCGGGCCGCCCCCTGTCATTGGCGATTGGAATCTGTGCCGGCGCTGGAGACAATCCCTGAGTGCCAATCTGCTGGAAGGCCTCCGCGTGGTAGTCCTCGAGGTGAGCGGCAATTCCGACGTCAAGAAACTCGAGCGATGACAAACCGCATCCCCAAACTCACGAAGCGCACCGTCGAGGCCCTCAAGGCAAGCGGCGCCGATGCCGTCTACTGGGACGGCGAACTTACCGGCTTCGGCGTCCGTGTCCGGAAATCGGGCAGGAAGAACTACGTCCTCCAGACCCGCGTCCGCGGCAAGCTGCGCTGGTTCACCATCGGACAGCACGGTCGGATCACCGCGGTCGAGGCGAGGGCCGCGGCGCTCGAAATCCTGGCCCAGACGAAGAAGGGTATCGATCCCCGCGAAGCCGACACCAGGCCAAAGGCCGAGCCGGTCATGGCCGAGCTCGGCAGACGGTTCCTCAAGGAGTATGTCCCCGTTCACTGCAAGCCCAGCACGCAGGCCGGGTACCGGCGGTCGGTAGAGCTCTTTATCGATCCCGCGCTCGGCGAGATGCGCATCTCCGAGGTCGAACGCAAGGACATCGCCAGGCTGCATCACGACATGCGCGACAAGCCCTACCAGG
>VXNK01000138.1 GCA_009840595.1 Rhodospirillaceae bacterium | reverse complement strand
CCCTAACCCCCTCCCCCAAGGGGAGGGGGGACCGCCCCGTTTTCCCTGTAGAATTCGGTTGCAGCTTTTTGCAGAAAAATCCTACTGGAAGTGCGGCATCACTTCCTTTGAGAACAGGCGCATGGACGCCAGCGCCTCGTCGTAGGAAATCGTGTTGAAGTTCACCTGCAGGGACGCGACCTCGAACCCGCCGGTCAGCTCCTGGTAATCCGCGATCCGCTGCCGGATGGCTGCCGGCGTGCCGACCCAGGCCGCGCCCTTTTCGACCTGGCTCTCGAAGGATTCCTTCGCGAGGCCGGCGATGATCTTGTCGTAGCCCGGATAGTCTTTCGAGGTCGTGCCGCCGGTCCAGTGCGACGCCGCGCCGACCAGCGATTTCAGATAGTCGTTCAGCGGCTGGCGCGCGATTTCCGCCGCCCGCCCGGCGTCCTCGTGGCACAGCATGTGGAAGGCGAGCATGACCTGGCCCGTGCCGGGGTGGCCGGCCTCCTGCCAGGCCGCGCGGTAGAGCGCGAGCAGTTCCTTCATCTTGCCGCCGGCGAGCGGGATCGCCATGACCTTGTGGCCCGCCCGCCCGGCGTTGACGAAGCTCTCCGGCGTGGCGAAGGCGGCGATCCAGAAGGGCGGGCGCGGCTTCTGGGTCGGCCGCGGCAGGGAGGTGACGTTCCGGAAGCTGTGGAACCGGCCGTCGAGGGAAACGTCCTCCTCCTCGAGCAGGCGGCGCACCGCCTCCATGCCCTCCTCGAAGCGGGCGCGGCTCTCGTCCAGGCTGACGCCGAAATTCTCGAACTCGTGGGGCAGGAAGGCGCGGGCGAAGCCGCACTCCATGCGGCCGCCGGTGATCGCGTCCATCATGCCGATCTCGCCGGCGATCTTGAGCGGATGGTTGAAGGCCGGCAGGACCGCGCCGGTGACGAAGCGCGCCTTCTGCGTGCGCATCGAGGCCGCCGACAGGAACAGGTGCGGGTTGGGCGAATAGCCGCCGTAGGGCAGGAAATAGTGCTCGACCGTGCGCAGGTTGGTGTAGCCGAGCGCATCCATATGGTCGACCAGGCGCAGCGCCTCGCCCCAATAGGCGTCGGCCGGCTGGATGTCCGGGCCGACATCCGGGAAGAACTGGAGTCCGAATTCGATTCTGCCCGCCATGAACGCCTCCCCCGGCCGTGCGCCCGCGCCGCCGCCCGCCCAATCGTACTAAGGGGTCGTACTAAGGGCGTCTGCGGGCCGATCGTCAGTATACAGACGAGTTGCGCGCCGGCAATCCGATTTATCAGTATACGGACGATTCCTGCCGGCCTATGATCCGCCCATGGATGGACCGAAACCCGCGGATCGGGATCCCGGACCCCGCGATTCTCACCCCAAGGACCGGACGCCGCCGGACGGCGCGGCGCGGCGGATCGACGGGATCGCGCTGCACGAAACGCCCGGCCACCTGCTGCGCCGGGCCCAGCAGCGCGCCGTCGACCTGTTCGTCCAGGCGGTCGGCGAACGGGGGCTGCGTCCGCCGCAATTCGCCCTGCTGCTGGCGGCCTGGCAAAACCCGGACGCCAACCAGAGCGAACTGGTCCGCATCACCGGGATCGACCGCAGCACGGCCGCCGACATGATCACGCGCCTCGCCGGCCGGGGCCTGATCCGCCGGGTCCGCACCGAAGCGGACGGGCGCGCCAACCGGCTCAGCGTCACGGCCGAAGGCGTCGCCGCGCTCGAAGCCGCCGCGGACCGTGTCGAACGTGCCCAGGAGAACATCGTCGCGCCGATTCCGGTGGCCGAGCGCGCCCGGTTTCTCAGGAACCTGGCGCGGATTGCCGACCTGCCCGGTTCGCCGGCCGGTTCCGGCAACCGAAGACAACGCAGTCGCGAAGGAGGCTGACCATGCGTTTGTGCCGCTACAACGACAACCGCCTCGGCCTGGTCGAGGGCGACCGGATCGCCGACGTGACCGCCGCGCTGGACGCCATCCCGGCGTCGTCGTGGCCGCTGCCGCCCGGCGATCTGCTGATCCGGCATCTGGACGCGGTGTGCGCCCGCGCGGGCGAGATTGCCGCCGGAGCGGGGCGGATCGCCGCCGCGGACGCACAATTCCTCAGCCCGGTCGCCAACCCGACCAAGGTGATCGGCATCCCGGTCAACTACCAACTCCATATCGACGAGGCGATGGAGGACACGGGCCTTTCGGCCGGCAACCGGATCCTGAAGATCGAGCAGGCCGGGCCGTTCCTGAAGGCCTGCTCCGCGCTGGTCGGCCCGTCCGAGGGCGTGGCGCTCCGCTTCGCCGACCGGCGCAACGACCACGAGGTCGAACTGGCGGCGATTATCGGCAAGACCGCCGACCGGGTGCCGATGGACGGCGCGCTCGACCATATCGCCGCCTACGCCATCGGCCTCGACATGACGGTGCGGGGCAGCGAGGACCGCTCGGTGCGCAAGAGCATCGACAGCTATGCCGTGCTCGGCCCGTGGCTGGTGACGGCGGACGAAATCGCCGATCCCGACAGTCTCGATCTGGAAATCCGGGTGAACGGCGAGACCCGGCAGAAATCCAACACGCGGAACATGATCTTTTCGGTCGCGCGGCTGATCGAATTCTGCTCCGCCTTCTACACCCTGCATCCCGGCGACGTCATCATGACCGGCACGCCCGAGGGCGTCGGGCCGGTCGAGGCCGGCGATACGATGCACTGCACGGTCGAGGGGATCGGGTCGATGGACGTGCCCGTGCGCAATGCATAGTCAGTCGCCCGTTCCTACAGGATTCCTCTGCGAAACCCGGCAATCGGAAACCGGCAACGGAGATAACGCCGTAATCCCCCCTCCCTTTGGGGGAGGGGGTCAGGGGGAGGGGTATGCGG
>VXNK01000145.1 GCA_009840595.1 Rhodospirillaceae bacterium | reverse complement strand
CCACCCTCCCGCCCCGGGGCCGCCGGAGAGCCGCCCGAGGCAGGCGACCGGCAAAAATGAGCCCCGGAAACGGCGTTTCCGAGGCCCAGGAACAGGGAGGCTTCACGTCTGGGAGGACGCATGGCGGCTGAAGCCGCTCTCCGCCGCCGGCGAGGCCTTCGCCCTGCGGGGCGGGCGAGCGTCGCAGCACCATGCCGCGCGTCCACACTGTCGATTATGAGGGCGGAGCCGGCAGGACGGTAGGGCCGATGCGACAGATTGACCATGCAGCAGGCGCATGGCTGACGTAACGCCGGGGCGGCGGGATCAGAAGCGGGTCTCGGCGATCTTGTGAATGAGGAAGTCGCGGAACACCGCCACGCGGGCCGATTTGCGCAAGGTTTCGGGATAGACGAAATAGGCCGTTATCGCCGGTCCGTCGGTCTCCGAGAGGACCCGCACCAGATTGGCGTTGCCGTCCACCAGATAGTCCGGCAGCAGGGCCAGGCCGACCCCGCTGCGCACGGCCCGGTAGACGCCGTAGACGCTGTTGACGCGCAGCGCCGGTGTGCGCAGCCGCGCGCCGTTTGCGCCGGCCTTCAGAATCCAGTCGGCGTTCACGATGGCCGGCACCGGCGGATGATCGGTAAAGGTGATCAGCCGGTGGTTGTCGAGGTCGGAGGGCGTCTTCGGCATGCCGTGCCGGCGCACATAATCCGTCGATCCGTAGACGTGGTTGTGGATCGTCATGAGGGACCGGCGGATCAGGTCCGGCTGGGTGGGCTCGGTAATGCGGATCGCGACGTCGGCTTCGCGCATGCCCAGGTCGAGGTCGCTGTCCGCGAGCAGCAGGCTGACATCGATATCCGGATATCTTTTCAGAAATTCGCCGATCCGCGGCGTCAGCCAACTCGATCCCAGGCCGGTCGGCGCGGTGACGACCAGGGGCCCTTCCGGCTTCTGCTTGCTCTCCGCGATCAGCGCCTCGGTCTCGTTGAGGCGCCCGGCCATCTCGCGGACGTTGCGGTAGAGCAATTCGCCCTGTTCCGTCAGGACCAGGCCGCGGGCATGGCGGTTGAACAGCGCCGCGTTCAGCGACTCCTCCAGGGCGCCGATCTGGCGGCTGACGGCCGACTGGCTCAAATGCAGCGTATCGCCGGCATGGGTGAAGCTGCCCGCTTCGGCGACCGCCAGAAACACCCGTAATTTATCCCAGTCCACCATACGCTTCCGCCCCGGTGGCCCGGCGATCCGACGCCGGCGCCGCGGCCTATTCCGCCGCCATCGGCGTCGCCGTTTCCCGTTCCGCCAGGAATTTCTCGGCGTCCAGCGCCGCCATGCAGCCCAGTCCGGCGGCGGTGACCGCCTGCCGGTAGACCTTGTCGACCACGTCGCCGGCGGCAAAGACGCCGGGAACGCTCGTTACCGTCGTGTTCGGCTCGACCAGGATGTAGCCTTCGTCGTCCATCGTCAGCTTGTCCCGGAAAACGGCCGTCGCCGGGTCGTGCCCGATCGCGATGAAGATGCCGTCGACCGGCTGCTCCGAAATCTCGCCGGTAACGACATTGCGTAGCCGGGCCGCCGTCACGCCCGGCGGATCGCTGTCGCCGACCACCTCTTCGAGCACGGTGTTCCAGAGCGGCGCGATCTTCGGGTTGGCGAACAGGCGGTCCTGCAGGATCTTCTCCGCCCGCAATTCGTCCCGGCGGTGCACCAGCGTTACCTTCGTCGCGTGATTGGTCAGGTAGATCGCTTCCTCGACCGCGGTGTTGCCGCCGCCGACCACGATCACCTCCTTGCCGCGGTAGAAGAAGCCGTCGCAGGTCGCGCAGGCGGAGACGCCGAAGCCCATGAATTTCTCTTCGCTCGGCAGCCCCAGCCAGCGCGCCTGGGCGCCCGTCGCGATGATCGCGGTATCGGCGAGGTAGATGTCGCCGCCGTCGCCGACGCAGCGGAACGGCCGCCGGGTAAAATCGACCTCGACGATCAGGTCGTGGGTGATTTCGGTCCCGACATGCTCGGCCTGGGCCTGCATCTGCTCCATGAGCCACGGACCCTGGATCACGTCGGCGAAACCGGGATAGTTCTCGACATCGGTGGTAATCGTGAGCTGCCCGCCCGGCTGGAGGCCCATCACCATGCGGGGCGCGAGGTTTGCGCGCGCTGCATAGATCGCGGCGGTGTACCCCGCCGGGCCGGAGCCGATAATCAGGACGCGGTCGTGGAAAGTCTGTGGCATGGATTGCTATCCGGGATGGGAACCCGCCGACGGCGGGAGTGGCGGCGGACACGGCGGCTGGCACGGCGCTGCGCCGGTAGAGAAATACGGTCAGCCCCGCCCGGAAGCAATGGCAGGGTCAACCTGAGCGCATGGCGCCGGCCGGTTGCCCGCGCGCGCGCAGCCGAGCGCGGATGGCCGCCGCGGCGGCGGCGGTATCGTCCGGCGGCGCATAGTCCCAGCGGTCCAGCGCCCCGTCGAACACGCGGGTATAGCCGTCCGCCTGCAGGCCGGCATGGAACCGGTCGATGCGCCGGGATGCGCCTTCGAGCGGCAGGACGTAGACGGGCTTGCCCGTCGCCAGCGCTTCGGACGTCATCGACACCGAGTCCCAGGTCACGACGATCGTGTCTGCAACCGCCAGCCAGTCGAAATACGGATTGTCGCCGGACCCGTCCCAGATTTCCGCGCCGGTGCCGGCCAGCTTTTCGGCGAAAATGCGGACGATCGCCGGGTGGGTCCGGCGCGACGGCGTGAGGCGCAGGTCGACCGGCCGGGCGCGGCACAAGGCGGCCAGCCGCTCGGCGAACCGGGCGGCGATCGCCTCGGTCAGCCGGTGCCGCCGGTTCGAGCCGCCGATCAGCACGGTCACGGCGTGGCGGACCGGCTCCGCGCCGTCGCCGGCCTTGCGGCGGCTGGCCGCCAGGCGTTCGGCGGTCACCCGATGGACGGCAGCGCGGGTGACATGGACGTTGGCGCCGTGCAGGCCGTCGTGTTGCGGCGCAACGACGAGATCGAACCGGTCGCTCGGCAGGTACGGCCGCTGGATGTGCACCGACAGGATCGCCCCGCCGCTGCGCTTGCGCACGGCAAGGTTGGGCGCCGCCGCCCGCCGCCCGCAGCTGATCAGGATATCCGGCCAGGGCGGTTCGAGCGCGTCGCCGTCGCGCCCGAGGGCCATCAGCGGCGCCGGCCACAGCGCCGGCGGCAGCCAGCGCCAGGGCGCGCGAACCGCGATCCGTTTGACGACAACGCTACCGGGGCCGCCGCCGATCAGCGCTTCGGCAACGCCGCGCGCCTGGTTTTCCGTTCCGATCTGCCCTTCGGTCACCGCCCAGACGGTGAGCGGCTGCGTCATCGCCGGTACGCCTTCGCAATCACGAATGATTCGGAAATCATTGAAACTTTATTGCGTGTCTGGCATTGGACAGGCAATCCCGGCGGAAAAACCGATTGTCACAGGAAATTTTCCGAACGGCCTCCGACGCGGGGGCGGTGGAACCCAGGGAGGATGACGACCGTCCATGCCAGCACGCCCGACGACAGAAAGCGGCAAGCGGGTCCGGCTCGACGCCATCGACCTGAAGATCCTGCGCGATCTGCAGGAGCACGGCCGGATGACCAATGTCGAGCTGGCGCGGCGCGCCGGCATTTCCGCACCGCCCTGCCTGCGCCGGGTTCGCGCGCTGGAGGAGGCCGGCTATATCCGCGGCTACCACGCCCAGGTCGATCCGGAGGCGCTGGGTTTCGAAGTCCTGTTCTTCGTCCTGGTCGGCCTGGACAGCCAGGCCCAGGAGGTGCTGAGCGCCTTCGAGGACGAAATGGCCAACTGGCGCGAGGTGCGCGAATGCCACATGGTGCGCGGCGCCGGCGATTTTCTGCTCAAGATCGTCGCCCGCAACACCGCGCACGAGAACGAGATCACGACCCGGCTGACCTCCGCCCGCCACGTTACCACCGTCCAGTCCATCCAGGTGATCCGCAGCGGCAAGAACCGGCCCGGCGTGCCGGTGGATATGGAATAGCCGCGCCCCGAACCCGCTATTGCGCCTCGGCCCGCTCGACAACCGGCCCGAACGCCTGCGGTCCGCCGCTGCTGTCGGCATAGCCGCCGCCGCTCCGCCGGCCCCTGACATGGTTGTAGAGCCGCGTGTTCGCATGTCCGCTGGGGCACAGCCCCTTGCGCGCCTGGTAACGCTGGATGGCGCGGCGGCTGTTCATGCCCAGGATGCCGTCGGCCCTGAGGCGGCCGTAGCCCATCCGGGTCAGCCGGCGCTGCAGGTCGGCCCGCTCCGATTTGCTCAGGGCGTAATCGTGCCGCGGCCAGGCTTTGCGTATCCGGAACCGGTTCTCGATCTTCTCTGCCAGCACGGCGACGGCAAAGGCGTATTCGATCAGGTTGTTGTAGCGCATGATGGCGCGGAAGTTTCTCGTCAGCAGGAATGCCGGTCCGCGGCAACCGGCCGGCAAGAAGACCGAGGCGGTTTCCCGGCTCCGCGGCAGGGCGCCGCCGTCGATCCTGCGGACGCCGGCCCGACGCCAGTAGTTCAGGGGGCGCTGGTTGTAGAAGCCCGTCCGGCTAACGCGCAGGCGGCGCGGCAGGCGCACTTCGTAGATCGCGCTGTTTATCCGGGTGTCCCATCCGCCGCGCTTGATGTTGTAGTTCGCCATGGAGGCCAGCACGTCGGCCTTGCTCCGCCAGATGTCGCGCCGGCCGTCGCCATTGTGATCGACGGCATAGTAGATGTAGGCGGACGGCATGAATTGCGTCTGGCCCATGGCGCCGGCGGCGCTGCCGTACATCCGGCTGAGACGCGCGAAGCCGCGGTCGGCGATCATGAGCGCGCCGAGCAGTTCGCTCGAGAAGAAGCGCCGGCGATTGCTGCGATAGCCGAGCTTGGCGAGGGTCGGTACGACGCGGTGGCGCCCGGTGACGGCGCCGTATCTGGATTCGATGCCCCAGAAGGCGACCAGGTAGTGCGCCGGAACGCGGTACCGCCGCTCGATCTGCCTGAGCAGGCGCCGGTAGCGTTTCCTCATGCTTCGGCCCTTGCGAACGAGGTCCGGAGTCACGCGGTAATCCAGATAGTCGCGCACGGCGTTGCCGCCGCGCCGCCGGGCCAGCAGGACACCGTCAGCGCCGGTTGCGTCGGCGATCTGCTCCCGCAACTCGATGCCGTCCGCTTCGGCATAGTCCGAAACCCCGACGTTGCGGTTGTTCAACCGGCCGAGGCCCGCGTGGAGCGTCGAACTCCGGATGCCGCAGCGGCGACCGATTTTCTTGGCCTTGCGCAGGTAACCGTCGAAGCTGCCCGAATAGCGGTAGAGTGCGGAAACCTTGTTCAGACAGGCCCGGTACTGTGCCGACGCATCCTTGCCGGAGCCCCAGTTTCCGCCGCCGCACGCGGCGAGCATGCCGCCGGCGACCGACAGAAGCGCCAGATTTCGAGCCGGCCGCCACCATCCGGCGGGCCGGTGCGCGCGATGAAGGAACAGCATTCCAACCTACCCCGTTTCAGCGATCCTCCGGCGCCCGGCGCCGCGGATCGACCGTCTGCTCTCTCTTCACCCCGCCGCCTACCGGTGAGCGGCCTTGCGGACCGCGTCCAGCAAGGCCTGGTTGGCGTAACCGTCGGCCGGTTTGCCGGCCCTTTTCTGGAAGGCCCGTATCGCCTTCCTGGTTTCCGGGCCGACCTTGCCGTCGACCGGTCCCGGATCGTAGCCCAGCGCCATTAATCCTCGTTGCAGCTCGGCCTTTTCGGCGCGCGACAGCAAGCGGGCCGCGGCGGGCCAGCGGGCGACCAGATCGCCCTGCCCTTCCAGCCGTTCGGCCAGCAGGCCCACCGTCAGCGCATAGGCCGCTGCATTGTTGTAGCGAAGGATGGCGCGGTAATTCTGCGTAACGAGAAAGACCGGTCCGTTCCATCCGGCCGGCACGATCAGGCTCACCGGCCGGTCGATCTCCGGAAGCGGCTTGCCGTCGGCGCGCCTGACCCCCAGAGCGCGCCATTCGGCGACCGTCCGGCTTTCGCCGAGATGCGCCCGGCTGTAGTCGAACCCTTCTGGCAGCGCCGCTTCCCAGCCGAACGGCAACCCGGACTGCCAGCCCGATTTCCTGAGATAGTTGGCGGTCGAGGCAAAGACGTCCGGCAGGCTCCGCCACAGGTCGCGCCGCCCGTCGCCGTCGAAATCCACGGCGTGGTCGAGATAGGTGGTCGGGATGAACTGGGTATGGCCCATCGCGCCGGCCCAGGAACCGACCAGCCGGGCGAACGTCGCGTGGCCGCGGTCGACGATTTCCAGAGCGCCGATCAATTGCCGGCGCCAGAACGGCCGGCGCTTCGGCGTGCCGGCATAGGCCAGCGTCGCGAGGGTTTCGACGACCGGGAACGAGCCGAAATTCGCGCCGTAGTCGGATTCGAGCCGCCAGATCGCCAGAAGATAACGCGCCGGTACGCCGTAGGCCGCTTCGATCCTGGCGAGCAGGGCAGCATGCTGCCGGCGTTTTTCGCGGCCGGTTGCAAGCGCCTGCTTGCCGGTCAGCGCGGCGACATAGGCGCCGACGGGGGTGACGAATTCCGGCTGGCGCGCTTCCAGCTCAAGAGCCCGCCGGTTCAGGCGCAGGCCATCGAACGCCTCGGCCAGCGTGTTTTCGCCGATCCCCTTCGTACGGGCCTCGGCCCTGAGGGCGGCGATCCAGTGTTCGAAGGGTGCGGAATCGGCCTGCGCGAAACGGGGCGCCGTCGTCCGGACATCCTGCCGGTCGGTCATCGCCTTTGCCAGAGTTTTCGGCTGACCGGCAAGCGTTGAGGTAGCATTCGCTGCCGCGAATACTGTCGCGATCGCCAAAACGAATCCGGCTCGTCTCAACACATTTCCCATC
Organism: Rhodospirillaceae bacterium; assembly: GCA_009840595.1. Lineage (GTDB taxonomy): Bacteria > Pseudomonadota > Alphaproteobacteria > Bin65 > Bin65 > Bin65. The sequence goes on along the minus strand of VXNK01000145.1, from coordinate 23,353 downwards.
CGGATTGTCCTTCGACACCGGAAATAGCATTTTCACTTCGTTATTCTACACCATTTCTTGAAAAATCCCAAATCGGATTATGGCGTTATTTCAGCGGCATGACCGCCGAATTTAATGCGATGGGCGCGCCGACGCGGCCTTTGCGGCGCGCCGCGGCCGCCGCTGCATGCCGGATTGCACCGGTGTTCCGGTCCGCCCGAAACGCGCGGCTACAGGCCGTAGTAAAACGGCAGGACCAGGCTGACCGTCGCCCACACGAAGATCAGCATCGGCAGACCGGCGCGCACGAAATCCTGGAAGCGGTAGCCCGCCGGGCCCATCACCAGCAGGTTGGTCTGGTAGCCCATCGGGGTCGCGAAGGCGCAGTTCGCGCCGAAGACCACGGCGACTGCGAACGGTTCCACCGGCGCACCCAGCCCCTGCGCCAGCGAGACGGCGATCGGCGTGAACAGCACGGCGACCGCCTTGGTCCCGACGAGGTTGGCCAGAACGGCGACCAGCAGGAAGAAGGCGGAGAGCACGACCGGCACCGGCGCGCCCGCCAGGGCGGCGGCCAGCAGGTCGGACAGAATCTCCGCACCGCCGGTCACCTGCAGCGCCTTGCCCAGCGCCAGGGCGGCAGCGATCACCAGCACCAGATCGGCGCCGATGGCGCGCGCCGCCTGCCGCAGGGTCATGACCCCCGTCGCCAGCATGGCGGCGGCGCCGGCCAGCGCGCCGATCTCGATCGGCAGGATGTCCAGCGCAGCAAGCCCCACCACGGCGGCGAAGATCGTCAGCGCGCGCCATGCCTCGGGCGCCGAGGGAATCTCGCTTGCCGACCACTCGATCGGCAGGATGCCCGGCCGGCCGCGCAATGCCGCCTTGGCCTCGGCCGTGCCCTGGACCAGCAGGACATCGCCGGCGGCAAGCGGCAGGTCGGTGATCGGCCGGCGCATGCGGGCGGCGCGGCGCTGCACGCCGACGACGACGCAGTTGTAGCGATAGCGGAAGCCGATCTGCTCGAGCGTCCGGCCGATCAGCTCCGACCCCGGCGTCACCATGACTTCGCCGAGCAGCTGCCGGCCGCGCAGCCAGGGCGGCTTGCCGTGGGTTTCGTCTTCCCGGGCCGCCCAGGCGTCGCCGAGGGACGGGTGCAGCAGGTCCATCTGGCCGCGCACGGCGGCGGTCAACGACGCCCGCGTCGCGCTCACGATCAGGATATCGCCGGGCTGCAGCGCCGCATCCTCCTCGAACGGCGGCAGCAGGCTCGCTTCGCCGCGCTGGATGGCATGGACGGTGACGTCGGCGATCTGCGGGAAAAAGCCGCCGGCCGGCCTGAGCCCGTCCAGCGGCCGGTCCCGGACCACGTCGATCTGGGCGAGGAACTGCCGGCCGGTCGCCTGGCCCCCTTCGTCGCCGGCGCTGCGGTCCGGCAGCAGGCGGCGGACGACCAGCATGGCGAAGAGCAGCCCCGGCAGGGCCACGGCCAGACCCGGCACGGTGAAGTCGAAAAAGCCGAAACCCGGCTGGCCCAGATCGGTCAGCATGCCGGAGACCAGCAGGTTGGTGCTCGATCCGATCAGGGTCGTCATGCCGCCGAGGATCGAGGCGAAACTCAGGATCATCAGGGAGCGGCTGGGCGCCGTGCCGCCGCGGCTGGCGAAGGCCTGGAGGATCGGGATGAAGATGACGACGACGGGCACGTTGTTGAGCACGCCGCTGACCAGCAGCACGGCGAACAGCGACAGGGTCAGCGCAACCTCCGAGCGCCCGCCGGCAGCGCCGAGCAGCGCGCGCGCGCCGTGGTCGAGCGCCCCGGTCTGCGCAAGGCCCTGCCCGATGATGATGAGCCCCAGAAGGGCGATCAGGGCCGGGTTCGCGAAGCCGGCCAGCAATTCGGCCGGGCCCAGCCTGTTGCCGCCTTCGGCCGCCGCCTCGGGAAAGATGTGGAACGCCAGCAGCAGCAGGCAGATGACGGCCAGCGACGCCAGCTCCATCGACACTCTGGGAGCGGCATAGAGGATCAGCGCCACGACAATCGCGCCGAAGGCCAGCAACGGCCCGATATCGCCCTCGATCATGTCCTGCGCAGTGTCCTGCCGCTTCGATAGGGAACCGCCGACCGTCGTGCAGTCAGATTAGCCAAGTCCGCGGTCCCGTGCACCAATCTAAAAGGTCATCAAATCCTCGCCGATAACCAGCCGGCCGGCATAGTCGCGGCGAATGATCTCGCCGAGCTCGCGCGGTTCGGAGTCCGGCAACATGTGGGTGGTGACGAGCAGGCCCGGTTCGGCGTCGCGCGCCACCAGCGCAAGCCGTTCGGGCGAGGTATGCGCGTGCGGCGTATGGCTCCGGTCAATATGGGGCGACGTCCATTTCTCGTACTGGACGCATTCGTGGATCAGGATATCCGCCCGGTGGGCATGGCGGATCAGGTTCTCGCAGGGGCTGGTGTCGCCCGAGAGCACGATCCGCCTGTCCCGCGTCTCGAAGAGATAGCCGAAGGCCTGGTCGAGCGGGTAGTGGGCGACATCGAAGGCCGTGACCTTCACCCCGTCGATTTCCAGCGCCGGACCCTCGGTGAGTTCGTGAACCCGGATGTCCGGCATTTTTCGGCGAACCGTGCGGATCTTCATGCGCAGTTCGAGGTCGGGCCGCAGCAGTTCGAGGAGTTGCCCGACCATCGTCCGGACGCCTACCGGTCCGTAGATGTGCCAGGGCCGGTCGTCGCCCATGATCCAGCGGCTGACGATGAAATGGCCGAGATCGATATAATGGTCGGAATGCAGATGGGTGATGAACAGGTGGTCGATCTCGTTCGGCATGAGCCCCAGTTCGACCATCCGGTGAACGACGCCCGAGCCGCAATCGACCGCAAAATTGACGGCGCCCGCCCGGAGCGCGTAGCCCGGCCCGCGCCGCCGGGGATTGGGATAGGGCAGTCCGGTGCCCAGAAGGCTGACTTGCATTGCCTTTCCCCCCGGCCGGCGCCAGCAGTCCGCTAGAGGAAATCCCGCAACATCGCGACCAGCGGCGCATCGGCCGGCGGCATGGGATAGTCGGCAAGGCGCATCGGCCGGACCCATTTTACCGCTTCATGCTCGCGCGGCGCGGGCTCGCCCAGCCATTTCCGGCAGATGTAGAGCGGCATGAGCAGGTGGAAATCCGCGTAAGCATGGGAGGCGAAACTGAACGGCGCAAGGCAGCTCGCCGATGTGTCGATGCCCAGCTCCTCGCGCACCTCGCGGATCAGGGCCGCTTCCGGCGTTTCGCCCGGCTCGACCTTGCCGCCCGGAAACTCCCACAGGCCGGCCATGTCCTTGCCCGCCGGCCGCTGCGCGATCAGGACCCGGTCGTCGATGTCGACCAGGGCGACGGCCGCAACGAACACGACAGGACGGTCCGGCGCGTCCGCCCCCCTGCCTTCGCCGGGATCGCAGCCGGCCGGTACGGGAAACGCGGCGGACCTAGCTTCGATAGTCGGCATTGATGCTGATGTAGCCGTGGGTCAGGTCGCAGGTCCACACGGTTGCCCGGCCCCGCCCGATGCCGATATCGACGTCGATATCGATCTCCGCGCCCTGCATATGTCCGGCAACCGGCGTTTCGTCATAGCCGGGCACGAGCTGGCCGTTTTCCGTGATCGCGACGCCGCCGATGGCGATCGACAGGCGGTCGCGATCCGCTTTCTCGCCGGCCTTGCCGACCGCCATGACGATCCGGCCCCAGTTGGCGTCCTCGCCGGCGATCGCCGTCTTGACCAGCGGCGAGTTGGCGATGGTCAGGCCGATGCGCCGCGCCGCCCGGGCGGAGGCCGCGCCGCTGACGTTGACGGTGACGAACTTGCTCGCCCCCTCGCCGTCGCGCACGATCTGTTGCGCCAGGTCGATCATGACCGAATCCAGCGCCCGCTCGAAATCCCGGACGGCCCGGAGGTCCGCGGGCGGCGGGTTGCCGGCGGCGCCGGTGGCGCACAGCAGCACGGTATCCGAGGTCGAGGTGTCGCCGTCGACCGTGATCGCGTTGAACGAGCGGTCGTTCGACCGGGCCAGCAGTTTCTGGAGCAGGGGCGCCGGGATTTCGGCGTCGGTGAAGACGAAGCCCAGCATGGTCGCCATGTCCGGCGCGATCATGCCGCTGCCCTTGGCGAAGCCGGCGATGCTGACCGGCGTGCCGCCGATCGAAGTCTGCGCCCCGGCGCCCTTGGGGAAGGTGTCGGTCGTCATGATCGCTTCGGCCGCGTCCTGCCAGGCGCCGGCGCTCAGGTGGCGGGCCAGTCCGGGCAGGCAATCGCCGATATGGTCCGGCGCGACCGGCACGCCGATCACCCCGGTCGAGGCCAGGAACACCTCCCGCTCGGCGCAGCCGAACAGGGCGGCGGCGGCGCTGGCGGTCCGCTCGGCCGTCGTATCGCCCGCCTTGCCGGTGAAGGCGTTGGCGTTGCCGGAATTGCACACGATCGCGCGCGCCCGGCCGCCGGGCAGTGCGGCCCGGCACCAGTCGACCGGCGCCGACTGGCATTGCGAGCGGGTGAAGACCCCGGCAACGGTTGTGCCCGGCGCCAGCGCCGCGAGCATCAGATCCTTTGCGCCGCTGCGTTTCAGGCCGCAGGCGCGGCCGGCGATCTGCACGCCGCCGACCGCCGGCAGGTCCGGAAACCGCTCGGGCGCGAGCGGCGATTTTTCAAGAGCCATAATGCGATTTGCGACCCGTCTCCGGTTGCGTTTCCCGGCCCGGCCGCCCGCGAACGCGGCAGCGCCGGACGGCGCGGAGACGGTCTACACCGATCCAGTCCTACTGTTTCTTTTCCTGCCCGTCTTCTTTCCGGGCCGGCGCCGCATCGTCAAGCGGCTTTCCGTCCGGGCCGAAGCGCACGATCTTTGCGGCCTTGCTCAGGCGTTCGACTTCCGCGGCCATCAGCTTGCCGCCCAGTTCCCGCTTGAGTTCGGCGCGCTTTGCCTCGAACGGGGGCGGCGCCGTGCGGCGGCGGTCCTCGACCAGAATGACGTGCCAGCCGAACTGGGTCTGCACCGGCGTGTCGGTGAAAGCGCCTTTATCGAGCGCGAAGGCGGCATCGGCGAACGGCTTGACCATCTGGCCGCGCGCGAACCAGCCGAGGTCGCCGCCGCCCGCCTTCGACGGGCCGATCGATCTCTCCGAGGCGAGCTTCGCGAAACTGCCGCCCTTCTCCAGCGCCTCGATCGCCGCCATCGCTTCTTTCCGGGTCTTGACCAGGATATGCCGCGCCTTGATTTCGTCTTCGCCGCGATGGCTGGCGACAAATGCCTTGTAGGCTTCGGCAAGCCGATCTTCGGTCACGCTCTTGTCGATATAGGCGTCCAGATAGGAATGATGCAGCATCCGTTCCGTCAGGGTGCGCAGCCGGCGGGCGATCTTCGGGGTCTTGTCCAGCCCTTCGGCCCGCGCCTTCGCCGCCAGCAGCTTCGTCTGGATGACCTGATTCAGCAGCGGACGGTAGATGCGCTCGAACGGAACGTTTCGGACCTGCTCCGGCAGGTCGGCGTGGAGCGCGTGCAGATCGGACAGCATCACCTTTTCGCCGTCGACGGTGGCGACGACGGGGTCCTCGGCCGTCCCGGCGCCGGACTGCTGCGCCAGCGCCGGCGGCGCGCCGGGCAGGGCGCCGATCAGGGTGCCGGCCAGGGCGAACGTCGCGACGACGGCCAGCGCCGCCAGCGCCGTGCGCGGGGAAAGTGAAGGAGTCATGTCGGGAGAGGCTCCGAAAGCGGGTGTCTATCGGGTGGTATCACCGTTCCCGTCCATGCGATAGCCGAATCCCGCCGCCGCCCCGGAGCCGCGCGGAACGGCGGGGGCAGGGATCCGGGCAGGAAGACCGGGCGGGTCCGGCGCTACCCCTTCGTCGTCCCCGTCCTCACGCCAGGCCCATCTGCTGATAGGACAGCGCGACCTTTTCCAGGCCGACCGCGAAGGCGGCGGTGCGCAGGTCATCGATCCCTTCGGTCTCGCGCATCCGGCCGCGGATCGCGCCGTAGCCGTCGCGCATGACGCCTTCGAGGCCGGATTCGACCAGGTCGAGCTCGTCGGTGCCGCGCAGCAGCGGCGCCTTGAGCTCCTCCGGCACCGGCCGGCCCGCCGCCGTCTCGATCATGTCGACGATGCGCAGGCCGCGCTGGATCTCGAGTTGGCGCGACAGGCGGCCAAAGCGCATGTGCGAGACGTTCTTGACCCATTCGAAATAGCTGACGGTCACGCCGCCGGCGTTGACCAGGATGTCCGGCAGGACGACCCGGCCGCGCGCAATCAGCGTGCGGTCGGCCTCCAGCGTCACCGGGCCGTTGGCGGCCTCGACGATCAGCTTCGCCCCGATGCGCTCGGCGTTGGCGGCGGTGATCTGGCCCTCGAGGGCGGCGGGCACCAGAATATCGCAGTCCGCTTCGAGGGCCGATGCGCCGTCCTCAACGAAGCGCGCGCCGGGAAAGCCCTTCATGCCGCCGGTGCGGGCGCGGTGTTCGGCGAGCGCCTCGGGATCGATACCGTCGTCGGACAGCAGGGCGCCGTCATACTCGATCACGCCGACGAGGCGCACGCCGTCTTCCTCGACGAAGAATTTCGCCGCGTTGAAGCCGACATTGCCGAAGCCCTGGACGATCATCCGCTTGCCTTCGAGGCCGCCGTCCAGGCCGGCCATCGCGACATCGTCCGGGTGGCGGAAAAACTCGCGGACGACATACTGGACGCCGCGGCCGGTCGCTTCGGTGCGGCCCGGAATGCCGCCCTGGGTCACCGGCTTGCCGGTCACACAGGCGATCGCGTCGATGTCCGAGGGGTAGAGGCTGCGATACTCGTCCGCCATCCAGGCCATCTCGCGCGCGCCGGTGCCCATGTCCGGCGCCGGCACGTCGCGGCTCGGGCTGATATAGCCGCGGTCGGCAAGCTCCTGGGTGAAGCGGCGGGTGATCCGCTCCAGTTCGTCCTCATCATAGTCTGCGGGGCGGATCGCCAGCCCTCCCTTGGCGCCGCCGAACGGCACGTCGACCAGGGCGCATTTGAAGGTCATCAGCGAGGCCAGCGCCTCGACTTCCTGCTGGTCGACCTGGGGCGCATAGCGGATGCCGCCCTTCACGGGGAGGCGGTGTTCGCTGTGCACCGCGCGCCAACCGCAGAAGGTATGGTAGCTGCCGCGGAGGCGCACCGGAAAGCGCAGTTGGATAACGGAATTGCACTCGCGGATGGTTTCCACGAGATCGTCCGGGATGGCGAGGGCGCGGGCGGCCCGGTCGAACATGCCGCGGACGCTGTCCTGGAAATTGGGCTCTGTCGAAGTATTCACGCCGGCCTCCGGTCGCGGTTAGGGCAGGTCTGGCAGGTTGCCCGCAGCCGCCAGGCCATAGGGCCCGACGCTTCCGCACCGGGCGCAACTGCACCCTATCCCGGAAGCCGCCCGGCGTCATCGGGGATGTCGATCGGATCCATCCGTCCTTTCAGCGCCGCCTCCGCCGCGAAGATGGCCGGCTCCCCGATGCCCAGCTCGCGCAGGGACCGGGCGGCGCGGCGGACATAGTCGATATTGCTGCCGCTGACGCCGGCGGCCTGTCCGACGATGGCGATCTGCTCCTCCAGACCGAGATCGGGCAGGAAATCCGGATGGCCGTCGCGCGGCAGGTAGGTTGCCGCCGAAACCTCGCTGCCGTCGTCCAGTTCGATGGCGACGGCGCTTTCGCGGTAGACCGGATAGTGGTCGAGTTCGCGCTTGCGCAGATAGGCGGCGACCGTTTCGGCATCCTCCGCCGGGACCCGGTAGGCGATGCCGGTACAGGACCCGCCCGGCTTCAAACCCATGACGAGGCCCGGCCGCGCCGCGGTGCCGCGGTGATGGACCGTGCGCACGCACAAGGCGCGCTGCCGGCCGTGCAGCGTCGCCCGCCGCCGCTCGGCGTAATCGAAACCGGGCCGCCACATCAGCGAGCCGTAGCCGAACAGCCACATCCGGGTCAGCGTTCGGCCGGCAGGTCCAGCCGCTTCAGCGCCGGCCGGACGATGAACGCGACGGCGAAGGCCGCCAGTGCGGCTTGCAGGACCATCTGAAAACCGAGGTTCATCCCCGCCGGATCGACCAGAGCCACGGCGAGTGCGCCGAGCGCCGCGCCGGAGACGAACTGGATGATGCCGATGAGCGACGAAACCGAGCCGGCGATGGTCGGAAAGGGGGCGAGAACGCCGGCATAAAGGCTGGGCGAAGACAGGCCGAGGCCGAGCACGACGCCGAACAGCGGGCCAACATAGGCGCCGAAACCGGCCGCCCCGGCGGAAACCGCCGCGATCATCGCCGCGACCGACGCGATGATGATCGTCGCTCCGATCAGGAGGAGGGGGACGGCGCCGAGCCGCGACGAAAGCCGCCCCGAAAGGAAGGCGCCGACGACCTGGCCGACCATCAGCGCGGCGAAGGAAAAGCCGATGTCCTCCGGCGACGCGGCCAGCCGCGCCTCCAGAATGAAGGGCAGCGCCGACAGCATGGCGAACAGCGTGCCGTACAGCCCGATCGTGACCAGCGCATAGCCCAGGAACAGCCGGTGCCGGCCGAGCATGGCGAAGTTCCGCAGGATCGGTCCCGCCCGCGTGGCGTCGGGATTGAGTCGCGTGTTGGTCTCGTCGAGGAACAGGACTATGACCAGCCACATGGCCGCGCCGATGCCGAGCAGCCAGACGAAGACGCCCTGCCACCCTTCGGCGCCGACGATCAGGCCGCCGAGCAGGGGCGCCAGGATCGGCCCGACACCGAAGATCAGCATCACCCACGACATCGGCCCGGTCGCCCGCGTGCCGTAGATATCGCGAATGCAGGCCCGGCCGATCGCCATGGACGCCGCGGCGCCCACGCCCTGGCAGAACCGGCCGAGCAGCAGCATGTCGATCGAACCGGCGGCGGCGCACAGCGCCGAGGCGGCAACGAAAATCGCCAGCGAGGACACGAGGACCGGCCGCCGGCCGAACCGGTCCGACAGCGGCCCGTAGACCAGCTGCGCGCCGGCATAGCCGATCAGGAAGGCCGAGATGGTGAACTGGGCCTCGGTCGGGCTCACCCGCAGCGAGCGCGCCATATCCGGCAGGGCCGGCAGCGTCATGTCGACGGCGAGCGCCGTGATCGCGGCTGTCATGCCGAGGATCGCGGTGATGATCCACGAGGTCGGCGCCGGCCGTTTCATCCGGCGGGGGTCTTGCAGATTGCGGTGCGCGGGGTTTGTGGCATGGTCCCTGTCGGCGATTACGGCGGTCTGTTGCGCCGATGGCGCACCGGAATGTCTCGGCCCGGGATGCCTAATCCAAAGCGGCGCGTGGGCCAAACCGAAACGGAAGCGTGAGGCTGCATGGCCGGGTTGCGTCCGGAAGACTGGCTGAAGGCGACCGAGCGCGGCCTGTGGTGCGCGCCGGCCGATCTCTATATCGATCCGGTGCGCGCGGTCGAGCGGGCCGTCGTGACCCACGGCCATGCCGATCATGCCCGGCCCGGCAACGGCCGGGTGCTCGCGACGCCGGAGACGCTGGCGATCATGCGGGCGCGCTACGGCGATGCCGCCGCCCGGCAGGCGCAGCCGCTCGCCTACGGCGAAACCCTCGATCTGGGTGCTGTCACGGTCCGGCTGGTCCCGGCCGGCCATGTCCTCGGCTCGGCCCAGGTCGTGCTGGAACATGCCGGCCAGCGCATCGTCGTCTCCGGCGACTACAAGCGCCGGCGCGACCCGACCTGTCCGGCCTTCGAGCCGGTCGCCTGCGACGTGTTCGTGACCGAGGCGACCTTCGCCCTGCCCGTGTTCCGCCACCCGGACGACGCCGGCGAGATCGCGTCCCTGCTCGCCTCCGTCGCCCTGTTCCCGGAGCGCGCCCACCTGGTCGGCGCCTACGGCCTCGGCAAGGCGCAGCGGACGATCCGGCTGATCCGCGAGGCCGGCTGGGACCGGCCGCTGTACCTGCACGGCGCGTTGCAGGCCCTGTGCGATCTGTACGAAGCGCACGGCATCGATCTCGGCCCGCTCGAACCGGCGGCCGGCCGCGACCGGGCCGCCTTCGCCGGGGAGATCGTGCTCGCCCCGCCGGGTTCGCTTTCCGACCGCTGGTCGCGCCGCCTGCCCGATCCGGTGACGGCGATGGCCTCGGGCTGGATGCGGGTGCGCCAGCGGGCGAAGCAGCGCGGCGTCGAGCTGCCGCTGATTATCTCCGATCACGCCGACTGGGACGAGCTCACCGCGACGCTGCAAGAGGTCGGCGCGCCGGAGGTCTGGGTGACCCACGGCCGGGAGGAGGCGCTGGTCCACTGGGCCGCCGGCCGCGGCATTCGCGCCCGCGCCCTTTCCCTGATCGGGCGCGAGGACGAGGATGACTAGGGCGGGGATGACCAGGACGGGGATGACTGGGACGGGGCCGTGAAAGCCTTCGCCGCCCTGCTCGACCGGCTGGTCTACACGCCGTCGCGCAACGCCAAGCTGCGCCTGCTGGCGGACTATTTCCGGCGCACGCCGGACCCGGACCGCGGCTGGGCATTGGCGGCGCTCACCGGCTCGCTGGATTTCCCCAACGCCAAGGCCGGCGCGATCCGCGAGCTCGCCCGCGAACAGACCGACGAGGTGTTGTTCGCACTGTCCTACGACTATGTCGGCGACCTGGCGGAGACGACGGCGCTCTTGTGGCAGACGCAGGGCGACGCCGAAGCGCCGGGGCTGGCGGACGTCGTCGAAACCCTGCGGCAGGCCGGGCGGACGGAGGTGCGCGGCCTGGTGTCCGGCTGGCTCGACGGGCTGGACGCGACCGGCCGCTGGGCCCTGCTCAAGCTGATCACCGGCGGCCTGCGCATCGGCGTCTCGGCGCGGCTCGCCCGGGTCGCGCTGGGCCAGGCCTTCGATACGGCGGTCGAAGAGATCGAGGAAATCTGGCACGCCGTCGATCCGCCCTATGGCGCGCTGTTCGCCTGGCTGGCCGGCGATGGGGACAAGCCGGACGTGGCCGGCCGGCCGACCTTCCGGCCCTTCATGCTCGCCCACCCGCTCGAAGAGCGGACGGACCTCGACCCGGCGGACTGGCTGGTCGAATGGAAGTGGGACGGCATCCGGGTCCAGCTTGCCGCGCGCGGCGGCGAACGGCGCCTCTATTCGCGCACCGGGGACGACATCTCCGCCGCCTTCCCGGACGTGCTGGCGGCGATGGATTTCGACGGCGTCCTCGACGGCGAATTACTGGTGCGCGACACGGCCGATCCCGCGTCCGCCGATCCGGCCGCCTTCAACGCGCTGCAGCAAAGGCTCAACCGCAAGACGGTGTCGAAGAAGATGCTGGCCGGACACCCGGCCTACGTCGTCGCCTACGACATATTGTTCGACGGCGCGGCGGACCTGCGCGGCCTGCCGCTCGAACAGCGCCGCCGCAGGCTGGAAGCCTTCGTCGCCGGGCACGGCCATCCGGATATCGAACTGTCCGCCCTGCTCGACGCGCCGGACTGGGAGAGCGTCGCCGCACTCCAGGCCGAGGCGCGCCGGCTCGGCCGCGAGGGGCTGATGCTCAAGCGGCGCGACAGCCGCTACGAGCCGGGCCGCAAGACCGGCCTGTGGTTCAAGTGGAAGCGCGATCCGCTAACGGCCGATGCCGTGCTGATGTACGCCCAGCGCGGCCACGGCAAGCGCAGCTCCTTCTATTCCGATTACACCTTCGGCGTGTGGCGGGGCGGCGAGCTGGTGCCGGTCGGCAAGGCCTATTTCGGCTTCACCGACGCCGAACTGGCGCAGCTCGACAAGTGGGTGCGCAACCACACGGTGAACCGCTTCGGCCCGGTGCGCGAGGTCGAGAAGCGGCTGGTCTTCGAGGTCGCCTTCGACAGCATCCATGCCAGCAGCCGCCACAAGTCCGGCCTCGCCATGCGCTTCCCCCGCATCGGCCGCATCCGCTGGGACAAGCCGGCCGAAGAAGCGGACCGGATCGAAGCGCTGGAGGCGATGCTTTAGGGCGCGGGCTTCCCGCGCATCGGCCGCCTCCCTCCGACACGCCGAAGGGTCAGAATATCTTGCCCGGATTCATGATGCCCCCGGGATCGAGCTGCGCCTTGAGCGCGCGCATCAACTCCAGCTCCAGGGGGGCACGGTAATGGGCCAGCTCGGCCTTCTTGATCCGGCCGATGCCGTGTTCGGCGCTGATCGAGCCGCGCATCTCCGTCACGATGTCGTGGACGATCCGGTTGAAGCGCGGCTGCTCCGCCATGAATCTGTCGCCCGTCCAGCCCTCGGCCGGCTGGTTCACGTTGTAATGGATGTTGCCGTCGCCGACATGGCCGAAGGCGACGACGCGGATGCCGTCGAGTTCGGCCTCGCAGGCCGCCGTTGCGGTGCGCATGAAATCGGCGACGCGGCTGACCGGCACGGCGACATCGTGCTTGATCGAGGCGCCCTCGAACTTCTGCGCTTCGCTGATCGATTCGCGCAGGCGCCACAGCGCGCGGCCCTGGGCCGTGCTTTCGGCGATCACGGCATCGCGGACGTCGCCCTCCGCCATCGCCGAGGCCAGTACAGCCTCCAGCCCGGCCCGCAGGGAACCGTCGGTCCGCGGGCCCGTCAGTTCGATCAGCTGGTAGCAGGGGTGGATGCGGTCGAACGGATCGCGATTGCCGGCGATATGGTCGAGCGCCATTTGCAGCGCGACCCGGGTCATGATTTCGTAGCCGGAAACGCCGCCGCCGGTCTCCCTCTGCAGAGCGGAGAGCAGGCGCAGCGACGCGTCCGGGCCGGGGATCGCGGCCAGCGCGGTCACCGTCTCGCGCGGCTTCGGAAACAGTTTCAGGACAGCGCCGGTAATGACGCCCAGCGTGCCTTCCGCGCCGATGAACCATTGCTTCAGGTCGTAGCCGGTGTTGTCCTTGCGCAGGCCGCGCAGCCCGTCCCAGAGGCGCCCGTCGGGCAGCGCGACCTCGAGGCCGAGCACCAGCTCGCGCATGTTGCCGTAGCGCAGCACGCCGACGCCGCCGGCGTTGGTCGAGATGTTGCCGCCGATCTGGCAGGTGCCCTCGGCGCCCAGCGAGAGCGGGAACAGCCGGTCGGCGTCGCTTGCCGCCTGCTGGATCGTCTGGAGAATACAGCCGGCGTCCGCCGTGACCGTGTTGTTGATCGGATCGAGCTCGCGGACCCGGTTGAGCCGGCCGGTCGACAGCACGACCCCGGTAAAGTCCTCATACGGGATCGAGGCCCCGACCAGGCTGGTGTTGCCGCCCTGGGGCACCACCGGCAGGCCGGCCTCGTGGCACAGGCGCAGCACCGCCGCGACCTCTTCGGGAGAGCCCGGCTTGACGACCGCCGCCGCCGCGCCGGTGAAATTGCCGCGCTGTTCTTCGAGATGCGGCGCCATCCCCTCGGCCGAATCGATCCAGCCCCGCGCGCCGACCAGGTCGCGGATTTTCGCCAGTGCTGCGGCCCGCTGCTTCATTGCGGCCGGATCGGGCAATTCGGTCATGGGTGACGTCCCATCGCAGTGGAAGGAGCAGGATGGTAGCAGCGCCGGTCCCAGCGCGTAACCGGTCACCCCGCCGCCATCCGCGGCACGCTGGCCCCTTATATCCAATCCGTCATCCCGACTGAGCGGAGCGAATGGAGGGATCTCGGCTCTGCCTGTCGAACAAGCACCGGACGACGGCCCTGAGATTCCTCCGCTCCGCGGCCTGACGGCCGCTCCGGTCGGAATGACGGGTAAGGATTTTGCCGCGGTATGTCCGCGTCGCATCCGCGGTCCCGCCCGACCCTTCAACCGTCGCCCGCAGCCACGATCTCGGCCAGGAACCGCTCGCCGTACCGCTCCAGTTTCGCGGCGCCGACGCCGTGGCAGGCGGCCAGCGCGTGGAGGCTCTGCGGCTTGCGGGCGGCCATGTCCTGCAGGCTGCGGTCGTGGAACACGACATAGGCCGGCACGCCCTGCTCGCCGGCGATTTCCAGCCGCAGTTCCTTGAGCCGGGCGAACAGTTGTTCGTCGACATTTTCCGGCAACGGGGCGGCGGCGCGTTTGCGGCTCTGCGGTTCGCGCGCGGCCTCGCCGTGCAGCGCCACGCTTTCCGCGCCTTTCAGGACCGACCGCCCCTTGCCGCCCAGTTGCAGGCCGCCATAGCCGCCGATGTCGATCTTGAGCACATCCGCCGCCACGAGTTGGCGCAGGTAGGAGCGCCAGAGCGGCTTGCCGATGTCCACGCCGACGCCGAAGGTCGGCAATTCGTCGTGGCGGTGCTGGCGCACCTTCTCCGTCTCCTCGCCGCGCAGCACGGCGACCAGATGCTCGGCGCCGAAGCGCTGGCCGGTGCGCAGCGCCGCCGACAGCGCCTTCTGGGCGATCACCGTGCCGTCGACGGTCTCGACCGGGTTCAGGCAGCGGTCGCAGTTGCCGCACGGGTCGCAGGGCTCGCCGAAATAGCCGAGCAGCGCCTGGCGCCGGCAGCCGGCGGTCTCGCACAGGGTGAGCAGCGCGTTCAGCCGCTGGTGCTCGACGCGTTTGGCCTCCTCCGGCCGGTCGGAATCGTCGATCATCAGGCGGCGCAGGCGAATATCGTCCATGCCGTAGAGCATCAGGGTCTCCGCCGGCAGCCCGTCGCGCCCGGCGCGGCCGATCTCCTGGTAATACGCCTCGACGGTCGACGGGATGTTGGCGTGGGCGACGAAGCGGACGTCCGGCTTGTCGATGCCCATGCCGAAGGCAATGGTCGCGACCATGACGACGCCGTCTTCGGTCAGGAAGCGGTCCTGGTGCCGGTCCCGGTCGGCCTGCTCCATGCCGGCGTGGTAGGGCAGCGCGGTCCGTCCCGCCGCCGACAGGCGCGCTGCCGTCTGTTCCGCGGCCTTGCGCGACAGGGTGTAGACGATCCCGGACGCGCCGTCGTGGCGGTCGAGCAGGCTGTCGATCTGCCGGCCCGCCGATGTGCGCGGCGCGATGCCGATCCGCAGGTTCGGCCGGTCGAAGCCGGCAACGAACACCTTCGCCGCGCCGGCGAACAGCCGCTCGACGATGTCCTGCCGGGTGATAGCGTCCGCCGTCGCGGTGAAGGCGCTGAACCGGGCCTGGGGAAACCGGTCCGGCAGTTCGGCGAGGCGGCGGTAGTCGGGCCGGAAATCGTGGCCCCATTGCGAGATGCAGTGCGCCTCGTCGATGGCGAAACGGGCCGGCGCGCAGCGGGCGAGACCGTCCAGCACGTCCTCGCGCATCAGCCGCTCCGGCGAGATGTAGAGCAGGCGCAGGCGGCCTTCGCGCAACTGCCGGTGGGTCTCTGCGGCCTCGGCCCGCGGCGTCGCCGAGTTGAGCGCGCCCGCCGCCACGCCGTTGAGGCGCAGGGCCGCGACCTGGTCGCGCATCAGGGCGATCAGCGGCGAGACGACGACGGTCAGGCTTTCGCCCGCCAGCGCGGGAAGCTGGTAGCACAGCGACTTGCCCGAGCCGGTCGGCATCACCGCCAGCACATTCTCGCCGTTCATCAGCGCGCCGACGATCTCCGCTTGGCCCGGCCGGAAACCGTCATAGCCGAAGGTCCGTTTCAGGATGTCGAGGGCGGCGTCGAGGGAGGGCATTGCGGGGCGCCGGGGCGGCCGGCCGAAGATCGAGGACGCGCGACCCTATCGCCCCAGCTGCCGGTTGGGAACAGGAGAGACGGAGGAGCGGAGCGGCAGGGGCGGCGCCCGCCGGGTGAAGCGCCGGTAAAAGGCGCCGCGCCTTAAGGCTCCTGCCGGGTGCGGGCGGCAACCTCCGAGAACCAGGCGGCCAGCGTGTCGCGATGTTCCGGCAGCCGCGAGAAGATCGCCGCTGCCACCTCTTCCCTATACATGTGGCTTGTCAGATTCCGGTCCTTTGCGGCCTGCAAGCGCGCCTCGGCTGCGTCGTCGTCGCCGAAGCCGACTTCCCGGCAGGTCCGGATCACGGCGCCCGGCGATCCCGCCTCGATCTGTTCCATGACCGCCAGATAGCGCTGCGCCGCCTTCCAGACGGCTTCGAAAGTGAATTCGAAGCGCTTGATCGCGGCGTCGCGCTCGACGTCCGTCGGCGCTTCGATCGCCAGAATATCGCCGAACCGCGCCAGGGCCGCTTCGGCATCGTGCAGCCGCCGGGTCAACCGCTCCACAGGATGCCCTTCCGCCGGACGGTTTCGGCAAATTCGGCATCCGCGTCGGACAGGTCCACGACATGGACGGTGCGCGGCACCGTGCTCAGTTCCAGCGTCTCGTGGAGGTCCAGGAGGAAGCCCGCCGGCAGGGGCGCGGCCGGATCGATCGCGACGTCGATGTCGCTGTAAACCCGTTCCGTCCGGTCGGCGAACGACCCGTAGAGCCAGACCCGCGCCTCAAGGCCGCCCAGCGCGCCCAGCACGATGGCGCGGACGGCGTCGAGCCGCGCCCGGCGCTTTTCCTCGGCGCGCGTGTCTTTGAATTGCAGGGGTTCGGCAACGGTCATGGCCGAAAACTATGGCCGCAACCCCGCCCGGGCAATCGGTCTATTCGGCCGCCTCGCGCATCGCCGCCGGTGCGCCGTAGCCGCCGCCGCCGGGCGTCTCGACCACGAACACGTCGCCCGGGCCGACCTGGCACTTGTCGGTTCCGGTCATGGCGACGGTGCTGCCGTCGGCGCGTTCGACCCAGTTGCGGCCCTTGGCGCCGGATTCGCCGCCCGCCGCGCCGAAGGGGGCATGGATGCGGCGCGAGGCCAGGATGGCGACCGTCATGTCCTCCAGGAAGCGCAGCCGGCGCACCGAGCCGTCGCCGCCGCGCCAGCGCCCCGCCCCGCCCGAGCCGTGGCGCAGGCGGAAATCCTCCAGCAGCACCGGGAAGCGCCACTCCAGCACTTCGGGATCGGTAAGGCGGGCGTTGGTCATGTGGGTCTGCACGGCGCTCGCCCCGTCATGGCCCTCGCCCGCCCCCATGCCGCCGGCGACGGTCTCGTAATACTGGTGCCGGTCGTTGCCGAAGGTGACGTTGTTCATGGTCGACTGGGCCGAGCCGAGCACCCCCATGGCGCCGTAGAGCGCGTTGGTGACGATCTGCGAGGTCTCGACATTGCCGGCGACGACGGCGGCCGGATATTGCGGCTTGAGCATCGAGCCGTCGGGAATCACGATGTTGAGCGGCTTGAGCACGCCCTCGTTCATCGGGATGTCCTCGTCCACCAGGGTGCGGAAGACGTAGAGCACGGCGGCGCGGCACACCGCCGACGGCGCGTTGAAATTGTTCGGCAGCTGATCGGACGTTCCGGTGAAATCGATATCCGCCGTCCGCCTCTCCCGGTCGACCCGGATGGCGACGCGGATCTCGCCGCCGGCGTCGATCGGGCTGACGAATGCGCCGTCGGACAGCCGGTCGAGCACCCGGCGGACCTGCTCCTCGGCATTGTCCTGGACATGGCCCATATAGGCGTGGACGACGTCGAGCCCGAACTGGCCGATCATGCGGCCGATCTCCTGCACGCCCTTCTCGTTGGCGGCGATCTGGGCCTTGAGGTCGGCGATATTCTGGTCCGGGTTGCGCGCCGGATAGCGCGCGCCGGTCAGCAGGGCGCGGGTCTCCGCCTCCAGGAAGCGGCCATCCTCCACCAGCAGGGCGTTGTCGAACAGCACGCCCTCTTCCTCGACGACGCGGGAGTCCGGCGGCATGGAGCCGGGCGTGATGCCGCCGATATCGGCGTGATGGCCACGCGAGCCGACAAAAAACAGAATGGTCTGTCTGTTTTCCGCAAAGACCGGCGTGATAACGGTGACGTCCGGCAGATGGGTGCCGCCGGCATAGGGCGCGTTGAGAACATAAACCTCGCCCGGCCGCATGGTGCCGGCCCGCCGGCGGATGATCGCGCGCACGCTCTCGCTCATGCTGCCGAGATGGACCGGCATATGCGGCGCGTTGGCGATCAGGTCGCCGGTCGGGCCGAAGATCGCGCAGGAGAAATCCAGCCGTTCCTTGATGTTGACCGAGTAGCTGGTGTTCTCCAGCACCGAGCCCATCTGTTCGGCGACCGACATGAACAGGTTGTTGAACACCTCCAGCATCACCGGATCGGCCCGGGTGCCGACGGCGACGCCGCGGTCGAGCGCCACGACGCGCTCGAGCACCAGGTGGTTGCGGTCGGTCACCGTGGCGGCCCAGCCGGGCTCGACGACGGTGGTCGCAGTCGCTTCCCGGACGATGGCCGGGCCGGCGATGCGGTCGCCGGGCTGCAGCCGGTCGCGGTCGAAAATGGCGGATTCGTGCGATTCTCCGCCGGAAAAGAAGCGCGCCCGGTCGATCGCGGCCGGAGCGGCGTCGCTCCTGCGCGCAACCACGGCGTCCTCGACCCGGTCGGTCGCGCCGACCGCCTCGACGGAGACCGCCTCTACGACCATCGGTTTTTCCGGCACCGTGAAGCCGTAGCGCTGGCGATGGGCGTCCTCGAAGGCGGCGACCGTTTCCTGAAGCGTCCCGGCGGCCACGACGATGGCCGCATCGGTGCCGTCGTAGCGAATGTGGGCACGGCGGTGGACCGCAATATTTTCAGTGGGAACATTTTGATCGGAAATTTCCGATACTGCCGAATTCGCGAGCCTGTCCAGAGTGGCGTCCAATTCGCCGACCAGGCCGGCGTCCAGCACCGCCTCCACGGCGGTCTCGCGCAGCGCGCGGACATCGGCGAGGCCCATACCATAGGCCGACAGCACGCCGGCGAAGGGATGGATGAAGACCCGGGTGACGCCCAGCGTATCGGCGATCGGGCAGGCGTGCTGGCCGGCCGCGCCGCCGAAGCAGGCCAGCGTGTATTCGGTGACGTCGTAGCCGCGCTGGATCGAGATTTCCTTGATCGCGTTGGCCATGTTCTCGACCGCGATTGTGAGGAAGCCCTCGGCGACCTGCTGCGGCGTCCGCCGGTCGCCGGTCGCCCGCTCGATCTCCTGCGCCAGCGCGGCGAAACGCCGGACGACGACCTCCCGGTCGAGCGGCAGGTCGCCGGACGGCCCGAACACGGCGGGGAAGTGGTCCGGCTGGATCTTGCCCAGCATGACGTTGGCGTCGGTGACGGTGAGCGGCCCGCCGCGGCGGTAGCAGGCCGGTCCCGGATCGGCCCCAGCGCTGTCGGGCCCGACGCGGTATTTCGCGCCGTCGAAATGGAGGATGGAGCCGCCGCCGGCCGCCACGGTGTGGATCTGCATCATCGGCGCGCGCATCCGCACCCCGGCGACCAGCGTCTCGAAGGCGCGCTCGTACTCGCCGGCATAGTGGGACACATCGGTCGAGGTGCCGCCCATGTCGAAGCCGATCAGCCTGTCGAAGCCGGCCATTTCCGCCGTGCGCACCGCCCCGACGATGCCGCCGGCCGGGCCGGACAGGATCGAATCCTTGCCCTGGAAGCGGCGCGCGTCGGTCAGGCCGCCGTTGGACTGCATGAACATGAGCGCGGTATCGCCGATCTCGGCGGCGACCCGGTCGACGTAGCGGCGCAGGATCGGCGACAGGTAGGCGTCGACCACCGTGGTGTCGCCGCGCCCGACCAGCTTCATCAGCGGGCTGACCTCGTGGCTCACCGAGACCTGGGCGAAGCCGATTTCCCGGCACAGGACGGCGACCGCCTTCTCATGGTCGGTATAGCGGTAGCCGTGCATGAACAGGATCGCGACCGAGCGGTAGCCGGCGTCGTAAGCGGCGCGGATGTCCGCCTCGGCGCCGGCGAGGTCGAGCGGCGTCTCGACCGTGCCGTCGGCCATGACCCGCTCGGTCACCTCGACGACCCGGCTGTAGAGCAGCTCCGGCAGCACGACGTTGCGCGCGAACAGGCGCGGGCGGACCTGGTAGGCGATGCGCAGCGCGTCGGCGAAGCCCCGGGTGACGACCAGCAGGGTGCGCTCGCCCTTGCGCTCGAGCAGGGCGTTGGTCGCGACGGTCGTCCCCATCTTCACGGCGTCGATCGCTTCGGCCGGGATCGTTTCGCCGGCGGCCAGACCGAGCATGTCGCGGATGCCCTGGATCGCGGCGTCGGGATAGCGCTCCGGGTTCTCCGACAGCAGCTTGTGAGTCGCCAGCCGCCCGTCCGGCGCCTTGGCCACGACGTCGGTGAAGGTGCCGCCCCGGTCGATCCAGAACTGCCAGCCGGTCATAGCTCCGTCCGCTGATTGACGCTCTGCGCAATAGAAGCCAGTGCCCGCCGAATCGCAAGGCGGCCGAGTGACCTCGCGGAGCCGGGCTTCCGCGCTACGCCGGCTTGCCCTAAAACCGGCGCGCCCCGCCAATCGCAGGTGTTGCGCCATGCGCCGGATCGAATCGCCTCTCGTTCATCCCTTTGCCGGCTTCGACATCCCGGCGCTGGTCGCCGCGCGGGCGGCGAGCCATCCGGACAAGCCGTTCCTGATCTGGGAGCCGTTCGCCGGGCCGCGCGCGAGCTGGACCTTCGCCGAATTCGCCCATGAGGTCGACCGCGTGGCGGCCGGCCTGGCGGCGCGGGACATAAAGGCCGGCGACAGCGTCCTGGTCCATCTCGACAACTGCCCGGAAATCCTGTTCGCCTGGTTCGCGTGCGCCAAGATCGGGGCGATCTGCGTGACCACCAACGCGCGCTCGGCGGCCGACGAGATGACCTATTTCGCCGACCACTCCGGCGCCGTCGCGGCGATCACCCAGCCGAAATTCGCCGCCATGGTCGGCGGCGCCTGCAAGGATCTGCGCTGGGTCGCCGTCACCGATACCGACAATGGCGAGGCGCCCGCACCGGGCAGCGGGCCCGGAAGCGGACCGGGCGGCGACAGCTTCGCCCGGCTGGCGGGCGATCCGGCCGATGCGCCGCGCCGCCCGGCCGACCCGATGGCGCCGCTCTCGGTCCAGTTCACCTCGGGCACGACCTCCCGGCCAAAAGCGGTGCTCTGGCTGCACGGCAACGGCCTGTGGGGCGCGAAGATCAACGCGCTGCACGAGGACCTGCGCGAGACCGACTGCCACTTGACCTACCTGCCGCTCTTCCATGCCAACGCCCAGGCCTATTCGGCGCTCGCCTCGCTGTGGGTCGGCGCGGGCTGCGTGGTCCAGCCGCGCTTCTCGGCCCGCCGCTTCTGGGACGTGGCGATCCGCAACGGCTGCACCTGGACCAGCATGGTGCCCTTCATGAACCGGGCGCTGATGGATCACGACGTCCCGGAGCGCCACCCGATCCGCCTGATGGGCAACGGCATCTGCAGCCCGCCGACCGACGAGATTTTCGGCGTCAAGACGATCGGATGGTGGGGCATGACCGAGACCGTCAGCCACGGCTTCGTCGGCGACGTCCATCTGCCGAACCGGCCGCTCTCCGTCGGCAAGCCCTCGGTCGAATACGATATCCGCGTGCTGAACGAGGCAGGCGACCCGGTCGGCCCGGACGAGACCGGCGACCTGTTTGTCCGCGGCGTGCGCGGGATCTCCATGTTCGCCGAATATCTCGGCAACGAGGAGGCGACGGCGGAGGCGTTCGACGACGAGGGTTTCTTCACCACCGGCGACAAGATCACCGTCCACAGCGACGGCTTCTGCAGCTTCTCCGACCGGGCCAAGGACATGCTCAAGGTCGGCGGCGAGAATGTGGCCGCCTCGGAGGTCGAACGGGTGATCGCCGAACAGCCGCTGGCCCGCGAAGTCGCGGTCGTCGCGAAGAAGCATCCGATGCTGGACGAGGTGCCGGTCGCCTACATCCTGGTCGACGGCGGAGCGGCCAAGGCGCCGCCGGACTACGGCGAGCGGATCATTGCAGCGTGCCGGCAGTCGCTGGCCGACTTCAAGGTGCCGACGGAGGTCCGCCTGGTCGACGACTTCCCGCGCTCGACCATCGAGAAGATCGCCAAGAACGTGCTGCGCGCCGAACTGGAAGCCGAGCGGACGGGCGACGCCGAAAGCTGACCGGGCGCGCCGGCCCTACCCCAGGCCCTTCTGGCCCATGGCGAGGAATTTCTCCCGCCGCTGCTTGCGCAGGACCGGGCCGTCGGACTTGAGCAGCGTTTCGAGCGCGGCGGCAATGGCGGCCTTCACATTGGCGAAGATGAGGTCCTTGTCGCGGTGGGCGCCGCCGACCGGTTCCGGCACGATGGCGTCGATCACCTCCAGGTCCAACAGGTCCTGCGCCGTCAGCTTCAGGGCCTCTGCGGCGTCCTGCGCAACATCCGAATCGCGCCACAGGATGGAGGCGCAGCCTTCGGGCGAAATCACCGAATAGACCGCGTGCTCCAGCATGAGCACCCGGTTTGCCGCGGCCAGCGCGATCGCGCCGCCGGAGCCGCCCTCGCCGATCACGACGCCGATCAGCGGCGTTTCCAGATCGAGGCAGGTTTCGATCGACCGGGCGATCGCCTCGGCCTGGCCGCGCTCCTCGGCGCCCTTGCCGGGATAGGCGCCCGACGTGTCGACCAGCGTGACGACCGGCAGGCCGAACCGCTCGGCCAGCCGCATCAGGCGCATCGCCTTGCGGTAGCCCTCCGGCCGGGCCATGCCGAAATTGTGGGTCAGGCGCGATTCGGTGTCGTGGCCCTTCTCGTTGCCGATGACGACCACGGAGCGGCCGTCGAAGCGCGCGAGGCCGCCGACGATGGCGCGGTCTTCGGCAAAGGCGCGGTCGCCGGCCAGCGGCAGATAATCCTCGAACAGGTTTTCGATATATTCCAGGGCGTGCGGGCGCTCCGGATGGCGCGCGACCAGCACCTTCTGCCACGGCGTCAGCTTCGCGTAGGTGGTGCGCAGCATGCGCTCCACCTTTTCCTGCATCCGGCCGACCTCTTCGGCAATATTGAGCGCGCCGCCGTCCGTCAGATGGCGCAATTCTTCGATCTTGCCTTCGAGTTCGGCGATCGGCTTTTCGAATTCGAGGAAGGCCGGCATGGGCGGGAGAATAGCGAATTCCGGCAGAAATTCAATCGGCCTCGAAAGGCGGCGCATCAACGGCAGGGGGCGATTCCGTCTTTCCTTACGACATTGTGAGCCGGATCGCGTTCCGTCAGGCTGTCCAGAAACGCAACCAGATCGGCCTGTTCCTGCGCGCTCAGGTCGAGCCGGCGCAGGATCCGTTCGCCGCCGGCGTGCAGCCGTTCCTCATCGAGGGTCGAATAGTGCCGGATCACGTCGGTGAGCGTCGTCAGGCTGCCGGCGTGCATATAGGGCGCGGTGAGCGCCGCGTTGCGCAGGCCCGGCACCCGGAATTCGCCGAAATTGCTGTGGGCCAGGCGGACATGGCGGGTCTTGACGGCAGTGGTCCGCGCCGGATCGTCGTTGAAGCGCCCCAGCAGGGTGTAGGGGCTCTTGCGCAACTTGCGGATACCGCCGAAGCGGCCGGGATCGGCCCGGCCGGGTCCGGCGAAATGCGGCAGGGCGGCATCGGCGAACTCGCCGTTGGTGAAGGCCGGGCCGAAATGGCAGAAGGCGCA
>VXNK01000013.1:26381-30396 GCA_009840595.1 Rhodospirillaceae bacterium | reverse complement strand
CCGCGCGGCGAATGAGCGGAATCCGGGTGCGCGATGAAGGGGCAAGTGCGACGATCTCCGGTCACGGGGACAGGCACCATGACCGGCAGCTACACGCTGACGGTGGCGACGACGGACGACGCCACGGACGAGCCGGACGGCTCGGTCACGGCGTCGCTGGCGAGCGGCAACGGCTACACGGTGGGCTCGGCATATTCGGGGACCGTCGCGGTCCTCGACGACGACGTGGCGGCGCTGCCGGTGGTGAGCGTCGCGGCGGATGCGGCCTCCGTGACCGAGGGCGGCGATGCCTCCTTCACCCTGACGGCCCACCCGCTCCCGGCATCGCCGCTGGCGGTGACGGTACGGTGGAGGCGTCGCTGACGGCGGCCATCCCCTACGGAGCCTGGCAGGCGTCCGAACGCCTCAAGCTCTGGGGCGCGGCGGGCTACGGCTCCGGCGAGGTCACGCTCAAGACTCCGGATCAGACCTTGAGCGCCGACACGAGCTGGCTCATGGCGGCGGCGGGCATGCGGGGCGACCTGCTGGTTCCGCCCCCGGGCTCCGGTCCCGCGCTGGCGCTCACTTCCGACGCCTTGTGGGCGCGCACGTCCTCGGACGACACGCGCGAGCTGCGGGCGACCGAGTCCGACGTGACCCGGCTCCGGCTGGGGCTGGAGGGCAGCTGGCATGTCGCCCTTGAGAACGGCGGGCAATTGACGCCGAAGCTGGAGATAGGCGCGCGCCATGACGGCGGCGACGCCGAGACCGGCTTCGGGGTCGAGCTCGGCGGCGGCATCGCGTGGACCGACCCGGCGCTCGGGCTCTCGCTCGACCTCTCGGGTCGCACCCTGCTGGCGCACGAGGACGGGGCGTTCAGGGACCGGGGCTACGCCGCCTCGCTCTCGTACGATCCCGCCCCGGCGACGAAGCGCGGGCCGACGCTGAGCATGCGCCAGGCGTTCGGCGGGCAGGCCACGGGCGGGCTGGATGCGCTGTTCGCGAACGCCTCGCTGGAGGAGCGCACCGCCGGAGCGGGGTCTGGGGCAGGCGGCAGCGACGCCACGTCCCGCTGGTCCATGGAGGCGGCATACGGGTTCCCCGTGTTCGGGGACCGCTTCACCGGCAGCCCGCATGTCGGCCTCGGGCTCGCGACGGCCGCACGCGACTACAGCCTCGGCTGGCGCCTCTCGCCGGAGAGCCGCAGCGCGCCGGACCTCTCGTTCGGCCTCAAGGCGACCCGCCGCGAGAGCGACGCGGCCAGGCCGGAGCATACGGTCGGTGTCGAGTTTACTTCCCGCTGGTGAGCATCGCCTGACACATGGCGCGGCAGGTGCGCGGATGGGACGCCGTGCGGGCCTGGCGCTTCATCCGGGCGAGCAAGGCGTATCGCTCGGCGTGGGGCCGCCACCGCCTGCCGCCCGGTCTGCCGGAACGCGCGCCGTTCCCGGTCCGCCTGAGAACCGCCGCCGATGCCGGCGCCCTGCGCTTCGGCATGCTGGCCTGGGAGGATCCTTATGCGGACCTGCCGCTCGCGCCCTTCTGGGCGGGCGCCGGCGTGATCGAGGGCCGAGTGACGTTCGACATGCCGCCGCTGGTGCGGCTCGCGGTCGAGGGCGGGGCGGCGCTCTCCGGGCTGCGTCTCGCCGACGGCGCGCTGATGCTGAGGATCGAGCGGCCGGGCGTGTCGGTCCCGGTCCGCCTGCCGCCCGGCACGGACTTCCCCGAGGACGGCGGGCTGCGCCTCGTGGTGGAGCGCGACGTGGCGCGCATCGAGGACGTGTGGTCCGGCCTGCCGGTCCCTCGGCCGGGGCGGCGGGCACGGGGGACGACGGGGACGGCGAGCTGCTGCTGGCGCTGGAGAGCGAGGCGGAGGGGCTTACGCTGCGGCAGTTCGCGGTCCGGCTCTGGGGCCGGGAGCGGGTCGAGGCGGAATACCATGTCGGCGAGTGGATGCATGTGCGTGCGAAGCGCCGCCGCTCCCGCGCAAGGGCGATCCTGAAGCAGTACCGAGACATGGCCCGCAACCGGGACGTGACCGCATCGTCCGGTTCGCGCTGAAGTCGAAACGCCGCCACACACCGCCGAAAACGCGCTACACTACCCCCCGGTGCGTTGGGCTTCAGACCTCCACCACAAGCGCGTGTCGGTCTCGGTTGTAGCGAGCCCGCGCTCGATGGGCCGGCGGAATTCCGCGCGCACGTCGGCCGACGAGAGCGGCCGGCCGGCCCTGTCGTGCAGCGCCAGGGTCAGCCGCCGACCGGCCGCCGTCCCGTCGAGCCGGGCCGCGACCTGCCAGCCCAGCGCCGCGGCCTTCCGCTTCGCCGCCAGCTGCTCGTTGAAGCCGAGGCCGCGCCGGTAGGCGTCGTCGGCCGAGACGCCGGTGAAACTGTCGAAGGCGAAGAAGACCATGATGCCGTTGGCCGCCAGGATGACGATGAAGCCCCAGACGAAGGTCCAGGGAATCCAGCGGCTGCGCCGTTCCTGCGCGCCGTTACGGTTCGTCGCCGCCGTCATCGGTTTTGCGCCTTCGGGCCGCGGAAGGTGGTTTCGCGGACGGCCGTTCCGCCATCCTCGCCGGTGACGACAAAGCGGATTTTCGTCTCCTCCCCCGTTATGCCGGCAGCGGGCGCCCTGACATGGAGACGGTATTCGCCCAGCCCGTCGGGCGGCGCGCTGACGGCGACCCGGGCCGCCGGCTCCGTGGAACGCCCGACCAGGACGATCTTCGCGCCCGGCAGACCCTCGACGGTCAGGTCGAAGCGCCGCGCGGTGCGCGCCTTGTTCAGGACCTTCACGTCGTAGCTGTTCTGGATCGCGCCGCTCGACAGGCGGACGAACAGGGTCCGGTCGTGCAGCACGTTGACGCCCTGGTCGTCGCGCGTGGCAAGCGCAAAGACCATCAGGCCGGCGACGCCGAGCAGGATGAAGAAATAGAGGACGGTGCGCGGCCGGATCAGCCGGTAGGCCGGCTTCTCTTTCGCCGCGCGCTGCGCCATGCGCCGCTCGGTATCGAAGGCGATCAGGTTCGGCGGCAGGCCGACCCTGGCCATGATCTCGTTGCAGGAATCGACGCACAGGCCGCAGCCGATGCATTCGAGCTGGAGGCCGTCGCGGATGTCGATGCCGGTCGGGCAGACGGCGACGCACTGCTTGCAGTCGATGCAGTGGCCGGTTTCGTCCCGCTTCTCGCCCTTGCGGATCGGGCCGCGCGGCTCGCCGCGATGGCGGTTGTAGGTGACGACGAGGGAATCCTCGTCCAGCATCGCCGCCTGGAAGCGCGGCCACGGGCACATGTAGGTGCAGACCTGTTCGCGCGCCATGCCGGCCAGCAGGTAGGTCGTGGCGGTGAACAGGCCGACGAAGAAGTAGACGGTTTCCGACGCCGCGCCGGTGAAGAAATCGCCGACGACCGTCGGCGCATCGACGAAATACATGATCCAGGCGCCGCCGGTCAGGAAGGCGATGGCCAGCCAGGCCGCGTGCTTGGCCGTTTTGCGGCCGATCTTGCCGGTCGACAGGGGCTGCTTGTCGAGGCGGATGCGGGCGCTGCGGTCGCCCTCGATCTGCCGTTCGACCCACATGAACAGGTCGGTCCACACGGTCTGCGGGCAGGCGTAGCCGCACCAGACGCGGCCGGCGAGGCTGGTCGCGAGGAACAGGCCGACCGCGGCGAGCACCAGGAGGCCGGTGAGGTAGTAGACCTCCTGGGGCCAGATCTCGATGAAGAAGAAATATCCGCGCTCATGGTTCAGATCGACGAGCACGGCCTGGTCCGGCGCGCCGGGGCCGCGGTCCCAGCGCACCCAGGGCAAAACGTAGTACAGGCCGAGCAGGCCGAGCAGCGCCGCCCATTTGAGGCTGCGGAACCGGCCGCGGACCTTGCGGGGATAGACCTGCGCTCGGCGGGCGTAGAGGTTGAGGGCGCGCGGCGGCGCCCCGGCCCCCCCCCCCGCGGCGGCCGCCGGGGCGCGGGCCGGGCCGCGGCCCGCGGCCGCGGCGTAAAAGGTGGCCCGAGCCGGACACGACCGGGGAC